>NZ_AOSQ01000028.1:0-49026 GCF_000349605.1 Kocuria sp. UCD-OTCP
CCGAGCAGACCGCCCTTCCAGTTGCGGTGCACCGCGGCGGCGTAGGTGCCGCCGAGGGCGAGGGCGATCATGATGGCGTCGTTGTGCACGGAGACGATGAAGTTCGTGAGGAACAGGGGGTTCGCCACGCTGAGCCACAGGGCCCGGGCCGGGTTGATGCCGTGCAGCCGCGCGAGCCGCGGGACCAGCCACATGCAGGCGATCACGGCGAGCACGCACATCCCCCGGAACCAGAGCACCCCGGCGTCCGGGTCCGCGCCGGTGACGGCCACCACGAACTGCTCGAGCCACAGGAAGAGCGGCCCGTAGGGCGGCGGGGACTCCGACCACATCTGGTCGGCACCGAGCTGGAAGAAGTTGTCGATCGTGGAGACGCCGTGCTCGTAGGGGTTCAGCCCGTTGGCCATCACCCGGCCCTGGCCGATGTAGGAGTACACGTCCCGGCTGAACAGGGGGATCGTCACGAGCATGGGGGCGGCCCACGCCGCGATGGCGATGAGCACCCACCGGCCGCTGCCGGGTCCCCACGTGTTGAGCTTCTGCCCCAGGCGCAGCCACTCGCGGATCAGGAGCATCCCGCCCACGGCGAGCAGGAGGATGGAGACGATCACCCCGGTGGTCGTGAAGCGCATGCCGATGATGACCGGCGCCTGCCGCAGCGGGGAGACGGAGGCGAGCCAGCCGACGCCCAGGGAGCCGACCAGGAGCATGAGCGACCCGAGCGTGCCCATGAGCACCGTCCGCAGGAGCGAGTCGGAGTCGTACCACGAGCTCCGGGGATCCGCCGGCGGCCGGACGCCGTCGGGTCCCTCGCCCGGCGCCGGCGTCGTCGAAGTGGTCTGCACTGCTCTCCCGATGCGCCCGTCCGGTGGCTGCGGGCGCCCCGGCTGGGCGCAGCACGGACCCGTGGTCGCCCCGATCCTATCCCCGGCTCCTCGGGGAGTCCCCGACCGGTCCCGGCGGCGACCGGCGGCGTCGGGGCGGCACGGTAGATTGTCCGGGTGGCTAATTCGAACGGACGCATTGTGTGGATCGACTGCGAGATGACGGGGCTGTCCATCGAGGACGACGCCCTGATCGAGGTCGCGGCGCTCGTCACGGACGACGAGCTGAACGTCCTCGGGGAGGGCGTCGACGTCGTGATCCGCCCGGGCGAGGCGGCGCTGGCGCAGATGGGGGACTTCGTGCGGAACATGCACACCTCCTCCAAGCTGCTCGACGAGCTCCCC
This sequence comes from Kocuria sp. UCD-OTCP, assembly GCF_000349605.1. Lineage (NCBI taxonomy): Bacteria > Bacillati > Actinomycetota > Actinomycetes > Micrococcales > Micrococcaceae > Kocuria > Kocuria sp. UCD-OTCP. The sequence continues at coordinate 1,230 of NZ_AOSQ01000028.1, forward strand.
TCCGGTCTGACGATGGAGCAGGCGCAGGAGCAGGTCCTCGCCTACATCAAGGAGTGGGTGCCCGAGCCCGGCAAGGCCCCGCTGGGCGGGAACTCGGTGGGCACGGACCGCACGTTCCTGGTGCGCGACATGCCGGAGCTCGTGGCGCACCTGCACTACCGCGTGATCGACGTCTCCACCATCAAGGAGCTCTCCCGCCGGTGGTTCCCGCGCGCCTACTTCCAGGCCCCGCCGAAGACCGGCAACCACCGGGCCCTGGGCGACATCCGGGACTCGATCGACGAGCTGCGGTACTACCGCCGCGCCGTGTTCGCCGCCGAGCCGGGGCCGGACTCGGTGACCGCGAAGGGCATCGCCGCGGAGATCGCCGCGTCCCGCACGGGCGCCTGAGTCCCCCGTCCGGCGCCGGGACCCCGGCCCGGACGGGCGGGGGTCCCGGCGTGGTCCGGAGCCCTCCGGGAATGCGGTACACTCGTATGCGTTGCCCAGCGGAAGCACGGTCTTCCGGCGGGCGTTCATGGTGGGCGTAGCTCAGTTCGGCAGAGCGCCTGGTTGTGGTCCAGGAGGTCGCGGGTTCAACCCCCGTCGCTCACCCACTGTGAAAGGCCGTCCCGTTGACTCGGGGCGGCCTTTCGTCGTTCCCGAACCGGTTCGAAGGGGCGCAGGCCCCGGCAAGTCGAAGGAAGTGCGTCATGGCCGTCCGTCCCGTGGTGATCACCGGCGATCCCGTCCTCCACCGTCCCGCAGCCAAGGTGGCGCGGTTCGACGAGGACCTGCGCGCCCTCGTGGCGGACATGTACGAGACCATGGACGCCGCCCACGGCGTGGGGCTCGCCGCCCCGCAGATCGGCGTGGGGCTGCGGATCTTCACCTACACGTTCCAGAACGACGACGACGTGGCGCCGCGCGGGGTGCTCGTCAACCCCGTGCTGACGCCGGGGAAGATCTCTCAGGAGGCGCCGGACCCGGACGAGGAGTCCGAGGGCTGCCTGTCCGTGCCCGGTTACAGCTGGCCGCTGAAGCGGGCGGACTGGGTCCGGGTCGCCGGCTTCGACGTGGAGGGCCGTCCGGTCGACTTCGAGGCCACCGGGTGGTTCGCCCGCGTCATGCAGCACGAGTACGACCACCTGGACGGCAAGCTCTACGTGGACCGGCTCAACGACAAGTGGTCCCGCAAGGCCCGGAAGGCGGTCAAGGCCGAGGGCTGGGGCCGCGGCGGCCACACCTGGACCCCCGGCGTCGACGAGGACCCGTTCGGCCACTGATCCGTCCGCGCACCGGACTCAGTCCTCGGTGCGCACGACGACGAGCTCGCCCGCCGACCGGGCCGTGGGCTCTGTCAGCTCGGCCCGCCAGCGCTCCTGCGCCGCCGAGAGCAGGTCCAGCGGCGTCTCCAGGCGTTCGCCGGAGGCGGCGCGCTCGACGAGGTGCCGGGCCAGCAGGCCGCGGGTGTGCTTGGCCATGTGCGAGACGATCTGGCGCCTACCGCTCCGCTCCCGCACCACCTTCACCCCCACCGTCCGGGCCCGGGGACCCCGCCACGCCGCCGCGTAGGCGGCCGACCGGCAGTCCACGACGAGCCCGTCCCCGGCCGCCGGCTCCAGCACCGCGGGCAGGTGGTGCTTCCAGTGCGCCGCGAGCCTGCCGAGCCCCGGCAGCTCGGCACCCATGGACAGGCGGTAGGCCGGGATCCGGTCGTCGGGGCGCACCGCGCCCCACAGCGCCGAGACGACGACGAGGGAGGTTGCTGCGGCGGCCCGCTGCGCCCCGGTCATCCCGGCCGGGTCGAGGGCGTCGTAGAGCACCCCGGTGTAGACGCTGAGGGCCGGTGCGGCGGGCTCGGCGCCCAGCCGGGTGTTGCGCTCGACCTCGCCCCGCAGCCGCTCCCCCACGCCCAGCACCTCGAGCGCGTCCTCTCGGGCGCTCGTCGCGGCCAGCTCGGCGAGGACCTGCTCCCGGGCGGCGGTGAGCTCGGGGAAGGACAGGACGGCGGGGTCCACGGGGGCGCCGGCGCCGGGGGCGGTCTTGGTCTCGGAGGGAGGGAGGAGGATCAGCACTCGCAGCAGTCTAGTGACCCCGCGGGCCGGTCCGGGCGCCCCGGACCGGCGGGTAGGATGGGCCTCGGACAGGTCGGCCGGGTGACCGCGGGCCGCGCAGCTCCGGCTGTCGCGGCGCGAGGAAAGTCCGGGCTCCGCAGAGCAGGATGGTGGGCAACGCCCACTCGGGGAGACCCGCAGGAAAGTGCCACAGAGAACAGACCGCCCGTCCCCGGTCCGTCCGGGCGGCGGGTCAGGGTGAAAAGGTGGTGTAAGAGACCACCAGCGCGCCGGGTGACCGGCGCGGCTCGGTAAACCCCATCCGGAGCAAGGCCAGACAGGGTGCGTCCGAGGGCTGCTCGCCCGAGCACCCGGGTAGGCCGCTCGAGCCCACCGGCAACGGTGGGCCTAGATGGATGGTCACCGGCACGGCACGGGCGACCGGCCGTGCGCACAGAACCCGGCTTACAGGCCGGCCTGTCCCCCGCTCCCCCGCACCGCGCACTCCGTGCACGAGCGGCACCGTGAAACCTCAGGAGCGGACGAGCAGAACCCCGCACTCGGGGCACGTGAGCACCTCGTCCGGCGCCGCAGCCCGGAACGTCGCGGCGTCCGTGGGGCTGAGCGCCGTGCCGCAGGACCCGCACGCGGTGCCCCGCAGCTCCGCGGCCGCCGGCCGGTCGGTGCCGCGCCCGGTTCGGATCTTCTCGTACCGTGCCAGCAGCCCGGGGTGCCCCACGCCCTCCGCGGCGGCGGGGCGCGTGCCGGCCAGCTCGTCCCGCTCGGCCGTCAGGGCGCGGCCCTCCGCGTCCCGGGCCTCGACCCGGCGCCGGGCCTCCGCGTCGGCCTCCTTGAGCCGCGGCGTGATGCGGGCGCGGTGCGCCACGGCGTCCTCGAGCTCCTGCATGACCTCCAGCTCCGCCTCCTCCGCCTCGGCCAGCTGCCGGGTGCGGGTGTCGATCTCGTGCTGCAGGCCCATGAGGTCCTTGGCGGAGCCGCCCTGCTCGAGGCGCCGACGGTCCTTCTCGATCGAGGCCTGGACGCGGGCGACCTTCTGCTCGGCGGCGGCCAGCCGGTCCCGGACGTCCTGCTCGGCAGATCCGAGCTCCTTGGCGGTGGCGATCGCCCGGGCCCGGAGCTGCAGCGCGGCGGCGACCTCGGGGTCGGTCTGCAGCTCCGCGATCCGGGCGGCGATCCGGCGCAGCCGGGCGTCCACCCGCTCGAGCTCCAGCAGGGCTCGTTGCTGCTCGGGCGTGGCGGTGCTCATGCGGGTCCTCCTGCGGTCGGTGCGGCGGGGTCGGGGGCGGAACGGTCGTGGCCGGAGCGAACGGGGTCGGACCCGTCGTGGCCGGGGTGGTCGAGGCGGAAGTCCCACGGGTCGGAGCACCGCTCGGAGACGTCGACCTGGACGTCGTGGCCGCGCGCCGCGAGCGCCTCCCGCAGCGCGGCGGCGCCCACGGGCAGCCACAGCCACTCGCTCGCGAAGTGGGAGAGGTCCACGAGGTACGGGGTGCCGCCGGCGCCGGGGCCCAGTGCGGCCTCGCGCGCCTCGGACGCCGGGTGGTGGCGCAGGTCCGCGGTCACGTAGACGTCGGCCCCGGAGGACCGCACCTCGTCGAAGAGCGAGTCCCCGGCTCCCCCGCACACGGCGACGCGCCGGACGAGGGCGTCGGGGTCCCCGGCCACCCGGACCCCGTGGGCGGTGGGCGGCACGGCGTCGGCCAGGCGCCGGGCCAGCTCCCGCAGGCGCACGGGCCGCGCCAGGTCCCCCACGCGCCCGATGCCCACGGCCGGATCGGCGGGGTGCGGCGCGAGGGGCGTCGTCGTCGTGAGTCCGGCGGCCCGTGCCACGGCGTCCGAGACGCCGTCCGGGGCGGAGTCCGCGTTGGTGTGGCAGGCGAGCAGGGCGCACCGGTGCTCGATGAGCTCGTGCACCACGGCGCCCTTGAAGCCGTCGGCGGCCACGGACGTCACGCCGCGCAGGAGCAGGGGGTGGTGGGTGACCAGCAGGTCGGCGCCGGTGGACACGGCCTCGGAGACGACCTCGGCCACGGGGTCCACGGCGAACAGGATCCGGCGCACGGGCTGGTCGGGGCGGCCGGTGACGAGCCCGCTGGCGTCCCAGGGCTCCTGCAGGTGCATCGGCCACAGCCGCTCGACGGTCTGCAGCACCTCCGACAGGGTGGGGGCGGGCCGGGGCGGGGACGTGCTCTGCTCGCTCATGCGCCCCAGTCTAGGAGCCCGTTCCGCGCCGGCCGCCGAGGCGGGCGCGGAGGCGCCTGGGGCTGGTGCGGGAATGATGCGGGCCGCGCGGTGTTGTACGGGTCATGGCCTTCTCCGCGCACGACGACGCACGCCCCGCCCCCGATCCCCGCCCCGCCGCGGCGGACCCCGCCGCGACCGAGACGTTCGTGCTCGCGGGCGGGTGCTTCTGGTGCCTCGACGCCGTCTACCGGATCACCCGGGGCGTCACCTCCGTGGTCTCCGGCTACACCGGCGGCGACCCCGGACGCGCCGACTACTACGCGGTGTGCACGGGCACCACCGGCCACGCGGAGGCGGTCGCCGTGACCTTCGACCCGTCGGTGGTGCCGGCGGACGTGATCCTGGACCTGTTCTTCACCGGTCACGACCCGACCACTCTCAACCGGCAGGGCTACGACGTGGGCACCCAGTACCGGTCCGCCATGTTCTGGGCCGACGGGGCCCAGCGGGAGCTGTTCGAGCAGTCGATCCGTCGCACGCAGCCGGCGTGGGACCAGCCGATCGTCACGACCCTGGAGCCGCTGGGCCCGTTCTGGGAGGCGGAGCCCGAGCACCAGGACTTCTACGCCGCGCAGCCCTGGAACGGCTACTGCCAGGTGATCATCAACCCCAAGCTGGCGAAGGTCCGGAAACGTTACTCCGCGTGGCTTACCGCGTAGTAGCGCTTGCGGGGCCTGGCTAGGCTGAGCTAGGACCGCGCCGCCGCGGGCCCCCCAGAGCGCCGGCGGCCGCAGCACGACCCGAGCAGCACCCAGATCCGACAGAGAACCGACCACGCAGAAACCGAGGTACGCACATGCCGAAGATCTACAACGACGTCACCGAGATCGTGGGCCGCACCCCGCTCGTCCACCTCAACCGGCTCGACGAGGGCCTGCCCGGCAACGTCGCCGTGAAGCTGGAGTTCTACAACCCGGCGAACTCCGTCAAGGACCGGATCGGCGTGGCCATCATCGACGCCGCCGAGAAGTCCGGCCAGCTGAAGCCGGGCGGCACGATCGTCGAGGGCACCTCCGGGAACACCGGCATCGCGCTGGCCATGGTCGGCGCCGCCCGCGGCTACAAGGTCATCCTGACCATGCCGGAGACCATGTCCACGGAGCGCCGGGTCATGCTCCGCGCCTACGGCGCCCAGATCGTGCTCACCCCGGGTGCGGAGGGCATGCGCGGCGCCGTCGAGAAGGCCCAGGAGATCGTCGACACGACCGACAACGCGGTTCTCGCCAGCCAGTTCGCCAACGAGGCCAACCCGGCCATCCACTACGCGACCACGGGCCCGGAGATCTGGGAGGACACCGACGGCCAGGTCGACGTGTTCATCTCCGGCGTGGGCACCGGAGGCACCATCACGGGCGCGGGCCGCTACCTGCGCGAGCAGAAGCCGGACGTGCGCCTCGTCGTCGTCGAGCCCGCCGACTCGCCCCTGCTCACCGAGGGCAAGGCCGGTCCGCACAAGATCCAGGGCCTCGGCGCGAACTTCATCCCCGACATCCTGGACCGCGAGATCTACGACGACGTCTACGACGTGACGGTCGAGGACTCCGTGCGGGTCGCCCGCGAACTGGGCACCAAGGAGGGCATCCTCGGCGGGATCTCCTCGGGCGCCATCGTGTGGGCCGCCCTGCAGGAGGCGGCCAAGGAGGAGAACCGGGACAAGCTGATCGTCGCCATCGTGTGCGACTTCGGCGAGCGCTACATCTCCACCCTGCTCTACGAGGACATCCGGGGCTGAGCCGCGCCGCTGACCACGACCCGTCCCCGCCGGGAATAGCGCCGCCTGCCGGTGACGTTGCTCCCGGTGGTGGGCGGATCGTTCCCGTCCGCGCCCCAGCACGTCCCGCCGGTCCCGGCGGGCCAGGACCCCCGCCCCCGGAAGAACAGAGGAAGACCGTGAGTTTTTGGAGCAGACTCGCCGAGGACCTGCAGACGGCCCGGACGCACGACCCGGCCGCGCGGTCCAGGGTGGAGATCGCCCTGAACTACTCGGGTCTGCACGCCATCTGGGTCCACCGCCTGTCCCACCGGCTGTGGCAGCACCCCGACCGGCGGCTGCTGGCCCGCACGGTCTCCCAGCTCGGCCGCTTCCTCACGGGCGTCGAGATCCACCCGGGGGCGACCATCGGGCGCCGCTTCTTCATCGACCACGGCATGGGCGTGGTCATCGGGGAGACCGCGGAGATCGGCGAGGACGTGATGATCTACCACGGGGTGACCCTGGGCGGGCGCTCCCTGGAGAAGGTCAAGCGGCACCCCACCGTGGGCGACCGCGTGGTGATCGGCGCCGGGGCGAAGATCCTGGGCCCCGTGGAGATCGGCGCCGACTCCGCCGTGGGCGCCAACGCCGTGGTGGTCAAGGACGTGCCGGAGGACTCGATCGTGACCGGGATCCCCGGCAAGGTCCGCCCGCGGACCCCCGAGAAGCAGCAGCCCCTCGTGGACCCCTCCAGCTACATCGACCCTGCGATGTGGATCTGACCCTGCCCCGCTGCGACGCCGGCCGGCCGCCCCCGGGACGGGGACGGCCGGCCGGCGTCGTGCGGGGTCCGGGTCAGGAGACGACCTCGGAGCGGTCCCCGCTCCACAGGGTGTGGTAGGTGCCCTCGGCGTCGTCGGTGCGCCGGTAGGTGTGGGCGCCGAAGAAGTCGCGCAGCCCCTGCGTCAGGGCCGCGTTGAGCCGGGGCCGGCGCAGCGAGTCGTAGTAGTTCAGCGTGGTGGCGAACACCGGCGCGGGGATGCCGCGCTCCACGGCCCGGGCCACGACGCGACGCCAGGACGGCAGGGCCTCCTCGACGGCGGCGACGAACTCCGGGGCGAAGAGCAGGTTCAGCGGCTGCTTGTCCCCCTTGTACGCCTCCATGATGACCTCGAGCAGCTCCGCCCGGATGATGCAGCCCTCCCGCCACAGGCCCGCGATGGTCGCGAGGTCCAGGTCCCAGCCGTACTCCCGGCCGGCCATGGTGAGCATGTCGAGTCCCTGGGCGTAGCTGACCAGCTTCGAGGCGTAGAGGGCCTTGCGCACGTCCTCCACGAACTCGGGGTCGTGCACGACGTCCTCGGTGGTGCCGCCGATGCCGGCGGGCAGCACGCGCTGCGCCTCGAGGCGCATCTCCGGCTCGGCGGAGGACAGGGCCCGGGCGAAGACGGACTCGGCGATCGCGGTGACCGGGGAGCCGAGCTCGAGGGCCTCCTGGACGGTCCAGCGGCCGGTGCCCTTCTGCCCCGCGGCGTCCACGATCACGTCGATGAGGGGCTGGTCCGTGCGGGCGTCGACCTGGCGCAGCACGTGCGCGGTGATCTCGATGAGGTAGGAGGCCAGCTCGGTGCGGTTCCACTGCTCGAAGACGTCGGCCTGCTCGGCCGGCTCGAGCCCGGCGACGGAGCGCAGCAGCTCGTGCGCCTCGCCGATGACCTGCATGTCGGCGTACTCGATGCCGTTGTGCACCATCTTCACGAAGTGGCCGGCGCCGTCCGTGTCGATCCAGGCGCAGCACGGCGTGCCGTCCTCCGCCTTGGCCGCGATGTCCTCGAGGAGGGGGCCGAGGGAGTCGTAGGACTTGCGGGGTCCGCCGGGCATGATGGAGGGCCCGAGCAGGGCGCCCTCCTCACCGCCCGAGACGCCGATGCCCACGAAGTCCAGGCCCTTCTCGGCGAGCTCGCGCTCGCGGCGCCGGGTGTCCTGGAAGTAGGAGTTGCCGCCGTCGATGATGATGTCGTCCTTCTCGAGCAGCGGCACGAGCTGCTCGATGACGGCGTCCACGGGGGCGCCGGCCTTGACCATCACGAGGATGCGGCGGGGGGTCTCGAGGGCGTCCACGAGTTCCTGGAGGGTCTCCGTGCGGATGAACGTCCCCTCGTCGCCGTGGGCGTCGAGCAGGGCGTCGGTCTTCTCGACCGAGCGGTTGTGGAGGGCGACGGTGTAACCGTGCCGGGCGAAGTTGCGGGCGAGGTTCGCGCCCATGACCGCGAGGCCGGTGACCCCGATCTGAGCTTTCTGTTCTGCTGCCATGCCCCCAGCCTACAAACTCCGGGAGGGCGCTCCGTCCGGTGCGCACTTGTTGCCGCGATCCCCAAGGGAAGGAGGGCCTGGGAGGGCCGACGGCGACATCCGGAAAACGAGCCCCGTCACAATCTCCGTTCGCCCCCGGAGGCTCCTACATTTACATTAGTGCTGGAACACGACGAGCCGGGGGGCCGGGATGGACGCGTGGAAGAGCGCACTGACGGTGGCCGTGGCCGGTGCCGCACTGTGGTCGGGCGCCGGGCTCGCACCTGCGGCGGCCGCCGAGGGCAGTGTCGACCTGGTCCTCGGCACCAAAGTGGTGCTCGATGAGGCGACGATCGCCCAGGTCACCGAGGGGGCGTCGCGGCTGTGCGGGGGCACGGCCTCCAGCTACGCGGCGCGGGCCCGGAAGGCCGATCGCACAGGCAGCATCGTGGTCCTGTGCACCCGGCCCGGGAACAAACAGGTTTACTTCCGCTGACCGCGCTCCGCGCCGGCTCCCGCGGGCGGTGCCGACCAGCTCGTGGTGGGTCCTACCGGGATCGAACCGATGACATCCACGGTGTAAACGTGGCGCTCTACCAGCTGAGCTAAAGACCCTGACAACCGGGTGGGCGGTTTTCGCAACCGCCGGCACCCGGTTCCCGAACAGGCTACCCGCCGGGGCGCACCGGTGCCGACCGGGTGCGGGCCCGGCCCGGCGTGACGTTCGCCATATTCGCGGTCCGCCCTACGGCCGGGCGAGTCGCTGCTCGAGCCCCACCAGGAAGGCGGTCGCGGACGCGTCGACCTTCAGCCGCGCCGCGGCGTCCCCCCGGGTGCGCCCGTGGTTGACGATCACCACGGGCACGTCGGCGCGCACCGCGTGCCGGACGAAGCGGCGCCCCGAGTTCACGGTCAGGGACGAGCCCACGACCAGCAGGGCGTCGGCGGCGTCCACCATGCGCAGCGCGCGCAGCACCCGGTGCCGGGGCGCGTTCTCCCCGAAGAACACGACGTCGGGCTTCAGGACCCCGCCGCAGACCGGGCAGTCCGGCACCCGGAACCCGGCCGTTCGCGGCACCACCGCGTCGGCGTCCGGGGCGAAGTCGATGTCGTCCGGGGACGAGATCGAGTCGTAGAAGCCGGGGTTGAGCTCGTCGAACAGGTCTGAGAGCACCGCCCGGGGGATGCGGGTGGCGCAGCGCATGCACCCGACCTGCGTGTAGCGCCCGTGCAGGTCCACGACGTTGAGGGACCCCGCGGCCTGGTGCAGGCGGTCGATGTTCTGGGTGACCACGCCCGTGACGGACCCCCACTCCTCGAGCCGGGCCAGGGCCGCGTGCCCGGCGTTGGGCCGGGCCCGCGCCAGGTGGCGCCACCCGTACTGGTTGCGCGCCCAGTAGTGGCTGCGCATGGCGGCGCTGCCCATGAACTCGTCGAAGGTCATGGGGGTGCGGGGAGTGGAGCCGGGGCCGCGGTAGTCCGGGATCCCGGACTCCGTGCTGATGCCCGCGCCCGTCAGGACGGCGGTCCGCCGCCCGCCCAGCAGGGCGGCCGCACCGGCCAGCCCCGCCTCGAGCCCGGCGGCGTCGGGGTCCGGGAACTGGTCGGGGTGCTCGGGGGCGCCGTAGCCGGCGCGGACGGTGGGCATCGCTGCTCGCTGGGGACCGGGCCGGCCGGGCTCAGCCGTGCAGCTTGGTGAGGGCGGTGCGGTAGGCCTCGAGCTCCCGCGGCGTGCCGCGCTCCGACCGGAAGGCGTCGACGACGACGCCCTGCGCGTCCAGCACGAAGGTGGCCCGCTCCGCCAGACCGGCCACCGGGTCGAACACCCCGTAGCGCTGGGCCACCTCCCCGTGGGGCCAGAAGTCGGACAGCAGATCGAAGTCGAAGGACTCCTCCCGTGCGAACGCCCGCAGCGTGTACTTCGAGTCCACGGACACCGCGAGCAGCTTCACCCCGGCGTCGTCGAACACGGAGAGGCTGTCCTGGAGCCGGCACAGCTCGCCGGTGCAGACCCCGGAGAACGCGAACGGGTAGAACACGATCGCCACGGGGCGGCCGCGGAGGGCGCTCAGGGTCACCGGCTCGCCGAACTGGTTCTTGAGGGTGAAGTCCGGGGCGGGCGCGCCGATCTCGAGCATGCGTGGTCTCCTCCGCTGGGGTCCGGGACGCCCGGTCAGACGTTGCGCTTGGGCATGAGCCGGGTCGCGGCCCAGTCCGCGCTGACGCGTGCGGTCGTGGTCACGTGCAGGCCCGCCGTGGGCGCGGCCTCCTGGACCTCCGCGGGCGGCACGTAGCCGTCGCGGCCCGCCTTGGGGGTCAGCACCCACACCACGCCGCCCTCGTCCAGGGTGGTGGTGACGTCCACCAGCGTGTCGACGAGATCACCGTCACCCTCGCGGAACCAGAGGAGCACCGCGTCGACGACCTCCTGGTCGTCCTCGTCCAGCAGGTCCGACCCGATCACTTCCTCGATGCCGTCCCTCAGGTCGAGGTCGACGTCCTCGTCGTATCCGAACTCCTGGATGTAGTCGCCATCCTTGAAACCGAGCTGGACTACCGCGTCACCCGCGGTGGTCTTGGCCTCGCTCACTGTTCTTGCTCCTTCTGGGATCGGGCCGACGAACGACGACCACGCACTGCGTACCGGTGCTGGGCTCCGCCTGCCCGTCGGCGGACCGCGGGGGCACGGTGGCGGGCCGGATACCGGCTTCACCGTCCAGACAACACCGGATCAGGGACTCTTTCAAGCTCCCGCACGGTGAGCGCCTCCGAATCATGGGGGTGACGCGTGGGCTGACACGCCGTGTGACGGCCCGCCCCGGGTGTGGAAGCATGGTCCCCACAGACACCCCGTACGCCCGAGACGGCCCCGGCGGCGCGATCCGCACAACGGGCCCGGTTCCCGGACGTCCGCCCCTTCCGGGTGGCGTTCGGACAGCGGAACGGGCAACGGGTATTTTGAGACTGTCGGACGTCCCGGCCGCGCCCTCGCGCGCGCACCCGCCCGGGATCCGTCGGGCAACTCGACGAAGAGAGGTTGAACGTGCCTTCATCCAGCAACCACCACATTCTCAGTGGCTTGACCAACAACCTGAAGGACTCCGACACCGAGGAGACCCGGGAGTGGATCGAGTCCTTCGAGGGCCTGATCGAGACGCAGGGCACGGAACGGGCGCAGTACATCATGCGCGCCCTCCTCCAGCACGCCGGCGCGAAGAGCGTGGGCGTGCCGATGGTCACCACCACGGACTACGTGAACTCGATCCCGGTGGACCAGGAGCCGGAGTTCCCGGGCGACGAGGAGATCGAGCGGCGCTACCGTGCGTTCCTGCGCTGGAACGCCGCCGTGATGGTGCACCGGGCCCAGCGCCCGGAGATCGGCGTGGGCGGTCACATCTCCTCCTACGCCGGTGTGGCGACCCTCTACGAGGTGGGCCTCAACCACTTCTTCCGCGGCCCGGAGCACCCCGGCGGCGGCGACCAGGTGTTCTGGCAGGGCCACTCGGCCCCCGGCAACTACGCGCGAGCCTATCTCGAGGGCCGGCTCACCGAGGAGCAGCTGGACGGGTTCCGGCAGGAGAAGACGAAGGCCCCGAACGGGCTGCCCTCCTACCCGCACCCCCGCTCCATGCCCGACTTCTGGCAGTTCCCGACCGTGTCCATGGGCATCGGGCCGATGAACGCGATCTACCAGGCGCAGTTCAACCGCTACCTGCACAACCGCGGGATCAAGGACACCTCCGAGCAGCACGTGTGGGCGTTCCTCGGCGACGGCGAGATGGACGAGCCGGAGTCGCGCGGCCTGCTGCAGCTGGCCGCCAACGACAAGCTCGACAACCTCACGTTCGTCGTCAACTGCAATCTGCAGCGCCTGGACGGGCCGGTGCGCGGCAACGGCAAGATCGTCCAGGAGCTCGAGGCCTTCTTCCGCGGCGCCGGCTGGAACGTGGTNGGGCCGGTGCGCGGCAACGGCAAGATCGTCCAGGAGCTCGAGGCCTTCTTCCGCGGCGCCGGCTGGAACGTGGTCAAGGTGCTGTGGGGCCGCGAGTGGGACGAGCTGCTCGCCAAGGACGAGGACGGCGAGCTCGTCCGGATCATGAACGAGACCCTCGACGGCGACTTCCAGACCTACAAGGCCGAGTCCGGCGGGTTCATCCGCGACCACTTCTTCGGCAAGTCCCCGGCCACCAAGGAGCTCGTCGCGGACATGACCGACGACGAGATCTGGGAGCTCAAGCGCGGCGCCCACGACTACCACAAGGTCTACGCCGCCTACAAGGCCGCGACCGAGCACGAGGGCCAGCCGACCGTGGTCCTGGCGCAGGGCGTGAAGGGCTACGGCCTGGGCAGCCACTTCGAGGCGCGCAACGCGACCCACCAGATGAAGAAGCTGACCCTGGAGGACCTCAAGGCCTTCCGCGACCACCTGCGCATCCCCATCTCGGACGAGGAGCTGGAGAGCGACCTCTACGGCGCGCCCTACTACCACCCCGGCAAGGACTCGCCGGAGGTCAAGTACCTGCTGGAGCGCCGCAAGGAGCTCGGCGGCTTCGTCCCCGACCGCCCGCACGAGCAGCAGGAGATCACGCTGCCCACGGACGCCGCGTACAAGTCCGCGAAGAAGGGCTCCGGCAAGCAGATGGCCGCCACCACCATGGCCTTCGTGCGCATCCTGAAGGACCTCCTGCGGGAGAAGGAGTTCGGCCACCGGATCGTGCCCATCGTCCCCGACGAGGCCCGCACCTTCGGCATGGACTCGTTCTTCCCCACGGCGAAGATCTACAACCCNTTCGGCCACCGGATCGTGCCCATCGTCCCCGACGAGGCCCGCACCTTCGGCATGGACTCGTTCTTCCCCACGGCGAAGATCTACAACCCCAACGGGCAGAACTACCTCTCCGTGGACCGCGAGCTGATGCTCGCCTACAAGGAGTCCCCACAGGGCCAGATCCTGCACGCGGGGATCAACGAGGCCGGCTCCGTGGCGGCGTTCACCGCCGCAGGCACCGCCTACGCCACCCACGGCGAGCCCATGGTGCCGGTCTACATCTTCTACTCGATGTTCGGCTTCCAGCGCACCGGCGACTCCTTCTGGGCCGCCGCCGACCAGATGACCCGCGGGTTCATCATCGGGGCCACCGCCGGGCGCACCACGCTCACCGGCGAGGGCCTCCAGCACGCCGACGGCNTCTGGGCCGCCGCCGACCAGATGACCCGCGGGTTCATCATCGGGGCCACCGCCGGGCGCACCACGCTCACCGGCGAGGGCCTCCAGCACGCCGACGGCCACTCGCCGCTGCTGGCCGCGACCAACCCGGCGGTCATCCACTACGACCCCGCGTACGGCTACGAGATCGCCCACATCGTCCGGCGCGGCCTCGAGCACATGTACGGCACGGGCGACGAGGACCACAACGTCATGTACTACGTGACGGTCTACAACGAGCCGTACCAGCAGCCGGCCGAGCCGGAGGACGTCGACGTCGAGGGCATCCTCAAGGGCATCTACCTGCTCAAGCCCGCCGAGAACGAGGGGCCCCGGGCGCAGCTGCTCGCCTCCGGCGTGGCCGTGCCGTGGGCGCTCGAGGCGCAGAAGCTGCTCGCCGAGGACTGGGGCGTCTCCGCCGACGTGTGGTCGGTGACCTCGTGGGTCGAGCTGCGCCGCGACGGCCTGGCCGCCGAGAAGGAGGCGTTCCTCAACCCCGGCGACGGGACGCGGACCCCGTTCGTGGCCCAGCAGCTGGCCGGGGCCACGGGCCCGGTCGTGGCCGTCTCGGACTTCAGCGCGGACCTGCCGGACAAGATCCGCCAGTTCGTCCCGAACGAGTTCGCGTCCCTGGGCGCCGACAGCTTCGGCTTCTCGGACACCCGCGCCGGCGCCCGCCGGTTCTTCAAGATCGACTCCCACTCGATGGTGGTCCGCGCCCTGGAGATGCTCGCCAAGCGCGGCGAGGTCGACTGGCGCGCTCCCGGCGAGGCGATCGAGAAGTACTCGCTCAAGGACGTCACCGCCGGCACCTCCGGCAACGCCGGCGGCGACGCCTGAGCCGAGCCCTCCGGTGCACCACGGCGCCCCGCCCACCCGCGTCCGGGTGGGCGGGGCGCCGTCGTCGTCCCGGGCCCGGGGCGGCGATCCGGTGCTCTAAGCTCGGAGGCATGGCTGGACAGGACGGGAACACCACGACACGCTGGCTGCGCCCCTCGCGCAGACGGTCCACCGACCGGCACCGTCCCGTCGCCCCTCCCCACCCCAGGACGCTCGAGAACCTCAAGGCCAACCTGGGCGCGATCTCCACGGTCGCGACCCGCCGGCTCGAGACGGACCTCGGCTGGTTCGAGGAGCTGCGCGCCGACGAGCGCTCCGAGCTGGGCCTCGTGGCCCAGCGGGGCATCTCCTCGTTCGTGCGCTGGTACGAGGACCCGGAGGAGCCCCTGTGGGTGCTCACCCAGGTCTTCCGGGGCGCCCCCACGGACCTGACCCGCTCCATCTCCCTCCAGCACGCCCTGCAGCTGCTGCGGATCGTCGTGGACGTCGTGGAGGAGAAGGTCCCGGAGCTCGCCAAGCACCACGACGAGGCCGCGCTGCGGGAGGCCGTGCTGCGCTACTCGCGGGAGATCGCCTTCGCCGCCGCGGACGTCTACGCCCGCGCCGCCGAGAACCGCGGGTCGTGGGACGCCCGGCTGGAGTCCCTCGTGGTCGACGGGATCCTCCGGGGGGAGCACTCCGACGCGCTGCGCTCCCGCGTCGCGGCCCTGGGCTGGACCTCGACGGGCCCGGTCACCGTGCTCACGGGCTCCGCGCCCGAGGGCGCCGGCCCGTCCACCGTGGCCCGGCTGCGCAGGCTCGCCGGCCGCCACGCGCAGGACTCCCTCGTCTCCATCCAGGGCGACCGGCTCGTGCTCATCCTCGGAGGGCTGTCCGACCGGGACCTCGCCCTCGAGAAGCTCGCCGCCGCGTTCGGGCCGGGACCGGTGGCCTACGGCCCGGAGTCCCCCACGGTCTTCGCGGCGGGACGCGCCGCCCGGCTCGCCCACGCCGCCCTGTCCGTGGCGCCGGCCTGGCCTGCGGCGCCCTGCCCGGTGCACTCCGAGGACCTGTGGCCGGAGCGGGCCATGGCCGGGGACGAGAGCGCGCGCACGGCGATGGTCGAGTCGGTCTACCGCCCGCTGACGCGCTCCGCGACCGGGCTCGTGGAGACCCTGTCCGCCTACGTCTCCGTCGGCCACTCCCTCGAGGCCACCGCCCGGGAGCTGTTCGTGCACGCCAACACGGTGCGCTACCGGCTGCGCCGGATCAGCGACCTCACCGGCTGGGACCCCCTGGTCCCCCGCGACGCGTTCGTGCTGCACTGCGCCCTCGTGGCGGGCCGGCTCGCGGACTCGTGCGCCCCCATCGACACCTCCGCCCCCGCCGTGGGACCCGTCTTGTAGCATCCCTACAAACACCGCCGCCGGGCTTGGTGGCCTCCGGGCCACCGCGCGGGGGCCCATCCTTGCGAAGCTGTAGCGGTGATCGCGATCGTCTGCCCCGGACAGGGCTCCCAGAAACCCGGCTTCCTCACCGAATGGCTCGCCCTCGACGGCGTCCGCGCCCACCTCGAGGAGCTGGGCGAGGCCGCAGGACTCGACCTCGTGCACTACGGCACCGAGGCCGACGAGGACACCATCAAGGACACCGCGGTGGCCCAGCCCCTGATCGTCGCCGCGGGCCTCGTCGCGGGCCGGCTGCTCAGCGACCGGATCGGCCCCGGCCGGGACGACCTGGTCTTCGCGGGGCACTCGGTGGGTGAGATCACCGCCTCCGCCCTGGCCGGCGCCCTCACCGAGGCCGACGCCATGGCCTTCGTGCGCACCCGGGCCAACGCCATGGCCCGGGCGGCTGCCTCCGTCCCCACCGGCATGAGCGCCGTGCTCGGCGGCAAGGAGGACGAGGTCCTCGCCGCCATCGAGGCCGCGGGCCTGACGCCCGCCAACGCCAACGGGGGCGGGCAGACCGTGGCCGCCGGCACCCTCGAGCAGCTGGCCGCCCTCGCCGCGGCCCCGCCGGCCCGCGCCCGGGTGATCCCCCTCAAGGTGGCCGGCGCCTTCCACACCGAGCACATGGCCCCGGCCCTGGAGCCCCTGCACGAGCTGGTCCCCCGGCTCTCGCCCGCCGACCCCGTGCACCCGCTGCTCTCCAACGCCGACGGCGAGCCCGTGAGCGGCGGCGCCGCCAACCTCGAGTCGCTCGTGGCCCAGGTCTGCCGGCCCGTGCGCTGGGACCTGTGCACGCGGACGCTCCTGGAGCGCGGCGTCGAGCAGCTCGTCGAGCTCCCGCCGGCGGGCACCCTCGTCGGCCTGGCCAAGCGGGGCATGAAGGGCGTCCCGGCCCTGGCCGTGAACTCCGCGGCGGAGCTGGAGCAGGCCAGGAGTATTCTTGACTGACGTCCGCGCGCGCACCTCGTGCGCCGCCCGTCCCGAGGCCGGAGCAGCCGTTCCGCCCCGCCCAGCCGGCCCGTCCGTCCCGCCCGGCCGCACGAAGGAGCAACGACCCCTGTGGTGACCCTGAAGCAGCAACAGACCAACGCGCACTCCCGGATCCTCGGCCTGGGCGTCTACCGCCCGGACGTGGTGGTGACCAACGACGACGTCTGCCAGTGGATCGAGTCCTCGGACGAGTGGATCCAGCAGCGCACCGGCATCAGGACCCGGCACCGCGCCGCCGAGGACGTGAGCGTCCTCGACATGTCCGAGCACGCCGCCCGCGAGGCGCTGGCCGCGGCCGGCATCGAGGCCTCGCAGCTCGGGGCGGTCATCGTCTCCACGATCTCCTTCCCCTACCTCACGCCGTCCGCCGCCGCGGCCCTGGCGGACCGCCTGGGCGCCACCCCGGCACCGGCCTTCGACATCTCGGCGGCCTGCGCCGGGTACTGCTACGGCGTCGCCCAGGCCGACGCGCTCGTCCGCTCGGGCGCGGCCGACTACGTGCTGGTCATCGGCGTGGAGAAGCTCTCCGACGTCATCGACAACAGCGAGCGCTCCATCTCCTTCCTGCTCGGCGACGGCGCGGGCGCCGTGGTCATCGGCCCCTCCGACACCCCCGGCATCGGCCCGTCCGTGTGGGGCTCCGACGGCTCCAAGTGGGACGCCATCCGGATGACCCACCCGCTCACCGACATCCGGGCGGTGGAGCAGGGGCGCGAGCGGGCCCAGTCCCCCGACCTCCTCGACCCGGAGACCGGCGCGGTGCGCGAGGACGCCGCCCTCTGGCCGACCCTGCGCCAGGACGGGCAGACGGTCTTCCGCTGGGCCTCGTGGGAGGTCGCCAAGCGCGCGCAGGAGGCCATGGACGTGGCCGGGGTGCGGCCCGAGGACCTGAGCGCCTTCATCCCCCACCAGGCGAACATGCGGATCATCGACCAGATGGCCAAGACGCTCAAGCTCCCCGAGTCCGTGGTCATCGCCCGGGACATCGCCGACTCCGGCAACACGTCCGCCGCCTCCGTGCCCCTCGCCACGCACCGCCTGCTCGCCGAGCACCCGGAGCTGTCCGGGAAGCTGGCGCTGCAGATCGGCTTCGGCGCCGGCCTCGTCTACGGGGCGCAGGTCGTCGTCCTCCCCTGACCGCCGCCGGCACGCGGACCGGGCCCCCGGGGTCCTGCCCACGTGTCGGTGCCGCCGCGGGGCCCTGCGAGTCGTCGTAGGGTTGAACCGCACACCCGATGTCCCCCGGTCCGGGCCCACGGCCCGACCGGGACAGATGCACCCGGCACCTGCCCGGGGCGCACGTCACCACCGGCTGCTCCGGCAGCCGCAGAGAAAGGAAGCCACCATGGCGAGCAAAGAGGAAATCCTGACCGGCCTGGCCGAGATCGTCAACGAGGAGACCGGCCTCGAGACCGAGGCCGTCCAGCTGGACAAGTCCTTCACCGAGGACCTCGACATCGACTCCATCTCGATGATGACCATCGTGGTCAACGCCGAGGAGAAGTTCGACGTGACCATCCCCGACGAAGAGGTCAAGAACCTCAAGACCGTCGAGGACGCCGTCAACTTCATCGACAACGCCCAGGCCTGATCCGGCCGGTCGGTGCGGGGCGCGGCGGACCGCAGGATCCGCCGCGCCGCACCGACCCGCGACCGGGCGGGCCGCCCGCCGCATCACCCCAGGACACGAGGAAGTGCAGTCATGACCCGCAAAGTAGTCGTCACCGGTCTCGGTGCCACCACCCCGATCGGTGGCACCGTCCCCGAGCTGTGGCGCAGCGCCACCACGGGCGTCTCCGGTGTCAGAGCCATCGAGCACGACTGGGTGGACACCTACGATCTGGGCGTGCGGATCGCCGCGCCCGTCTCGACCCCCGCCAGCGAGGTGCTCTCCCGGGTCGAGGCCAAGCGTCTGGACCCCTCCGGGCAGCTGTCCGTCATCGCCGCCCGCGAGGCGTGGGCCGACGCCGGCTTCTCCGGCAACAACGCAGAGACCTCCGAGGAGGTCGACCCGGACCGCTTCGCCGTGGCCTTCGGCACCGGCATCGGCGGGGTCTGGACCCTGCTGGACGCCTACGACACCCTCCAGAAGCGCGGCGCCCGGCGCGTCATGCCCCTCACCGTCCCCATGCTGATGCCCAACGGCAACGCGGCGGCCGTCGGCATGGACCTCAAGGCCCGGGCCGCGTCCATCACGCCCGTCTCCGCGTGCGCCTCCGGCACGGAGGCCTTCTACCAGGGCATGAACCTCATCCGCTCCGGCAAGGCGGACCTCGTGGTGGTGGGCGGCGCCGAGTCCGCGATCCACCCCGTGACCATCGCGGCGTTCGCCTCCATGCAGGCGCTGTCGAAGCGCAACGACGAGCCGGAGCGCGCCTCCCGCCCCTACGACACGGCCCGCGACGGGTTCGTGATGGGCGAGGGCGCCGGTGCCGTGGTCCTCGAGTCGGAGGAGCACGCCCGCGCCCGCGGCGCACGGATCTACGCCGAGCTCGCCGGCGCCGGCCTCACCTCGGACGCCTACCACATCACCGCGCCCGACGAGGAGGGCCGCGGGGCGGCCCGCGCCCTCGCGGAGGCCATGGAGACCGGTGAGTTCGGTCCGGCCGACGTCAAGCACGTCAACGCCCACGCGACCTCCACGCCCAAGGGCGACGCCCCCGAGGCCGGCGCCCTGCGCCGGGCGTTCGGCTCGGCGGTGGACGACATGTGCGTCTCGGCGACCAAGTCGATGACGGGCCACATCCTGGGCGGCTCGGGCGCCGTCGAGGCCGTGCTCACCGTGCTCGCCGTCCACCACCGCACCGCGCCCTGCACCATCAACCTGGAGAACCAGGACCCGGAGATCGACCTCGACGTCGTCACCGACGCCCGCGACCTTCCCTCCGGGGACTTCGTGGCCGTGTCCAACTCCTTCGGCTTCGGCGGCCACAACGCGGTCGCCGCGTTCCGCACCGTCTGAGCGCACGCCCGCCGCGCCCGCACCGTCGGGCGCAGCTCGTCCGGGCGCAGACCGTTCGGACGCACGGAAGAGGGCCGTCCCGCTGATCGCGGGACGGCCCTCCGGCGCGCTGCGGGCCCCGTGCCCCCGGAGGCGGGGCGGGGCCGCGGGGGCTCAGCCGACGCGGTGCAGCCAGCGCACCGGGGCGCCCTCCGCAGCGTGCCGGAAGGGCTCGAGCTCCTCGTCCCAGGCCTCCCCCAGGGCGAGGGAGAGCTCGTTGATGACGAGCAGCGGGTTGCCGGCCGCCGTCTCGTAGGCGTAGCGGATCCGGTCCTCGGAGACCATGATGTTGCCGGCGGCGTCCGTGGTCGCGTGGAAGATCCCGAGGTCGGGGGTGAAGGACCAGCGGGCGCCGTCGTGGCCGCGGCACGGGTTCTCGGTGACCTCGAACCGGAGGCGGCCCATCGTGCGCAGCGCCGAGGCGAGGAGGGCGCCGGTCCCCGCGGGTCCGGACCACTCCAGCTCGGCGCGCACGGAACCGGGCTCGGCGTTCTGCTGGGTCCACTCGAGCTCCGTGCGCTGGCGCGCGACCGACTCCAGCGCCCACTGGATGTGCGGGCACAGCGCTCGCGGAGCCGAGTGCACGTAGAGCACTCCGCGCGTGGTGGGTGCAGACATGACCTGTTCCTCCGTCGTGTAGGTACGTCTTCCCCAACGCCCTGCACGGAAGCGGTCCCACCCGTCGGGCCGCGGCGAGCGTGCCGCGACCGGACGATGCTGTTGTCCGGGCTCGCGTCCCGCCGCGGGGATTCGAGGCCCGCGCGGCGTCCGGTCGCCCGGGTGCCGCACCCGTCGTTCCGGCCGGCTCCGAGCGTGTTGCCGTGTCCGGGACGTCGAGTACAATACGCCACTCATTCAACTGCAAACATTCCACGGGCGTCAACCCGGGACGCCGTGTTGCTCCGCGATCCTCCGCCCCGGCGCACGTCAGGCCCGGGGGTGGGCCTGACGGTAGACGGTTCCCAGGCGGTCCACGGAGACGTGCGTGTAGATCTGGGTGGTCGCCACGGAGGCGTGCCCCAGCAGCTCCTGCACCGTGCGCAGGTCGGCGCCGCCGTCCACGAGGTGCGTGGCCGCCGAGTGGCGCAGGGCGTGCGGACCCCGGGCGGCGGTGTCGGGGACGGTGCCGAGCTCCCGCTCCACGACGCGCCGGACCTGTCGGGCGTCGATCCGGCCGCCCCGGGACCCGAGGAACAGCGCCGGCCCGCTGCCCGCCGCGGCCAGCACGGGCCGGCGGGCCAGCCAGAGCTGCAGCGCGTCGTCGGCGGGGCGGCCGAAGGGCACCGTGCGCTGCTTGTCGCCCTTGCCGATCACCGTGAGGACGCGGCGGGAGCGGTCGACGTCGTCGACGTCGGCACCCGTGAGCTCGCCCACCCGCGCACCGGTGGCGTAGAGCAGCTCGAGGAGGGCGCGGTCCCGGGCGACGAGCGCGCCCTCCACCCCCGCGGTCCCGGGCTCGGTGGAGCGGGCCGCGAGATCGTCCAGCAGCTCGCGCATCCCGTCGGCGGGCACGACGTCCGGGAGGTGGCGCCGGCGGCGCGGGGCGACGAGCCGCAGGCTGGGGTCGGCGCCCACCAGGCCGGTGCCGGCGGCCCAGCCGAAGAAACCGCGGACCGACGCCGTCCAGCGGGCCATGGACGAGCGGCCCGCCCCCTCGGCGTGCCGGGCGGCCAGCCAGGCCCGGAGCATCTCCAGGTCCACGGCGGCCGGCGCGGCGACCCCGTACCGGGCGTGCAGCCAGGTGAAGAGGGCACGGAGGTCGCCCGTGTAGGCGTCCACGGTGCGGGGGCTGCGCGCCAGCTCGTGCACCAGGTGGTCCGTGTACCGCTCCAGGGCCCGGACCACGGCCGTGGGCAGCGGGGCGGCGTCGGAGGTCATGCGGCGATTCTAGCGGCGGCGCCACCCCTCCCCCGCCCCCTCCGCCAGGCCGCGCTCCTCGAGCCGGCGCAGCCCGCCCAGCACCTCGCGGACGGACAGGCCGGCGACGCGGGACAGGTGGTCCGGGCGGCTGCGCCCCCTCAGGGGCAGCGCGTCGAGGAGCACGCGGTCCCGGTCCGAGAGCCCGTCGACGACGGAGGCCGGGGCGGGGCGGTCGGGCGCCGGCGCCGTCCCGAGGGGCTGGACGAGCTCGAGCACCTCGTCGACGTCCGTGACCAGGACGGCGGTGCCCTCCCGCACCAGCCGGTGGCAGCCGGCGGAGGTGCCGGCGTGGACGCTGCCGGGCACCGCGCCAACCGGGCGGCTGAGCCCGTCCGCGTGGTGGGCCGTGTTCTGCGCCCCGGACCGCCACCGGGCCTCGACCACCACCGTGCCGGCGGAGAGGGCGGCGATGATCCGGTTGCGCTGGAGGAAGCGGTAGCGGCTGGGCGTGCACCCGGGGGCGGCCTCGGCCAGCAGCAGCCCGGCGGCCTCGACCCGGTGGAGCAGTTCGTGGTTGCCCGGAGGATAGAGGCGGTCGATCCCGCACGCCATGACCGACACCGTGGGCGGGTGCGCGGTGCCGGTGGCCAGCGCGGCCGAGTGGGCGGCCTGGTCGATGCCGTGGGCACCGCCGGAGACCACCGTCCAGCCGCGGGCGGCCAGGGCGCCGGCGATATCCAGGGCGACCTGCCGGCCGTAGGTCGAGCAGTCCCGGGAGCCGACGACGGCGACGGAGCGGGCGGCGGGGAAGCCGAGGACCCGCCGGTCGCCGCGTCCCCACAGGCCCACCGGCTGGAACAGGCCCAGGTCGGCCAGCGCCGCGGGCCAGTCGGGGTCCTCGGGGATCGCGAACCACGCTCCCGCCCGGGCGGCGATCCCCAGGTCGGCGGAGGGGTCGAGGTCCGCCGCCCGGGGCGCCCAGCGGGCCAGGGCGCGCCGGAGGTCGACCTGCCGGGGACCGTACCCGGCCTCGGCGGCCGCCCGCACGAACACCGGGTGCTCCCCGGCGCCGATGGGGCGCGTCCCCGTGGCGATCTCGAGCGCGGCGACCGGTCCGAGCGCCGCCAGCAGCAGCATGGCGGTGGCGTCGGTCGGCTCCACGAGCCGGGACAGCCCGGCGCGGGCCAGCAGCAGCGGGTCGTGGCCGGAGCGTGTGCCGGGCGGGGCGGAGTGCATGGCGGGGCCTTCCTGTCGCGGACGGGACGGGGCGGGACGGGGCGGATGCGGCGGCGCTCAGGCCGGGACGAGGGAGCGGAAGTACAGCGCGGTGTCGACGTCGTCGAGCACCGGGACACCCCGGCCCTCCAGGTCGGCCAGCGTCCAGGCGACCCGGAGCACCCGCTGGTGCCCTCGGGCGGTCAGCGAGCCTCGGTCCATGGCCCGCTCCAGCGGGGCGGTGACCGGGCGCGGGGGACGCAGGGCACCGTGCAGGAGGCTGCCCCCCAGCTCGGCGTTCGTGCGCAGCCCGAGGCCGCGCAGACGCTCCGCCTGGGCCGCCCGCGCCCGGGCCACGCGCACGGCGACCTCCGCCGTGCTCTCCCCCTGTCCCGCCCCGGCGGCGAGCTCGCCGTAGGAGACCTTCGGCACCGCGATCTGCAGGTCCACCCGGTCCAGCAGCGGACCGCTCAGCTTGCCGAAGTAGCTGCGGCGCATCCGTGGGGTGCACGTGCAGTCGGCGCCGCGGCCCCCGGCCTGCCCGCACGGGCAGGGGTTCGCCGCGAGCACCAGCTGGAAGCGGGCCGGATAGACCGCCGAGGCCGTGGACCGGTCGATCACGACCCGGCCGTTCTCGAGGGGCTGGCGCAGTGCGTCGACGACCCCGCGGTCGAACTCGGGGGCCTCGTCGAGGAACAGGACGCCGCGGTGCGCCCGGGAGGCGGCACCCGGGCGCGGGATCCCGGACCCGCCCCCGAACAGGGCGGCCGCCGAGGCGGTGTGGTGCGGCGCCTCGAACGGAGGGCGCCGGATCAGGGCGGTGCACCGCCCGGCGGCCCCGTTGAGCGAGTGGACAGCCGTCACCTCCATCGCGGCGTCGTCCTCGAGGTCCGGCAGCAGGCCCGGGAGCCGCTCGGCGAGCATCGTCTTGCCGGATCCTGGTGGGCCCACCATGAGCAGGTGGTGCCCGCCGGCGGCGGCGATCTCCAGGGCCAGGCGCCCGTCGGCCTGCCCGGCGACGTCGGCGAGATCCGGTGCGGCGCGGGCTGCGGGGTCGGTCGCCGCGCCCTCCGTCCCGGGCAGGCCCGGCGCTGCCCCGCCCGGGACGGACCCGGCAGGTGCCGGCCGGCACAGACCGGCGGGATCGGCTCCGGCGCCGGCGAGCACGTCGGCGAGGCAGCCGAAGCCCTCCACCCGTGCGCCGGGGACCAGCCCCGCCTCCGCCGCGTTGGCCGCCGGGACGACGATCCGCTCGTGCCCGGCGCGCACGGCGGCCATGACCGCCGGCAGGATGCCGCGCACCGGCCGCAGCGCCCCGTCCAGGCCCAGTTCGGCCAGGAAGACGGTCCGTCCGGTTGCGGGCACGTCACCGGCGGCCTGCAGGGCGCTCATCACGATGGCGAGGTCGAAGAGGGATCCCCGCTTGGGCAGCGTCGCGGGGGTCAGGTTGACCGTGAGCTTGCGCGGGCTCAGGGGCATCCCGCTGTTGCGCGCCGCCGCCCGCAGCCGTTCCCTCGCCTCGTTGAGCGCGGCGTCCGGCAGCCCCACGATGGAGAAGGCGGGCAGGGTCTGCCCGATGTCCGCCTCGACCTCCACCATCGACCCGTCGAGCCCGACCAGGGCCACCGCCCAGGTGCGTGCGAAGCCCATCAGCGCACCCCGGTGGCGGGCGCGACGGGGTCCCGGGGGCGGCGCCCGGGGACGGGGAACGGAAGGGGACGACGACGGTGCATGGGAACCTCCTCGTTCCCAGACTGTGCCGTGCCGGCGGAGCGCGGCGGTGTCGCCCGCCCGACGGTGGAGAAGTCCGCCGGCTCAGGCCAGTTCGGCCCCGCTGGGGAGCGAGGGTGACGGCCCGGGCGTCGCGGCCGGTGACGGAGCGCCCGTGGAGGCCGTGGGGGTGGGTGTCGCCGTGGGGGACGGAGCGGGCGACGGAGCGGTGGTCGAGGCCGACGGCGCGGGCGTCGGCGTGGACTCCGGGCGCGGGGGCCAGTTCCAGCGCCTGGAGGTGCTCGGCGAGGGCGAGGCCGACGCGCCGGCGGTGGGCCCCGGGGTGGGGACCTCGCCCCTGTCGGGGTTCTCGGCGGGAGGCATCGTCTCCTCCGGCGGTGGGGTGACCGGGGGAACGGGCGGCGGCGTGGGCTCCGGCGTCGGCTCCGCGGGAGGCATGACGGGAGGGACGACGGGAGGGATCACCGGATCCACCGGCTGCTGGGGGTTCGCCGGTTCCACCGGCGGCTGCGGCGCCGCCGGCTCGGGCTCGGGGGCCGGTGCGGGTTCGGCCGGCACCGGCGCGGCAGGCACGCGAGGCGGCTGCGCGGCGGGACGGGCGGGTTCGGGTGCCGCCGGTGCCGGCGCCGGTTCCGCCTCGATCCGCTCCCGGGGCGCCGGCTTCGGCACCCCGGCCCGGTACTGGCGCTGCTCGGGCCCGTGCCCGACCGGGGCGGGGTCCTGTGACCGGTCGTTGGGGTACGGGGACAGCTCGATGTCGTCGAAGGTCTTCGGCAGCCTCTCGAAGTCGCCGACCATGAGCTCCCGGCCCGTGGCGCCGACCGGGACAGCACCGGTGTACTGGGCGATCAGCTCGTGCGTGCGGGCGTCGAGCCGGGCGCCCTCCTGCGGGTCGAGGGGGGAGCCGTCGGCGCCCCAGAAGCCGCCCTCCCCGGACCGGTTGGGGTCCCAGTCGGAGAGGACCTCGGCGACCGGCTCGAACGGGAACTGCCCGCCCTCGTGGCTGATCACCTTGAGGTCGTCGATCTGGACGGTGCGGGTGCCCTCGGTGTTGTCGATGTGCAGCTCCACGTAGACCACCGGCTCCACGTTCAGGTCCCGCCGCAGCTGCTCGACGTCGTCGTCGGGGGCCGGCACGGTGGGCAGGTCGAAGGTGATGACCGCGCCCTCGTCGGTGGTGAGGGCGTACGGGCCCGGGCTGAGACCGCTGGGCGCGGTGGTCACGGTGCCCGGCTGCGCGATCGCGTCGGGCTCCGGGGCCTTCAGCACGCCGCACCCGGTGGCGGTCAGCGCGACAGCCGCCGCGAGAGCCGCAGCGCGTCGTGGAGCGGCGAGCGGTCCCGCAGCGACCACAGCACACCTCCGTCGTTACTCCCGGTCATCGACGGTTCAACATTGGCACGTCGCACGAGGCATGTCACGCGGGCCCGGGCGCGCCGCGTCTCATTGGATCTGACGCAGGACCTCGATCTCCGGTCCTCCGCCGTGTGCGAAAGTAATTGCAACGGCATCGACCCTGACCACCCGGGGGTCGCGGTCGTGGGCCCGCGCCCAGGCGGCCGCCAGGCGGTGCAGACGGACGATCTTCTGCCGCGTAATGGACTCGAACGGATGCCCGTACCGCAGGCTCGAGCGGGTCTTCACCTCGACGACGACCACCCAGCCCTCGTGCTCCGCGACGAGGTCGGCCTCCCCCCGCAGTCCGTCCCGGGAGGGCCGTGCGCGCCAGTTGCGCTCCAGGACGCGGTACCCCCGCGCCTCGAGGTGGGCGGCCGCCAGCAGCTCGCCGCGCGCGCCCAGTCCCTCGGACACGGGACACCTCCCTGCTCGGCGGCGCCGTCCCGGCGGCGGCCGGTCGGGTGCCCTCATCGTGCGCCCCGCCGGTCCCCCGCCGAGGGGCCCCAGGGGCCGTGTGCAGGGCGGATCAGGGGGCCGCGGGCCCCTCCGGCACGGGCCCGGCGGCGCCCGGCACCGCGAAGGGGTCCGCGTGGGCGAGCTCCTCCACGTTGACGTCCTTGAAGCTCATGACGTGCACGTGCTTCACGAAGCGGGCGGAGCGGTAGACGTCCCACACCCACGCGTCCTTGAGCTCCACGTCGAAGTACAGCCCGTTCTTCGTCTCGACCGGCTCGACCCGGACCGAGTTGGCCAGGTAGAAGCGGCGGTCCGTCTCCACCACGAACTGGAAGAGCCCGGCGACGTCCCGGTACTCGCGGTACAGCTGCAGCTCGAGGTCCGTCTCGAAGTTCTCGAGTTCTTCGGCGCTCATGTCGTCCCGTCTCCGATCGTGCTCGGCGCGGCCGCGGGCGGCGCCTGCGTGAGCCGCCAGCTGAGCCGGTGGTGCGGCGTGGTCCCGTGCTCCTCGAGGGCGCGGCGGTGCCGGACGGCGCCGTAGCCCTTGTTGCTGTCCCAACCGTACTGCGGCCAGCCCGCGGAGAGCTCGCCCATGACCCGGTCCCGCTCGACCTTCGCGAGCACGCTGGCGGCGGCGACGGACGCGCACGTCAGGTCGGCCTTGACGCGGGTCACGACCTGTCCTTCCCACCCGTGCACCGGGAGGCCGTCCGCCGCGGGCGGGGGGTCTCCGAAGAGCGTCCCGGCGCCGGGCTCCGAGAGCCAGTCGTGCGCGCCGTCGAGGAGCACGACGTCGGGCGGCGTCCCCCGCCGCGCCGCGGCCGCGATCGCCCGGTGTCCGGCCAGGCGCAGCGCGGCCGTCAGCCCGAGTCCGTCGATCTCCTGCGGCGAGGCGTGGCCGACGCCGGCGGCCGCGCACCAGGCGAGGATGCGGGGGACGAGCGCCTCTCGCCGTGCAGGGGTGAGCAGCTTGCTGTCCAGCAGCCCGGGGACCCCGCGCCCGGTCCCGGGTCGCAGGACGACCAGCCCGGCGGTGACGGGTCCGGCGAGGGCCCCGCGGCCCACCTCGTCCATCCCGCCGACGAGCCGCCCGTCCGGCTCCTGCAGGGACCGCTCGACGACGAGCCCCGGGGCCCCGCCCCGGGGCGGCGCCGCGCGCCGGCCCGGCCGGGGCTCAGGAGCCACCGGCGGACCGGTCGGCGACGTCGGCGAAGACCTCGTCCGGGTTCTGCAGCAGCTGGAACCGGTCCAGCGGCCAGGCGATGACGAACGCGGTCCCGACGACGTCGTCGTGGCTGATGAACGCGCCGTTGTCCGCGATCTCGGCCAGGTGCACCCGGGCGTCGGCGGACGCGTCCCGGTGGTCGCCCAGCACGAAGTAGTGGTTCTCGGGGACCTCGACCTCGAACTCGAGCTCCGAGGGCGCGGACCCGGGGTGGAGGTACGCGTCCTGCTCCTCGAGGGCCTCCCCGTTGACGGTGACCCGCCCCGAGGCGTCGCAGCACGCCACGGTGTCGCCCCCGACCCCGATGACGCGCTTGATGAGGTGCTGGTCGGTGCGGTCGGGCAGCACGCCGACGAAGGCCAGGGCGTCGTAGACGGCGTCGGTCGGCCCGCCCCCGCTGTCGGGCTGGGCCGGCAGCCAGCCCTTGGCGTCCTCGAAGACCACGATGTCCCCGCGCTCGAGCGGGCCGAAGGTGGGCTCGAGCACGTTGACGAAGATGCGGTCGTTGAGCTGGAGGGTGTTCTCCATCGAGCCGGAGGGGATGTAGAACCCCCGCACCAGCAGGGTCTTCACCACGAACGCGATGAGCACGGCCCAGACCAGCACGAGGAGGATCTCCCGCGCCGAGCCCCAGAAGGTGTCGGGGCGCTTCTTGCGGGAGCGCCGGTCGGAGGAGCGCCGGCCCGCGCGGCGCGACGACGCCTGGTCCGGCCCGTCCTCGGCGCCGTCGAGGGGTGCGCTGGCGCGCTCCGCGTCGGCGGTGGGCGCTGCCGGGACGGGAACGGCGGCGTCACCGTGGACGCCGTGGTTCTCCTGGGGCACGCCGTCGCCGGCGGGCTGGGTCCTGTCGGCCACTGCTCTCGTCCTTCCTGGGCGGACGCCTGTGGGCGTCCGGATCCGGATCCGTGCGGATCGCGTCAGAGCTGCCCGGCCCGGTCCCGGGGCCACAGAACAGCAATGGGTTCTCCGATGACCTTATCCGCTCGGACCAGTCCGCCACCGGGCGCGCCGAGCAGGCTGCGCGAGTCCACCGACACCGACCGGTGGTCGCCCATCAGCCAGAGCCTGCCCTCAGGGACCACCGCGGTGAACTCGACCTCGCTGGGCCGGTCCCCGTCGAGGACGTAGTCCTCGACGATCTCCTCGCCGTCGACCTCGAGGCGGCCGGAGGGACCGCAGCAGGCGACGGTGTCCCCGGGGGTGCCGATGACCCGCTTGAGGTACACGCTGTCCGAGCCGGTGAGCCCGCTCCACCGGCCGAGGGTCTGCAGGACCTGCACGGGCCACGGGTCGTCGCTGTGCAGCGGGGCGAAGCTGCCCCGCCCGTCGAAGACCACGAGGTCGCCCCGTTCGAGAGCGTCCTCGTCGACGAGCTTGCCCACGAGCACCCGGTCCCCCGGTTCGACCGTGGGCTGCATCGAGTCCGACCCGATCCAGTAGACGTCCAGCACGAAGGCGCGCAGCAGACCCGTGACCAGCACGGCCGCCAGGAGGGCGAGGACGACGGAACGCCAGCCCCGAGCACGGGGCTGGCGTTCTCGCCGAACGGCGTGGGACCCGGTGGCGCGGGGGTCCCGTGCGCGGGTTCCGGTGGACACCGAAGCGCGCGCTGTCCTACTTGCCGGACTTGCCGGACTTGACGGCCTTGCCGGACTTCGAGGACTTGGCCGTGGTGTTGTCGCGCTTCTCGCGGATGCGGGCGGCCTTGCCGTGGCGGTCGCGCATGTAGTAGAGCTTCGCGCGGCGGACGTCACCGCGGGTGACGACCTCGATCTTCTCGATGACCGGGGAGTGCACCGGGAAGGTGCGCTCCACGCCCACGCCGAAGGAGACCTTGCGGACGGTGAAGGTCTCGTGCACGCCGGCGCCCTGGCGGCCGAGGACGAAGCCCTTGAAGACCTGGACGCGGGAGCGGCTGCCCTCGACGATGTTGACGTGCACGTTGAGGGTGTCGCCCGGACGGAAGTCGGGGACGTCGCTGCGCAGCGACTTGGCGTCGAGCTGGTCGAGAATGTTCATGGTGACTCTCCTGGTGAACGCCGCAGGTCGCTCACGTGGGTCGGCACGGATCCGTGGTGGCGGGGCGGTGCCCGGTCCGGGTGCGGGATCCGCAAGACGTGGTGACGGGAGCCCTGTTCGGGGTCCCGGGTGTCCGGCTGTTGGTCGCTCATCCCCCTGCGGCAGGGGCGTGCCCAGCAGACACACAGCTGAACATTATGCCACAGGTTCCCCGGAGGCGCCGTCCCCGGCGCGCACCACGTGTCCGCCCGAGACGACCCACCCGGCCTCGGCCAGGACGGCGCGGTCCGCGCGGTCCAGGCCGGCGGGGTCGAGGGACGCGACGAGGTCGGGGCGGCGGGCGGCGGTGCGCTGCAGCTGGCGGTCCCGCCGCCAGCGGGCGATCCGGCCGTGGTGGCCGGAGAGCAGGACCTCGGGGACCGGCCGGTCCCGCCACAGCGCGGGCTTGGTGTAGACGGGGTACTCGAGCAGGCCGTCGGCGTGGGACTCCTCCACGAGGGACTCGGGGTTGCCGAGCACGCCGGGCACGAGGCGCCCGATGGCCTCGACCATGGCGAGCACGGCGACCTCCCCGCCGTTGAGGACGTAGTCGCCGAGGCTCATGGGGCGGACCTCGAAGTGCTCGCGGGACCAGTCGACCACGCGCTCGTCGATGCCCTCGTAGCGCCCGCACGCGAAGACGAGGTGCTCCCGCAGGGCCAGCTCGCGGGCGGTGGCCTGAGTGAAGACCTCACCGGCCGGGGAGGGCACGACCAGCACCGGCCGCTCCCCCGCCGGCGCGGGTCCGCCGCCGAGGACGGCGCCGAGCGCCGCGGCCCACGGCTCCGGCTTCATCACCATGCCGGCCCCGCCGCCGTAGGGGGTGTCGTCCACGGTGCGGTGCCGGTCGGTCGTGAACTCGCGCAGGTCCGTCACGGTCAGCTCGAGGAGGCCCTGCTGCCGGGCCTTGCCGATCAGGGAGAGGTCCAGGGCGGAGAGGTACTCGGGGAAGATGCTGACGACGTCGATGCGCATCAGCGCCCGCCCTCCGTCGCCCCGTCCGCGGGGTCCCCGGTGCCGGGGTTCACGGCGTCGCCGTTCCCGTCGTCGTCGTTCCCCTCGTCGGGCTTCCCGTCGTCGAGGCCGAGCTCGAGCAGCCCCGGCGGAGGGGTCACCACGACGAAGCCCCCCTCGGGGTCGACGACCGGGACGATCTCCTCGACGAAGGGGAGCACGGCCTCGCGCCGCCCCTCGTCGAGCTCGATCTCCAGCAGGTCCTGGACGGGCAGGGTGCGCAGCCCGGTGACCACGCCGATCCGCGGGCCCGACCCGTCCTCGGGGCCGGTGCGCACCTCGAGGTCGACCAGCTCGTGCTCGTACCACTCGTCGGACTCGGGGTCCTCCTCCAGCGCCTCGGCGTAGAGGTGGGCTCCGCGCAGGGTCTCGGCCCCGTTGCGGTCGGGGACCTCCTCGAGGGCCACCACGAGCACGGCCTTGTTCCAGCGCGCCCCGCGCACGGTGACCACGCCCTCGGGGGCGAGGGGGACGGACGGCTCGAGCAGCAGCCGGGCGCCGGGGGCGAAGCGCTCCTCCGGGGCGTCGGTGAACAGCTGCACGGTGACCTCCCCCCGGATGCCGTGGGGCTTGCCGACGCGGGCGACCTGGACCTTCATGGATCTCCTGGGGGTCGGCGGCCGGGTGGCCGCGGGGAGGGGTGCGGTGGCGGGGAAAAGCCGACGGTCCCCGCATCCGGTGCGGATGCGGGGACCGTGCGGGCGGCGGGACCGGACGCCGGGGCGCCCGGTGCGCGCCTCAGCGGGTGCGGTCGGTGTCGACGACGTCGATCCGGACCGGGCCGTCCTCGGCGAGTGCGCCCACGACGGTGCGCAGCGCCTTGGCCGTGCGGCCCTGGCGGCCGATGACCCGCCCGAGGTCGTCCGGGTGCACCCGGACCTCGAGGGTCTCCGACCGGCGCCCGCTCTTGACACGGACGTCGACGTCATCGGGGCTGTCCACGATCCCGCGGACCAGGTGCTCCAACGCGTCGGCGAGCATGACTACTCGGCCTTCTCGGCGTCAGCCGCGGGGGCGTCGTCGGACTCGGCACCGGGGGCGGCCGGCTCGGCCTTCTCGCCCTTGGGGGTGATCGCCTCGGGGACGATCACGGAGCCCTTGTCGGGGGCGACGAACTCGGCCTTGGGCTCGCGCGTCCGGAGGGTGCCCTCGGCGCCCTCCTCGCCCTTGAACCGCTGCCAGTCGCCGGTCACCTTCAGGATGGCGGCGACGGCCTCGGACGGCTGGGCGCCGACGCCGAGCCAGTACTGGGCCCGGTCCGAGACGACCTCGATGTAGGAGGGGTGCTCGGTCGGGTGGTACTTGCCGATCTCCTCGATGACGCGGCCGTCGCGCTTCTTGCGGGAGTCGACGACGACGACGCGGTAACGGGGATCGCGCATCTTGCCCATGCGCTTGAGACGGATCTTAACAGCCACTGGTGTGGACTCTCCTGGTTCTTGGATGAGGTGAACGCCCTGGTCTCGCTCCCGTGGGGCGGGCCGGTCACAGGGGTTCTGTGGACACGAGAAACGTGCGGCGAGAGGGACCGCACGCATCGAGTACCCGTCCAGTATGCCAGACGCCGTCAAGTCCGGCGTCCGGCGGCGCGCTGCCCGCTCACTGCTCGAGGCGTGCGGCCTCCCGCCACGTGAGGGAGCGTCCGCCCTGGAACACGGCGCGCTGGTAGATCCGCTCCCCGAGGCGCAGCAGCACCCAGGCCGCGGCGAGGGCCAGCGCGAGGGACAGCACGGGCTGCCACCAGGCGACGCCGCCGTCCAGCATCCGGATGGGCATCGCCACCGAGGAGACGACCGGGACGAAGGACGCGGCCGTGAGCCACGCGCCCTCGGCGTAGAGGCCCACGAAGAGGGCTCCGATGAGCACCGTCATGATCGGCCCGGTGCTCGTCTGGAGGTCCTCGGAGCGGGAGGCCAGGGAGCCGAGGACCGCCCAGACGGAGGCCTGCGCGGCGAAGCCCGCCACGAAGAAGGCCACGAACCAGCCGGACGCGGCGAGGATCCAGCCGACGTCCGCGGCGGCGCCCGTGACGTTGACGCCGACGAGGCCGACCGCGGCGTAGAGCCCGATCTGGCCGAACGCGAGCAGGGAGTTGCCGAGCACCTTGCCGTAGAGCAGCTGCCGGACGGGGACGGCGGTGGCCAGGATCTCCACGACCCGGTTCTGCTTCTCCTCGAGCACGGAGTTGGCGATGGCCATGCCGAAGAGGATGGCGGCCAGGTAGAACAGGAACGCGAAGACGAAGCCCACCACGAGCCGTGCGGGGCCGCGGTCCTGTCCGCCGGACAGCAGCTCGGTGCGCACCTCGGCACCCGCGGTCAGCTCCTCGGCGGTCGTCCCGGCGGCCCGGGCGCCGGCCGCCAGCATCTCCGCGGCCACCGCGTCCTCGAGGACCCGCGCGAGGGCGGGGTCGACGTCGTCCTGGCCGACCACCGTCCACCCGTCGAGGTCCCGCAGCAGGGCGGCGTCGGCGGTCCCGTCGGCCACCGCCTCGCGGGCCGCGTCCGGGGAGTGGGCGGAGTGCACGGTGAGGGTGTCCTCGCCGCGCTCGGCCAGCTCCTGCGCGGCCCGCGCCGCGACGGGCGCCGCGTCGGGCGCCGCGGTCGCCAGGACGTGGTCGGCGGCCCGGCCTCCGAACAGGGCGGAGGCGGCGATCGAGGCGGCCACGAGGAGCACCGTGACCACCGTGGAGAGCAGGAAGGACCGGTCCCGCAGCTTGACGGAGATCTCGCGGGACGTGACGATCCACCAGGGACGGGCTGCGGGCGGGCGGGCGCTCATCGGGTGACCTCCCGGTAGACGTCGGACAGGGAGGGCACGATCTCGGCGAACTCCAGGAGCCCGCGGGGCACGGCGGTCTCGAGGACGCGGCGGCGGGCGGCGGCGTCCGCGAGCTCGAGCACCGCGGCGGGTCCGTCGACGTCGACGACGCGCACGCCCGGCAGGTCCCGCACCCAGCCGGCGTCCTGCTCGCAGCGCAGCCGGTGCCGGCGGGGACCGGTGCGGCGCAGGTCCTCGGCCGTGCCGGAGGCCAGGACCCGGCCGCCGGAGAGGACGACCAGGGAGTCGCAGAGCCGGTCGACGAGATCGAGCTGGTGGCTCGAGAAGAGCACGGGCACGCCCTGGGCCGTGTGCTCGCGCAGCAGCTCGACCATGGAGTCCACCGCCACGGGGTCCAGGCCGGAGAACGGCTCGTCCAGCACCAGGGCGGCGGGCCCGTGCAGGAGCGCGGCGGCGACCTGCACCCGCTGCTGGTTGCCGAGGGAGAGGGACTCCAGCCTGTCCTTCCCGCGCTCGGCCAGGCCGAAGCGCTCCAGCAGCCGCCCGGCCTCCGCGAGGGCGTCCCGGCGGTCCATGCCGTGGAGCCGGCCGAGGTAGCCGAGCTGGTCGAGCACCGGCTGCTTGGGGTAGAGCCCCCGCTCCTCGGGCATGTACCCGAAGCGGGCCCGGTCCGCCGCGGTGGCGGGACGTCCGTCCCACAGGACCTCGCCGGCGGAGACGCGCAGCACGCCCATCAGCATCCGCATGGTCGTGGTCTTGCCCGCGCCGTTGGCGCCGACGAAGCCGGTCATCCGGCCGGGCTCGACCCGGAAGGAGACGTCCTCGACCACGGTGCGGCCCCCGAAGGACCGGCTCAGGCCGCGCGCCTCCAGGACGTGCCCCTCGGGGCGGCTCCGGAAGCGGGTCGTGGTCGCGGCGGGGGTGGTGCTGGTGCTCATGGGCCCGGGTCCTCTCGGGGTGCGTCCTCCCGGTGGGTGCCGGGCGGCTCGTGGTCAGCCTACGAACGCGGGGGCCCCGGCGGATCCCCACCCGGGCGGATTGCGGGCGCCCCGGGGAGCGGGTCGCGGCCGGCGGCCTCCGTCCCGGGGCGGAGCCCGCTCAGTCGACGAGGCCTGCCCGGTGGGCGAAGACGACGGCCTGCACCCGGTCCCGGGAGCCCGTCTTGGCGAGGATGTTGGACACGTGCGTCTTGACGGTGGCGGACCCGAGGAACAGCCGCTGGGCGATCTCCGCGTTGGACAGCCCGTCCGAGACCAGCAGCAGCACCTCGTGCTCCCGCTCGGTGAGGGACTCGACGACCCGGCGCCGGGCGGGGTCGGACGGCGGGGGGTCGGCCGGCGCGGGAACGGCCTCGGGGGCGGGGGCCGGGGCGTCCGCGGTCAGGGCCCGGATGACGCGCAGCGTGGCCTCGGGGGCGAGCAGCGCGTGGCCTCCGGCCACGGCGCGCACGGCCTCCACGAGGTCGTCCGGGTCGGCGTTCTTCAGCAGGAACCCGCTGGCCCCGGCGGCGAGCGCGTCGAAGAGGTAGTCCTCGCGGTCGAACGTGGTGACGATCACGACCTTCGCGCACCCGGTCCCGACGATCCGGCGGGTGGCCTCGATGCCGTCCATGACCGGCATCTGCACGTCGAGCAGGGCCACGTCCACGGCTCCGCCGCGGGCGGCGGCGACGGCCTGCGCGCCGTCGGAGGCCTGGGCCACGACCTCGATGTCGTCCTCCACGGACAGGACCATGGCGAAGCCGGAGCGCACGAGGGCGTGGTCGTCGGCGAGCAGGACACGGATCATGCCTCCGATCCTCGCAGAATCCCGTCCGAGGCGCCGGAGGCGGCGTCGGCGGCCGCGTCCGGGGCGTCTTCCCCGGTGCCGCCGGGGGGCAGGGGGCAGCGGGTGCGGACCCGCCAGCCGGGCCGGCCGGAGCGCGGCCCGATCTCCGCCTCGCCGCCGTGCAGGCGGACGCGCTCGCGCAGCCCCTGGAGGCCGAACCCGGTGCCGGCGGTGCCGCGGCGGGGCGAGCCGTCGTCGAGGACCTCGAGCTCGAACCACGGCTGCCCCTCCGGGCCGCGGCCGGTGCGCAGGGTGACGGACGCGGTGCCGGCCGTGGAGTGGCGGATCACGTTGGACAGGGACTCCTGGGCGCACCGGAAGACGGACAGGCCGAGGGCCGGCGGGATCCTGTCCAGGTCACCCGGGACGGCCTCGACGGTGCGGACGTCCACCGCGAGCCCGTTGTCCGCGTGCCGGCGGGCGAGGGCTGCGATGTCGGCGAGGCCGGGGTCCGGCCGGCGCGCGGCGTCGGGGGCGCCTCCGCCGGGGCCCGGGGCGCCCTCCTCGCCCTCGGCGCGGAGCACGCCGAGCAGCTGGCGCATCTCTCCCACGGCGGTCCGGCTGGACGTCTCGATCGTGCGCAGGGCGGTGGTGGCGGCGGCGGGGTCACGGTCCAGGACCTTGCGCGCGGCCCCCGCCTGGATGCCGATGACGGACACGTGGTGGGCGACGACGTCGTGCAGCTCCCTGGCGATGCGCAGCCGTTCGTCGACGACGGCGCGGCGGGCGATCTCGGCGGACTGCTCCCGGATCCGCTGCGCCTGGGCCGCGAGGCGGTGCTGCTGCAGCGCGGCCCGCCAGGACGCGCGCCCGGCCAGCACCGCCCCGCCGAAGTACACGGCGTTCACGATCAGGGTGTACACCGCGTAGGACGGCAGCTGGGGCAGCGGCCCGTCGACCTCGCCCAGACCGGAGAGGAAGTCCGCGTAGGCGTTGGTGATGGTGAAGGCGCCGAGCAGCCACAGCCCCATGGTGCCCACGACCACCGACATGGCGACCCACAGGGCCTGGCGGTCGCGCGACCAGGCGACGGCGGCGTAGAGGGCCGCGAAGTAGGCGCCCTGGAAGGGCAGCGTCATGGCGGCCGTGGGGCTCGCGTAGGTCAGGCCCAGGAACAGGGCGGAGGACGCGACCACGACCGGCAGCGGGTAGCGACGGCGCACGGCGAGGGGCACCACGATGAGCACGGTGCTGAGGTAGAAGCGCCAGGGCTCGTCCCCCTCGGCGAGCCCCGCGTAGCTGTGCAGCAGCACGGAGGCGAGGAGGGTGACGAGCAGGAAGCCCAGGGCGGCCAGCACGTCGTTGCGCCGCTGGGCCGCCGTGGGCGCGGGCCGGGACCAGAACGGGTCCTCGGGGTCGTTCAGCCAGGCGGTGACGCGCACCGCGAGCGGAGCGCGCCGGACGGGGGCCGGGTCCGGTCCCGCGTCCGGGTCGGTGTCCGGGTCGGTGGTGGGTCGGGTGTGCACGCCCCCACGGTAGCCCGCGGCGGCGGCGCGGGACTTCCGCCCCGCGGGGGATCCTGCGGCGGCGCTCAGCCGCGGTGCAGGCCGAAGAAGCGGCGCAGGCGCGCTCGCGAGCCGGGGGCTGCGGAGGGCTCGGGGAGCTGGGCGGTGGGCCCGGGGGTCGCGGGCCGCTCCTCGTTCCGCCGGCGGCGCGCGCCGCGCAGGGCGGCGTAGTAGGCGCTCTCCGCGGCGGCGTCCGCGAGCAGCGCCGCGGAGAGGGTGCCGAGCACGCGCGCCCCGGCCCCGCCGCGCCGGGCCGCGCCGGCGAGCCCCACCCCGAGGGCCGTCTCGGTGCCGGCGACGGCCAGCAGCAGCTCCGGGCGGCGGACGAGCGCCCGCTGGTACCGCGCGAACAGCCCGTCGCCGGTGGGCTCGGTGGTCATCCCCCGCAGCAGGGCCGAGCCCACGCCCGTGGGCTCGTAGTGCTCGGCGCCCTCGGTGGCCGTGAGCTCCCGGTGGCCCTCGACGACCTTGGCGGCGAGCACGGGCAGGCCCAGCAGCTGCAGGACGGACTCCAGGACCAGGTCGGTGGACTCCCCCAGCACGTAGTTGCGCAGCCGGTTGGTCTCGGCCGGGTCCAGGTCGAAGACGGAGGCCACGGACTCGATCTGCAGGTCTGAGGTGCCGCCGGAGCACAGCCGGACGAGGTCGCGCTCGAACCGGGCGGCCGGCGTCTGCTCGGCCTCGACGGACACGCCGCCCGCGGGGAGCCAGTCGGGGCCCCACTCGAGGGCGCACACGGCGTCGGCCGCATCGAGGTCGGTGACGGACGCCGGGTCCTCCCCCGCGAGCAGGACCTCGAAGGAGCGGGTGGCCCCGTCCGAGGACAGCGCCACGGCGGTCTCGGCGAGACCGGTGCGCACGGCCCAGAAGTCGACCTCGGCGTCGAAGACCACCACGGACCAGCCGTGCCGGGACACGGCGGTGAAGCCGGTGCCGGACAGGGCCGCCAGCACGGGCAGCTCGGGGGCGTCCAGGTGCACGAGCAGCACCCGGCGCAGCCCCGGGTGCTCGGGCTGGAGCTGCTGGCCGGTCATCCGCACGAAGGTCTCGGAGAGCTCGTCGAGGGTGCAGCCGGGCTGCACGGAGCCGTCCTCGGCCCCCTGCGCCAGCCGGCCCTCGGCGTCGGCGAGGAACATCAGCTGCGTGGCCCGGGGGCCCTCGGCGTAGGCGCTGATCAGGCGGTGGTGGGCGATGACCTTGCGCATCCCCTCGCAGGTGGGGCGCGGCCCGGGTCCTTCGGACGCGGTGTCCTCCGTCGCGCACAGCACCGTGGCCGGGACCAGGTCCCACGCGGAGGTGGGGGATGCGATGTCGTCGGCGGGGAGTGAGGTCATGGCGTCCATGCTACGCCGTCGCCGGGGCCGGGCCGGGGGCTCGAGGCGTGCGCCCGGTGGCCCCGGGGCGCTCAGCGGGGCCCGTCGACGAGCTCGGCCGTGGTGCCGTCCTCGAGGGCGGCCAGGCCCGCCCGCAGGCGGCGGGCCAGTCCGGGCCGCAGGTACCGGTCCAGGTCCTCCGGCGCCGTCCAGCGGTGGCTGAGCAGCTCCTCCTCCTGGATCGTGATGGGCGTGTCGGCGCCGATGACGCCGCCGTCGTAGACGAAGGAGACCGAGTCCCCCCACAGGCCCATCGCCACGCCGTGGTGGACGACGAGGAGCCGGCCCTCGGGCAGGTGCAGGCCGACCTCCTCGACGACCTCGCGGAAGCACCCGGTGCGGGGGTCCTCCCCCGCCTCGACGGTGCCTCCGGGCACGGTCCAGTCGGACTTGTAGTTGGGCTCCACGAGGAGCACGCGGCCCTCGGGGTCCCGGATGAGGGCCTCCGCGGCGAGGCGGCGGGTGGGCAGCGAGTCGACGAACTGCTTCAGCTCGGTCTCGGACAGGTAGGAGCTCACGGCGCGATCACTGCCCCAGGAACTTCTCGAAGCCCTTGGGCAGGTTCAGGTCCGCGGGGTCCGGCTGCCCCGGTGCCGCGCCGAACGCCGATCCGGCGGGCGCCTTCTGCTTGCGCTGCTGCTCGAGGGCCGCGTTCTCCTGCGCCCGCTTGGCGGGGTTGCCGGAGCGGGACCCGCCCTTCTTCGCGGCGCCCTTGCCCTTGCCCTTCTTCGGGCCGCCGCCCGCACCGGGCATGCCGGGGATGCCGGCGGGCATGCCGGGCACGCCCTTGCCCTGGGCCAGGCGCTTCATCATCTTCTGCGCCTGGGCGAAGCGCTCCATGAGCTGGTTCACCTCGGAGACGGTGACGCCCGAGCCCTTCGCGATGCGGGCGCGGCGTGAGCCGTTGATGATCTTGGGCGCGACCCGCTCGTGCGGGGTCATGGACCGGACGATGGCCTCGACGCGGTCGATCTCGCGCTCGTCGAAGTTCTCGAGCTGCTCGCGCATGCCGGCGGCGCCCGGCATCATCATGAGCATCTTCTTCATCGACCCCATCTTGC
The DNA here is from genome assembly GCF_000349605.1 of Kocuria sp. UCD-OTCP. NCBI lineage: Bacteria > Bacillati > Actinomycetota > Actinomycetes > Micrococcales > Micrococcaceae > Kocuria > Kocuria sp. UCD-OTCP. The sequence goes on from NZ_AOSQ01000028.1 coordinate 40,487, forward strand.
GCAGCTGCTGCATCTGCGCGAGGAAGTCCTCGAAGGTGAAGTCCTCCTGGTCGGTGAACTTCCGGGCCATCTTCTCGGCCTCGTCGCGGTCCCACTGCTTCTCGGCCTGCTCGATCAGCGTGAGGACGTCGCCCATGTCGAGGATGCGGGACGCCATGCGGTCCGGGTGGAACTGCTCGAAGTCGTCGACGTTCTCCCCGGTGGAGGCGAACATGATGGGCTTGCCGGTCACGGAGGCCACGGACAGCGCGGCGCCGCCGCGGGCGTCGCCGTCGAGCTTGGACAGGACCACGCCGGTGAAGTCGACGCCCTCGTTGAAGGCCTGGGCCGTGTTCACGGCGTCCTGGCCGATCATGGCGTCGATGACGAAGAGCACCTCGTCGGGCCGGACGGCGTCGCGGATGTCGCGGGCCTGGTCCATGAGGGCCTCGTCGATGCCGAGGCGGCCGGCGGTGTCCACGATGACCACGTCGTGCAGCCGCGCGCGGGCCTGGGCCACGCCGTCCCGGGCGACCTGCACGGGGTCGCCCGTGGGGTCGTCGAACTCCGAGGTGGTGCCCGGGTGCGGGGCGAAGACCGGCACGCCGGCGCGCTCGCCCACGACCTTGAGCTGGGTGACCGCGTTGGGCCGCTGGAGGTCGGAGGCCACGAGCAGGGGGCGGTGGCCCTGGCCCTTGAGCCACTTGCCGAGCTTGCCGGCCAGGGTGGTCTTGCCGGCGCCCTGGAGGCCGGCGAGCATGATGATCGTGGGCCCGGTCTTGGCCATCCGGATCCGGCGGGTCTGGCCTCCGAGGATGTTCTGCAGCTCCTCGTTGACGATCTTCACGACCTGCTGGCCGGGGTTCAGCGCCTCGGAGACCTCGAGCCCGAGGGCGCGCTCCTTGACCGCGGCGGTGAACTCCCGCACGACCGGCACGGCGACGTCGGCGTCGAGCAGGGCGCGGCGGATCTCCCGCACGGTGGCGTCGACGTCCGCCTCGGTCAGGCGTCCCTTGCCTTTGAGGTTCTTGAAGGTGGCGGTCAACCGGTCGGACAGTGAATTGAACACGGGTCGAAAGCTGCTTTCGTCGAGGGAGGCGGCCGGTGCCCCGCGGTCTGCGCCGCGGGCCGCGGCCCGGCCCGGTGTGGCGGGTCAGTGTCCAAGGTTAGCAACTCCGGGCGGCGCGGGGCCCGCCCCGTCGCCGTGCGGGGACGACGACGGCCGGCCCCCTCCCGTGGAGGGGGCCGGCCGTCGGGACGGGTGGGGTCAGAGCGCCGTCTCGTCGCGCTCGCCGGTGCGCACGCGCACGGCCTGGTGCACGTCGGTGACCCACACCTTCCCGTCACCGGCGCGGCCGGTGTTCGCGGAGGAGACGATGACGTCGACGATGTCCGTGGCCTGGTGGTTGTCCACGAGGATCTCGACCCGGACCTTCTCGAGCAGGTCCACCGTGTACTCCGCGCCGCGGTAGACCTCGGTGTGCCCGCGCTGCTGCCCGTAGCCGTGCACGTTCTGGACCGTCATGCCCTGGACGCCGTAGGACTCGAGGGCGGACTTGATGTCCTTGAACTTCTCGGGGCGCACGATCGCGGTGACGAGTTTCATGGAAGGGATGCCTTTCGTGAGGGTGGGATGGGCCGGCGGTCGCCGCACGGCTCAGCTGTGCACCGGCTCGGAGCGGCCGGGCTCGAAGGACGAGGCGTCCTCGCCCGCGGCGTGCCGGCCGGGGCTGAAGGAGCCCGTGGCGTCCCCTGCCAGGGCGTAGCCGGACTCGGCGTGCTGGGTGATGTCGATGCCGTCGATCTCGTCCCGCTCCGTGATCCGGAAGCCGATGGTCTTGTCGATCGCGATGGCGATGACGAAGGTGAGCACGGCGCAGTACAGGACCGAGACGAGCACCGCGACGACCTGAGTGAGCAGCAGGCCGAAGCCGCCGCCGTAGAACAGGCCCGCGGTGCCCTCGGAGGGCAGCGCCACGAAGCCCAGGGCCACGGTGCCGACGATGCCGGAGACGAGGTGCACGCCGATGACGTCCAGGGAGTCGTCCATGCGCAGCCGGTACTTCAGGCCCACGGCGAGGGCGGAGCAGATGCCGGCCACGAAGCCGATCACGATCGCCCAGACCGGGGAGACGTTGGCGCAGGCCGGAGTGATGGCCACGAGCCCGGCCACGGCGCCGGAGGCGGCGCCCAGGGAGGTGGCGTGCTTGTCGCGGATGCGCTCGGTGAGCAGCCAGCCCAGCATGGCCGCGGAGGGGGCCACGAGGGTGTTGATCCAGATGAGGCCGGCCTGCTCGGCGGTGCCCGCGGCACCGGCGTTGAAGCCGAACCAGCCGAACCACAGGATCGCGGCGCCGAGCATCACGAGCGGCAGGTTGTGGGGGCGCTGGCTCGGGTCCTTGCCGAAGCCCTGGCGGGCGCCGACGATCATGATGAGGATCAGCGCGGCCACGCCGGCGTTGATGTGCACCACGAGGCCGCCGGCGAAGTCGATGGCCTCGCCGATCGCGGAGCCCACGGCGCCGTCCTCGGTGAGCAGCCCGCCGCCCCAGACCATGTAGGCCAGGGGGGCGTAGACGAGCGTGGCCCAGACGGGCACGAACACGGCCCAGGCGCCGAAGCGGGCCCGGTCGGCGATCGCCCCGGAGATCAGGGCGACGGTGATGATGGCGAAGGTCCCGCCGTAGGCGGCGCCGAGGAGGTCCTCGGTGCCCATGATGTCGGCCAGGGCGAAGGACGGCACGGGGCTGCCCGTGAGTCCGCCCAGCAGCGGGTCCCCGCCGCTCATGGAGTAGCCCCACAGGACCCACACCACGGAGACGAACGCGATGGAGATGAAGCTCATCATCATCATGTTCAGGACGCCCTTGGCGCGGGTCATCCCTCCGTAGAACAGGGCCAGTCCGGGGGTCATGAAGAAGACCAGGGCTGCCGCCACGATCGTCCACACGTGTCCAGCGGTGATTTCCACGATGTGCACCTCTCTCTGAAGCTTGTCAGGTCACCGGTGCCACTGGCCCGTTCCCCGAGGGGCCGTCCGGTGCTCACCGTTCACTGTCGAGTCTCCGAGAGAGATGTTTCGCCTGCCGCCGCGCGGGGTTGCGGACATGTTTCACGCCCGCCGCAATGGTTACGAGCACGTGAACTGCGGCGGGCGTGTGGGGGAAAAGGGGGACGGATCAGTCGAGCAGGGCGTCCACGAAGCTCTCGGGCTCGAAGGGCGCGAGGTCGTCGGGTCCCTCGCCGAGGCCGATGAGCTTGACCGGCACCCCGAGGCTCTTCTGGATGGCGACCACGATGCCGCCCTTGGCGGTGCCGTCCAGCTTGGTGAGGACGATGCCGGTGACGTCGACCACCTCGGCGAAGACCCGCGCCTGGGTCATGCCGTTCTGCCCGGTGGTCGCGTCGATGACGAGCAGCACCTCGTCGACCGCGGCGGCCTTCTCCACGACCCGCTTGATCTTCCCGAGCTGGTCCATCAGCCCCGCCTTGTTCTGGAGCCGGCCGGCGGTGTCGATCATCACGACGTCCACCTCGTGCTCGATGCCGGCGGTCACGGCGTCGTAGGCCACCGAGGCGGGGTCGGCGCCCTCGACGTGCGAGCGCACGGTGGGCACGCCCACGCGGGCGCCCCAGGTGGAGAGCTGGTCGGCGGCCGCGGCGCGGAAGGTGTCCGCGGCGCCGAGCACCACGTCCTTCTCCTCGGCGACGAGCACGCGCGCGAGCTTGCCCACGGTGGTGGTCTTGCCCACGCCGTTGACGCCCACCACGAGGACGACGGCGGGGACCGGCCCCTTGCGCTCCACGGCCAGGGACCGGTCCATCGACGGGTCGACCAGCGCGAGGAGCTCGTCCCGGAGCATGGCCTTCACGTGGGCGGGGTCGTTGGTGCCCTCGACCTTGACCCGGCGCTGGAGGGCCTCGACGAGGGCCATGGACGAGTCGGTGCCGAGGTCGGCGAGCAGCAGCGTCTCCTCGATCTCGTCCCACACGTCCTGGTCGATGCGGTCGCGCGAGAGCAGGGCCAGCAGGCCCTTGCCGAAGACGTTGTTGGACCTGGCCAGCCGCCCGCGCAGCCGCGCCATCCGGGACGCGGCGGACTCGGGGCGGTCGAGGGCCGGCCGGGTGTCGGCGGGCGGGACCGGGGCGGTGCCGGGCTCCAGGTCCCCGGGGGCCGCGACGGGGCCGCCCTCGAGGTCGTCGGGGTCCCGGGTGGAGGGGTAGCCGCCGCGGGGCGCCTTGGGCCCCCGCAGCAGGACCAGCCCGAGCAGACCGAGGACCACGACGGCGATGAGCACGTATGCGAGAACGGGTATCGAATCCACGTCGCCCAGCTTCTCACACCGCCCGGTCCCCGGGCCGGGGGCCGCGGGGCCGGGCCGCCGCCCGGGGTCCTAGACTCGACGGGTGCCTGTCCAGCCCGCCGCCGCCGCGCCCGAGCGCGACCGCGTTCCCCAGCAGATCACGGTGCTCATCGCCGCCGCCTTCGTCATCGCGATCGGCTACGGCATCGTGGCCCCGGTGCTCCCCCAGTTCGCCACGACCTTCGGGGTCGGGGTGGCCGCGGCCTCGGCCGTGGTCAGCGTCTTCGCCGTGGCCCGCCTTCTCTTCGCGCCGGCGGGCGGGCGGATCCTGAACCGGATCGGCGAGCGCCCGACCTATGTGACCGGCGTGCTCATCGTCGCGCTGTCCTCCGCGGCCACCGCCTTCGCCCAGACCTACTGGCAGCTGCTGCTGTTCCGGGGCCTCGGCGGGATCGGCTCGGTGATGTTCACGATCTCGGCGATGGGGCTGATCGTGCGGCTGGCGCCGCCGCGGATGCGCGGGCGCGTCTCGGGCTACTACGCCTCTGCGTTCCTGGTGGGCGGGGTGCTCGGCCCCGTGGTCGGCGGCCTGCTCGCCGGCTTCGGCATGCAGGCGCCGTTCCTGATCTACGCGGTGTCGCTCCTGGTGGCCGTGGCCGTGGTGCACTTCCGGCTCAAGGACGAGGTGCTCGGCGCCGGCGCGGACCGCCGGAACCAGCCGGTGATGACCGTGGCCGAGGCGCGCCGGGTGGGGGCCTACCGCTCCGCCCTGGTCTCCAGCTTCGCCAACGGGTGGACCGCCCACGGGATCCGGGTGGCACTCGTGCCGCTGTTCGCGGTGGCCGTGCTGGGGGCCGGCCCGGCCGTGGCCGGCCTGGCCCTGGCGGTCTACGCCGCGGGCAACGCGATGACCCTCCCGGTCACCGGCCGGCTCACGGACCGGTTCGGGCGCAGGCCGCTCGTGCTCTCGGGCCTGGTGCTCAACGGGGTCGCGACCATGGGGCTGGGCCTGGTCCAGGACGTCCCGTGGTTCGTGGTCCTCTCGCTCGTGGCCGGGATGGGCTCCGGGACCCTGAACCCGGGCCAGCAGGCGACCGTGGCCGACGTCATCGGACCGGACCGGGCCGGCGGACCGGTGCTGGCCCGGTTCCAGATGAGCGCCGACGCCGGGCAGATCCTCGGCCCCGTGGTGGCCGGTGCGCTGGCGGACGCCGCGGGCTTCGGCTGGGCCTTCGGGGTCTCCGGGGCGATCATGCTGCTGGCCGCCGGGGCGTGGCTGCCGGTGCGGGACACGATGGAGCGGCCCGAGACCCCGCCCGTGCGCGGCGCCGGGCAGTAGCGCCCCGAGCACGAGCACGGCGGGCTCAGCGCAGCTCGGCGAGCCGCTGCCCGATCACGGTGGTCACGCCGTCCCCGCGCATCGCGACCCCGTAGAGGGCGTCGGCGATCTCCATGGTCCGCTTCTGGTGGGTGATGATGATCAGCTGCGAGGTCTCCTGCAGCTGGCGGAAGATGCTCAGCAGCCGACCGAGGTTGCGGTCGTCGAGGGCCGCCTCGACCTCGTCCATGACGTAGAAGGGCGAGGGGCGGGCCTTGAAGATCGCCACGAGCAGCGCGATCGCCGTCAGCGACCGCTCCCCGCCGGAGAGCAGGGACAGCCGCTTGATCTTCTTGCCGGCCGGGCGCGCCTCGACGTCGATCCCGGTGCTGAGCATGTCCGTGGGGTCGGTGAGGCGCAGCCGGCCCTCCCCGCCCGGGAACAGGGTGGCGAAGACGCCCTCGAACTCCCGGGCGGTGTCGGCGTAGGCCTCCGCGAAGACGCGCTCCACGTGCTCGTCGACGTCGCGGATGATGCTGCGCAGGTCCTGCCGGGAGCGCTTGAGGTCCTCGAGCTGCTCGGCCAGGAAGCGGTGGCGCTCCTCGAGGGCGGCGAACTCCTCCAGCGCCAGCGGGTTCACCCGCCCCAGGGAGGCGAGCTCCTTCTCGGCCCGGCGCAGCCGCGCCTCCTGCTGGGCGCGCACGTAGGGGGCGCCTCCCGCGGCCTCGGCCGGGTCGCCGGACGCGACGCCGAACAGGGCGTCCTGGCCGTCCTCGGCCGCCGCCGGCGCGTCGTCCTGCGGCGCCCCGGGGGCGCGGTCGGAGCCGGCGCCGGGGTCGAGGTCGGGGTCGGGGATCAGCAGGTGCGGTCCGTAGTGCTCCACGAGCGCGTCCGGGGTGAGCCCCAGCTCCTCGAGGGAGCGGTCCTCCAGGGCCTGGATCCGGGCGCGCTGCTGGGTGCGGGCCAGCTCGTCCCGGTGCACGGAGTCGGTGAGCCCGGCGAGCCGCGCGGCGAGCCGGTCGTTGGCGGCGCGCAGGTCCGTCAGCTCCGCGTCCAGCCCGGCGCGGACGGCCTCGGCCCGGTCCCGCTCCGCGGCGGCGACCGCCGCGGACGCCGCCACGAGCTCGAGCAGCTGCTCGGCGCCGGCGAGCACCGCCTCGGCGTTGCGGGCCTGGATCCGGCGGCGCCGGGCCCGCCGCTCCGCCTCCTCCCGCGCCCGGCGCTCGACGGCGGCGGCCCGCTCCTGGGACGCGGCCCGGTTGCCGAGGGCCCGGGCCTGCTCCTCGAGGGAGCGCAGGGCGAGCCGGGCCTCCGTCTCCGCGGTGCGGGCCGTCGTGGCGGTCCGGTGCAACTCGTCGCGGCGGGCGGCGGCCTCGAGCTGGACGGTCTCGGTGTCCTCCTCGCCGTGCTCCTCGGCGGCCCCGAGCCGCTCGGCGGCCTCGCGCAGCCGCTCCTGCTCCCGGGCCAGGTGCTCCCGCGCGGCCGCGACCTGCTCGTCGTAGCGCCGGGTCTCCGCCTCGGCCGAGTCCAGCACGGCCCGGACCCGGGAGAGCTCGGACGCGGCCCGGTCCGCCGTGCGCTCGGCGGCGCGCAGCAGCCCCGCGGTCTTCTCGGCGGCCCGGCGGGCGGCGTCCCGCGCCGCGGCCGCCGCGCCGGAGGCGGCCCGCGCCCGGTCGAGGGCCGCGCCCAGCTCGGCCCGCTCCGCCTCGGCGGCCTCGGCCGCGGCGCGGGTCTCGAGCGTGCCGGCCGCCTCCGCGGCGCCGCCCCAGGCGCTGCTGCCCGTGAACACGTCGCCGCCCCGGGTGACGGCCGTCAGCTCGGGCCGGTCGGCCACGATCCGGGCGGCCGTGGCGGCGTCCTCGGTCAGCACGGTCGCGGCGAGCAGGGCTCGGACGGCGGCCGCTCCGCGCCGCGCGTCGTCGTCGCCCGGGCCGGCGCCCTCGCCGTCCCGCAGCACGGCGGCGGCGGGCCGGACCCCGGGACGGTCGGGGAGCGCCGGGGCGGGGCCGGACCGGTCCGGGGCGCCGGCGGCCACCAGCAGGTGCACCCGGCCCACGCCGTCGGCGCGCAGGGACTCGAAGACGGAGACGGCCGCGCCGTGGGAGCGCACGGCGAGGGCCTCGGCGAACGGGCCCATGGCGGCGGTGACCGCCCGCTCCCAGCCGGGCTCGACGTCGACGAGGTCGACGACGGCGCCGAGCACGGCGTCGGCGTGCCCGTCGAGGACCGCCGCGGAGCCGTCGGGCTGGCGCAGGGCGGCGCGCAGGGTCTCGGCGCGGGCGCGCTGGGCGTCGTGGGCGCGCAGCAGCTCCTGGGCCGCGGCCTCGGCCTCCCGAGCGGCGGCGCGGGCGCCGGCGGCGGCCTCGGCGTCCTGCTCGTGGCGGGCGCGGGCCCGTTCGGCGGCGCCGGCGGCGTCCTGGGCCGCGAGCGCCAGGCTGTCCGCCTCGGCGCCGGCCTGCACCCGGCGCCGCCCGGCGTCCGCGTGGGTGGTGTGCAGGCGGGAGAGTTCGTTCTCGGCCGCCTCGACCCGGGAGCGGGCCGCCGCGACCGCGCCGGTGAGCCGGGCCGTGCCCTCCCGGCGGTCGGCGGCCGCCCGGAGCAGACCGGTGACCACGCCGTCCTGGTCGCGCGCCGCGGCCTCCGCGTCCTCGCGCTCCTGGATGGCCTCGGCGAGGGCGTCGACGGCGTCCTCGACCTGCTCGAGGAGCTGGTGCTGCTCCTCGCGGGTGCGGGCCGCCTGGGCGTCGAGCCGGTCCGAGATCGGAAGAGCACACGTCTGAACTCAAAACACGCCCGAAAAGGCTCCGCAAGGTGATCGTGGAGCTGAACGAATACGAGCACGACACGCTCTTCCCGAAGGCGTCCGAGAACGTCGTGATCGACCTTGACGACGGTGTGAAGGCCAACTACCCGAAAGATCGGAAGAGCGTCGTGTAGGG
>NZ_AOSQ01000029.1:0-32224 GCF_000349605.1 Kocuria sp. UCD-OTCP
GGTGAACTCGAAAGATCTCACGGTGGCCGCGCTCTCGTCGGCAACGACGAGCAGGGCCACCGCGCTACACCACTATCGGGGGCTCAACTGGCCTTGGGCGGCACCGGTTCCAGCGAAGCTCCCTTGAAGAACTGCACCTGCACGTAATTGGTGTAGCACCGGAACGACAGGAATCAGCCCTCGTCCTCGAACCCGTAGAACGGCTGGTTCCACTTCACGGCCTTGTGCACCGCAGGAACGGTGTGCACGATCAGCTCATCGAGGCGTTGCCCGACATTTCGTTTCCACCCCGGCATGGCCGCGATGTAGTCCTGCACCGGGCCATCACCTTCGCCCTTGGGGATCTGTGGGTTGCCCCCGGACAGCAACCTCGGTCCTGCGTCTTCCTCGTCGCGGTCAGTCATCGGATGACGCCCCCTGAAAGGTCCGTGGCAACGGCCGAGAATTTCCGTGCCTGCGTCGACGCGCCCCAGTGTAGTTCGGGCTCTCGCGTCGGTCACTGCGACGCCGTGCGTGATCGACACCGGTCAGCGCGCACAGCATGGGACCCGTACCGCTGGCAGCAACCTCCTCTTGTGGATCGGGTGCCGCATCAGTGCCTTTCCCAGCCGGCGGGACCTCTACAGGCCCTCGGCGATGGCGCGCAGGGCGTCGAGGTGGCTGGTGTAGGCCGAGCGCCCGGCGGGGGTGAGGGACAACCAGGTGCGGGGGCGCTTGCCGACGTGCCCCTTGCGGATCTTCACGTAGCCGGCGGCCTCGAGCTGGGTAGCCTGTTTGGAGAGCACCGAGTCGGAGACCTCCACGGTGTCGCGCACGCGGGCGAACTCGGCCTCGTCGACCTGGGCCAGGGCGGCAACGATGCTCAGGCGCACCGGGGCGTGGATGAGCTCGTCCAGGCGGTGCCGGGCATGCTGGCCCGCGGTGGCGCTCACTCGGACCCCCAGCGGATCACGGCGGCGGCGACCAGGGCGGGAACGGCGGCGACGGTCGCCCCGGCGGCGACCATGGGCCAGGTGTTGGGCGCGGTCTGGGCGGAGGAGTTGAGCCACGGCAGCACCACGGTCAGCGTGAGCACGAAAGAGGCCGCGATCCCGCCCCGCGACCAGGCCTTGGCCCGGCGTGGCACGGTGCGTGCCACCCGCTCGATCCACCACACCGTCACCAACCACGCGGCAGCGAGCACCGCGGTGCGTAGGGAGTGGCTGACCCAGTCGGCCAAGATGTTCTGCGCAGCCATGTAGAGGGCCGTGGCCACCCCGAACACCGCTGTTGCTGCGGCGTGCACCGTGCGGTCACGGGAGGTGCCCAGGGTGCGCGCCTGGATGTTGGCCAGTTGCGCGCGGGCTTGTTCGGGGGTGATGTGTTGGCTCATGGGGTCCTCTTCGGGCCGGTTGGATGATGCCACCATTCAAACAAGTACTTTCTGAATTGGCAAGTAATTGTCTTCAAGCAACCGGGCCGGTCGAATCGTCGCGTCACTCATGGGATGCGAGACGTCTCGTCCCGAAAATTTGCGCCCGCATGTTTCCGCGGTTCGGCCCGTCTCGCATCCTTGTGCTTTATCCATGTCCCTAGAATTGGATACTCAACGTTAGTTGCGAGACAGATGAGGTGGACATGGGGAAGCTAATCGGGTACGCCAGGGTCTCGACGCGGCAACAGGACGCGGACCGTCAGGTGTCTGACCTGCTGAACGCCGGCGTGCGGCACGATGACGTGTATGTCGACAGTGGAGTGCCTGGAGGGCGTGCTTCGCGTCCGCAGTTCGACCGGGCGGTCGCTGCGCTCGAGGAGGGTGACACGTTGGTGATCACGACGCTGGACCGCTTGGGACGCTCGACGCAGAACATGCTGACCTTCGCCGAAGCATTACGGGGAAGAGGTGCCGGGCTGCGGGTGCTCAACCTCGGCGGGGGAGTCGTGGACACGGCCACCCCGATGGGTTCGATGGTGTTTACGGTCATGGCCGCCTTGGCGCAGATGGAGTTGGAGATCAAGCGGGAGCGGATTACCGACTCGGTGGCCAAGCGCAGGGCTGCCGGCAAGGATCTCGGCGGGCGTCGCCAGACCTTCACCGACTCCCAGATCCGCAACGCGCTGCGGCTGATCGAGTCCGGGGAGCCGGCCACCCAGGTGGCCCGGGACCTTGGCATGTCCCGGGCGACGCTGTACCGGCGGATCCGGGAGCTCCCGCAAGCGACCACCATTTGAATTCGTCAGTACCTGTGGACACCGTGGTGCGTATGAGGCACCTGAGCGGGCTTTTCATCGCTCGGGGTAAACGGGCATGGCAACCACCCCCGGTTCCCTGAGCTCCGCGTGAGCGAATACGGGCCCGCTCGAGGTCCCTTCTGCGTGCCTGCGCCTATGAATACCCTCAGAGCGCGCCCTGATCATGGGTTCCGGCAGGCAGCGGTGCCATGGTGGTGACAACCACGGGCTTCGCGGTCAGTCCGTCGATGAGGTCGTTCAGACGTGCGACCGCGGGCCCTTCGGCGTGCGCTGCGAGGTCGCTGTCGGAGGCCCATTTCTCGATCATCACGATCGACTCGTCCGCGGCGTCGTGAATCGCGTAGAGCAAGCATCCTGGTTCCTCGTGCACAGCGGGAATGGCTTGCTGCAAGGCTTCGATGAGCTGGTTCCGGGAGCCGGCGGCGGGGGTGAACACGGCGGTGACGACAACAGTCATGAAACTGTCCTTCCAGGCGGTGATGTGGAGATAGTCGAGTGGGGTAGATCGACAAAGATAGCTGGCTGGAACGGGGCGTGCCCGATCATCACGCACATACTGCTACCCATTGACATTGCAGTGCACGTTCCTCACTGCGTACGAGGCTAAGAAGTGGTTTCAATAGTCTTTCCGGGGCAGTCGCCGGGCGCAGATGACAGTGATGGCCAGGGTCGCCACAGCGGTCATGGTGGTAGCGCTGCGGTCGTAGTGGATGGCCAGGCGACGGAAGGCCAGCAACCAGGAGATGGTGCGTTCCACGACCCATCGGTGTCGTCCCAGGCGTTCGCTGGAGTCCACCCCGATGCGGGCGATGCGGGCGGTGATCCCGCGCCGGCGCAGGTAGCGCCGGACTCGTCGGTTGTCGTAGGCCTTGTCCGCGTGCAGCTTGACCGGTCTCCGCCGTGGACGTCCCCGTCCTGGTCCCTTGACCGGGCTCAAACCGTCCAGGATTGGCTCCACGAGCATGGAGTCGTGGCGGTTGGCTCCGGTGATCGCCACCGCCAGCGGCAGCCCGTCGGCAGTGACCAGCAGGTGGTACTTCGTGCCGAGTTTGCCGCGATCCGTGGGATTGGGCCCCGTCAGCTCACCCCCTTTTCGCCCGGACGCTCACCGAAGCCAAAGACGCCCTCGACCAGTCCAGCGCCCCGTCCTGGCCGAGCTGGTCCAGGACGGCGTGGTGGAGCTTCTCCCATACCCCGGCCTCCTGCCAGGCCCGTAGTCGGCGCCAGCAGGTGATCCCGGAGCCGAAGCCCAGCTCGGTGGGCAGTTTCTTCCAGGCGATGCCGTTCTCGGCCACGAATAGGATGCCCTCCAGCGCGGCCCGGTCATCGACCCGAGGTCGCCCGGTGCGCCCGTTCTTCGCCGGCGGGGGTGGCGGGATCAAGGGTTCCAGCAGCTCCCACAGCTGGTCGCCGACCGACCGCCGGGAGGCTGTCTGACTCGTCATGGCGGTTATGATCACCGGCCTGACCGACCCCGCTCAATGCCTCAGCCATAACTATTGAAACCATCTCTAAGCCGGCAGCAACCAGGCTGGGGCTTGCCTACACCTGAAGCAGTGCTCGAGCCAGGGAAACTATGAACGCCACGGCGACCAGAGCGGCGGCCCAGGGCAGAGCTCGTTTGAAGCCGTCACGATACATCTCGAGGGTCTCCCCGTGTCGAGGGGAGCCGCTCGTGACTGCGAATAGTGTGTTCGCCGCGTACCGCAGGTACCACTCCCACTTCCGGACGATGATGAGCCACAGAGCCGCTATGCCAAAGAATCCCACCATCATCCACTGGGCGGTTGGTTCCTCGTCGATGCCGAAGGGTGTCAGCAATGCCGCCAAGGGGAAGGCAGCCGCGAGCACGATCAACGGCCAGAAGGCTGCCAGCTCCACGCTGCGCTGGGGCCGCCTGTCCGGATCCTGCACCAGACGGTGGGCCACGAAACGGTGGCCGTACATCAACACCGTGCAGATGACGATCAGCACGAAAAAGCCGATCACGACGGTGATCTCACTGGTGTTCTGCATGTTCTCTCTTGTTTGTCTGGCCTTGGCCGCCCCGACGGTGCCCGTTATCTCTGCCTATCAGTCCTTGAAACCAGCTGCCAGACACACATTTGCTGTTGCGAAAAACCGGGAGCTGCTAGCTGGGCCTGATGTGTCATGACAGGCATTCAAGCCCGAGGACGGCGCGCTCTTGCAGTCGCAGTTGGGGTTCCTGCCGGTGCCACCGTGCCGCGCCTGTGAAGTTCCCCGCCGACATGTTGAAAAGCCTCAATCAGATGGTCCGGGGTGCGGTGTGTATGGCCTTGAGGTAGCGCCAGCTGCGCCGGGTCTGGCGCACATACAACATCGAGTTAATCGTGAGGCCGGCAGCGACCACGCCCCAGGTCGGATCACCCGTGAGGAAGGCGGTGAGGACGAAGCCCACGACGGCGGCCGCACCCAGCGGGATCCACTCGACTAACTCGCACGCGAGAGCACCCGCCGCTGCTCGCTGCGACGGGTCGGTGGGGGGCACGCCGTTCTCCGCAGTGCTGGCAATTGCGTATTGCTGGGACTTGCGCTCGGCCTTCTTGCCGAGACGAGGACGGGGCGCCTGGGTGATCCGCAGGACGCCCCACCCCAAGAGGAAGCCCCCGACCAGCACAGCCATGACGGCCCAGAACGGGGAATCCTCAGGCAACGACCACCACCAGGCCAGCACCGGGAAACCTGCCCCCAGCACGACGGCCGCCGGCAGGGCTCGGACCAGCACCTGGCCGACCGTGGGCACGGGGATGCTCTGCTCCGACTGGGCCAGGGCTTCACGACTGCGTACGTGCTTGCCCATGGTCGAACGCTAACCGGGGGCCAGCCCGGAGGCTATGACGCTCAAGTGGGGAGCGACAGGGCTCCATCCAAGGAGAGCCCAGTGCTGTTGGAGGCATCGGTGCGGTAGAGGTTCCCCTGCGGGCATCGTCGGGTGGCGCAATTTGTGTGAACGGGTCGTGGTCGGTGACGAGGCCTGGAATCGAGCCGCGACCCTTGCTGCTGGGCCATCCGCCGTCGACGACCAGGCCGGCAACATGCAAACGGTGTCTCGGGGCCAGCGGCATTGGCGGGAGAAATCTCGTTCCCCGAACCTGTGCATGGTCAGCCACAAGGTTGGTCATCCGGGGTGCTGTGAGTGGCAGGGGAGGGACTCCCGTCGTCGTCACCAGATCGGGAGATCGCCCTCGCCGGGAGTGACGCGCAGGTCGGACTCTCCGATGGCGACGTCGTTGATGGAGGCCTCGCGGCGGCGCATGTAGCCGAGTGCGTCGAACTCCCACAACTCGTTGCCGTAGGAGAGCCACCACTGCCCGTCGGTGTCGTGCCACTCGTACTGGAATCGGACTCCGATCCGGTTGTCCGTGAAGGACCAGAGGTTCTTGCGCAGGCGGTAGTCGAGCTCGTGGTCCCACTTGTCGGTGAGAAAGGCGACGACCTCTTCACGCCCGCGGATGTGTTGGTCGCGGTTGCGCCACTCGGTGTCGAGGGAGTAGGCGCCGGCGACGCGCTCGGGGTCACGGCTGTTCCAGGCGTCCTCGGCGGCCTGGACCTTGGCGAGGGCGGACTGGTAAGTGAAGGGCGGAAGTGGTGGGCGCGGCTGATCAGGAGTGCTCATGTGCCCATCCTTCCGGGGCGCGGGGTGTGCTCGCCAGTGAAGGCAAACCGCTTTACATATGGCCCGGCTATGGGCAGAGGTCGTTGCGGTATGGCTTCCCGTATTCGGCGTCCCCGTGCAGTGCAGTGCTTCCCGACAAGATGTGCGGCACGGAGCCGGTCGACCTGGGTGCGGAGTCATGCTCGATGGTTTCCGCGCGCTGGACTCAAATCCCGAAGGGTTCCGCGTAGCGCACGGTGCCGGTCGGCAGGGCCCGGTCCGGATCCAGCGACAGCGCCATCAGGGCCTCGTCCGGGACCTCGATGCTCAGCCTGATGCCGTGCATCGAGGCCCGCTCGAAACCGAAGCGCGGGTAGTACTGCGCGTGGCCCAGGACGACGACGAAGGCCTCGCCCCGTTCCCGTGCCGCCCGCAGGACAGCATGGATCGCCGCGGAGCCGGCACCGGTGCGCTGATGGGCCGGTAACACCGCGCACGGTGCCAGGCACAACGCCGGCACCTCGTCGATGTGGCAGCGGGTGAGCAGGACGTGTCCCACCACGGTGCCCTCGGCGGTGGTGGTGACCATCGAAAGTCCGTCGATCCAGGCCGGGTCCTGGCGTAGCGCGTCCACAAGTTCGGCCTCCTCACTGGTGGGGAAGGCGGCGCGGTGGAGGTCGTGGACGGTCGGGACGTCGGCCGGTGTTTCGGTGCGCGTGATCCACCGAGGGCGAGTCTTCACAAGGGGTGCCTGTTCGTGTGTGTCGGAGCCCCGTCGGCGAGAAGGCCGTGGGCAGGAGATGAAGGACGAGGTCGAACTGCCACCGGAGGTGCGGGGACGGTCATCGTCCCCACCCACTTCCGGGTCCTTGTCGGCCAGGTCCTGACCGGGGGCCGTTCCTGCGCGAAGCATGGTGCGCACCCGGTCCCTCGTCCGGATCCGGCGCGCCCCGGTGACGGTCACTCGCCGGAGCGCCCTCGGTCGCGTGATCGCAGCCGGTCGGGCCTTGCTCGTCAGGTGGCGCCGTGCTGGGGCAGGCTCCGTGCTCACGGGCGCGCGCCCGTGCTCGCACACTCCCAGCAGGGGTGCTGTCACTCAAGAGCAGTGGATCAGGAGTCGTCGTCCTGGCTCCACAGCCAATGCAGGTAGATGGCGCCCCATCCCGGACCCAAGGCGTCCACCAGGGCGTTGGCCATCGTGCGGGCCTCCACCCAGGGGTAGCGCTGACCGATCCGCGTGGCCTCCTGGCAGATTCTCTCTGGGTCGTGGCCCTCGTGGTGCAGGGCGACCGCGGTTTCAGTGACCCGGGCCTCGAAGAGCCGTCGGTCCGTCAGGGGCACGGGCTGAAAGGTGATGGACATCAGACTCCCTCAGATCAACGATCGCCCAGGGAGCCGGAGTTGCTCCCACGAGCAGCTCCGCGAATGGTGGAGACATGGTAAGCAACATCACACCCGAATGGCTATTCGAGGCGTTGTCCCATGTGGTACGTACCATGACGCTATTGCCAGCCCCTTCTTCGAAAGCGGCGTTGCCGTCAGGGTTCCACCCGCGGGCTGACTGGACGAACCTCAACGCCGTCCACGCCGACGCTTGAGCCCGCTGACGAACGTCGCAGCAGGGGTTCACCATGCCGTGGCCGGCACCGGGCGACCCCTGATGTTCACCCGCCCACCCCTTCCCGGCCACGGGCCGCGTCTCTACTATCGATGGTGGACGACCGATGGGGCGCGTCACGCCCCGGGAGGTCCCTTCCGGGAGGTCCGCTTTCCAGGAGGACCCCACCCATGAGCGTCTTGAGCACTTTCACCCAGACCGACCCCGCCTCCGCGACGGGATCGTGTGCGGCGCAGACCCCTGCCCGGTTGCGCCGTTATCGGATGCTCGCGGATCGGCCGGGCCTGAAGCTGCACGCCGGGGAACTGGTGCTGTGCATCTACTACGAGTACGCCCCGCACCAGGCGGTCGTGCCGGTGCGCTGCGAGGCCGATGACTACGCCCCTGGTGCGTTGCTGGCGCGGGCGGATGTGGAGTTCCTGGAGCAGTCCGACGAGGTGTTCGGTGCGATGTCCTGGGGCAAACCCGGAGGCCGGTCCTGATCCCTGCCCCCTCGATGCGGTGCTTCACGTCATGCACCGTAGACACTGAGGAATCTGAGCGCCCCCACGCTGTTCACCGTCCCCCTTCTTCCCACTGTGCCTCCCGCTCTCGTGCGAGTTGAGCTTTGCATATGGCGCGGTTAGCGGCAGACCGTGGGGCGGTGGAGGCTCCTCCATCGGCTGATACTGCTGCTGGTGACAGAGTCCTGCTCTCGCTCATCCACGACGGCTGCGCTTGCGCTTAGATCAATTCGGCATGGGGGCCCTCATGGACGGCGAGGTAGATCCTGTTGCGCAGCTCGTTGGCCTCGGCGGACGTGAGTGTCCGCAGGAGCGGGCGGATGTGGATCCGGATCAGCGCGTTGCTCTGGCCCGGGGTGATGCCGAGGCGCTCACGAGCTGTGACCGGAAGCTGCGCACATCGCGTCAACGACAGGACCTCGACGGCTTCGAGGAGGTCCGCGTCCTTGCCCAGGGCTGTCCGGACCCGGTCACCGATGGTCTCGCCGTCTTCGCTGTCGACGAGCACGACGGAGATGTCCCGACGCGTGCCGGGGAGCAGAGAGACCTGCTGCCAGGGCTGCAGGTCGAGCATCTGGGCCGCGATGCGCGGCTCCGAGGAGCGCAGGTAGCGGATATCTGGAATCAACTTGCGCAGCATCAGGGCCCGTTCCAGCCCCATGCCCAGGGCCAGTCCGGACCACTTCTGCGGGTCCAGGCCCGAGCCGCGCAGCACCTCGGGGTGGATTCGTCCGCATTCGGCGAGCTCGAGCCACTCGCCCTCCAGGTTCACGTCCACCTGTCGTCCGCCGAGTGTGTACGGGTGCTCGACGTCGGTGATCTGCCATTGCGCCCCGGGCAGGACCGCTTCGACGCCAGTGGTGATCATTTCGAGCAGGTCCTGATCGGTGGTTTGCGATGTGGACCGGATGCGCCACAGGTCGACCTGATGTGGTTCTCCCACGTGCGTGCGGTCGACGACGTCGCGCCGGTAGACGAGGCCTGGGACGACGAGCAGTTCGTCGACGGCGGACCGGCCGCGGTAGTCCTGCAGGGCCCTGGGCAGTTCCGCGCTGGTGTGGGTACGCAGCACCACGGTCGGTGAGATGTATCGGGTGTACCGCTGTGCTCTGGTGATGTCACCGAGGTCGTAGCCCAGACGGTCGTAGTTGTCACGGACGGCAACTAGAGGTGGATTGCGGACCTGGCGGACGGAGCTGCCCCATTGGTGCTGCAGCGCGGTGACGAGGTTCTCCAGCAGGAGCTGCATCGCGTGCGCGCCTTGTGCCGGGTCGCTGAGGTCACGCAGGCTCAGCGCGCGGGCAAGCTGGTCAGGGCTGAGGTACGGAAGTGCCGACATGGAAGTCTCCTGTGGCGGTGGGGCCGATGCTGGGAACAGAGATTCCCCCGGCCGTGCCTGCGGAGACTAGGCGGCTTGGAAAGGCGCGCTCACTACCCCGCGGCCACTGAACGGCCGGGGGTGAAGAAATCGCTGAGCACGCTTCATGGGGTTAAGGGTAGCAACGATCGCCAGCACCGGCACCTGTGCCGACTGCTGGCCGCAGCCGTGAAGCGCCCGGTCCCGATGGCGGCGCGGGCAGATCCGGCCACCGGTGAAGGAGGGATCAGGTGGGCCATGGACCAGTTCAGTGGCCCGTCAGCAGGGGGGTGAGTGATCGTCTCCAGGAAGGAGGGGGTCGCCAGCACCGGCCGGAACGCCCTAGCCGGCCTCGTCATGGTGGGTCGCCCCCCTGCGCGGCGTGCCCATTGGGGAGGAAGCCGGGCATGCCAGGATTCAGGTGGAAAGCTTGGTGCGGGCGGGGCCCCCGGTGGGTCCCGAAGAGGCAGCCTGTCTCCGCGGCACGGGAACTCTAGGGGCCGGCGCGTGTACCGTCTGTCGGCTACTGAGCCGTGCCCTTGTCGAAGAGGAACCGAGCCACCGCCTGGGCGGACTCGGTGAGATCGCCGTCGTCCCCTTCGCTGATCGCTCCACCGAGCCAGAGATCCGCGAAGCCGTGCACCAGAGACCAGGCCGCGAGGGCGGCGACCTTCGGATCAGTTCCCACCACCTCCGGTGGGAGCGTCGCGACCCCGTGGGAGAGCGCGGCGGCGGCGGCGGCGCGCGCTTGGACGACGTCGGCGCGGGAGGCCTCGTAGAGGTCCGGGCGGAACATGACCTGGGTGTGCGCCCGGTGCTCCACGGCGAAGTGCACGTAGGCGACACCGACCTCGAGGAAGCTGCCGGTGCGTTCGAGCACCTCGGTGAGGTGCTCCGCGAGCATCCGGAAACCCTCTGCCGCCAGCGTCGTCAAGAGCCCGGCCTTGTTGCCGAAGTGATAGGCCGGGGCCGCGTGGGAGACCCCCGCCCGCCGCGCCAGGTCCCGCAGGCTCACCTGGGAGGGCCCCACCTCGAGCACGGCCTGCACCGCGGCATCCAGGACCGCACGATGCAGGTCGCCGTGGTGATAAGCGCGGGGAGTCATACCGGCACCCTACCCCATATCTAGGCATTGACAAGATACGACTGGAGGAGCAGGCTTGTCAGTGACAAGATCGACGCCCAGGAGGGCACCATGTCAGTCCTGATCATCTTCCTCACCGCGACCCTGGCAACACTGGGCGTCGCCGCGATCCTCGGGCGCCGCCGCCTGCGGGAGGCAGCACCCCCGGCTCTCCGCGGAGGTCTCGCGGTGATGTTCCTCGTCACCGGGGTGTCCCATTTCGCGGGTCTCCGCGACGATCTCGTCGCTATCGTGCCGCCCGTGCTGCCCCACCCTGAGCTGCTCGTCACGGTCACCGGGGTGCTGGAGCTCGCCGGCGCCATCGGACTGATGCTGCCGCGCACGGCCGCCTGGGCAGCCGGTGGCCTGGGCCTGCTGATGGTGGCGATCTTCCCCGCGAACATCTACGCCGCGACCGCCGGACTGACGCTGGCAGGGGAACCGGCCACCGCCCTGCTGCCGCGCACCGCCCTGCAACTGCTCTACATCGCAGCCGCTGTCGTCGTGGTGATCACCCATTGGCGACGCGCGGTGTTCAGCGACTCGCTGGGAAATCTCAACGCCGTCCTGCCTCGGGCCTACGGACCCGCCGGAGCAGTAGACGAGGCCCCCAGTGCCGGCATCGTGCTCGTTTCCCGGCTCCGGTTGCGCTCAGCCAGGCACGTGCCGGGCTTCCTTTTCGCTTCGCTGCGGTTGCGGCGGGCTCTGCGACGGGCCCCCGGGGCCCTGTGGTTCGATCTGGCGGCGCAGCCGCTGACCGCCACCTTCTGGACCTGGTCCGGGTGGACGGACGAGGACGCGATGCGCCGCTGCACCCGCTCCGCGCTCCACGCCCACGTCATGCGGACCTACCGGCCGCACCTGCAGGAATCAACCTTCCGCTCGCTGCCCGCAACCCAGGCGCCTGCGACGTGGCCCGAGGTCAGAGGCATGCTCGACGCCCCGACGCCCACGCCCGCCGAACGGTAGCCCGCCGCGGTGGACTCAGGTGTCTGTAGTGGTTCGAGGCGGGATCGGCCGTCGTCGGGTACTGCTGGGCCCAGCGGAGCGTCCTGGCGAACTTCGTCTTCGTCGACTGTATGGCGTGGACCGTTTCGGTCTTGACACCGCAGCGGGAGAATCTCAAGGTGGCGTCAGACCGTTGCGACGTCCGTGGAGTCGCGCATCTGGGGGATGCCATGCACAGCCATCCGTCCGGGAACCATTCCGATGATTCCGTCGCCCAGCCAGGGAAGACCCCTGAGTGGTTGGCGGAGGCGGTGATGACCATGATGCGCACCGGGCGCATCCCGGGACTGTCCCTGGTCGTGGTCGACTCACAGCGGTCGTTGTACGCCGGCGGGTTCGGAACTGCTGACCTGGCCACGGGGGCGCCCGCGACTCCGGCCACGGTGTATCTGTGGTTCTCCATGACCAAGATCGTGACCGCCACGGCCGCCATGACCCTGGTCGAGAGCGGTCGCCTCGAGCTGGACGCCCCGGTGGCCGACTATGTGGGCTGTCTGCGCGCCCCGCGTGCCTCCCAGCCCACGGTAGGGCAGCTGCTGACCCACACCGCGGGGTTGTCCAATCCTCTGCCGCTGCGATGGGTGCACCCGGCCGAGCAGGAGCCGCCGGCGGCCGAGGACCTGCTGCGGTCCGTGATGAGACGACCGCGCGCCTACCGCCACTCCCCGGGGCACAGGGCCCGATACACCAACGTCGGCTACCTTGCGCTGGGTCAGATCATCGAAGCCGTGAGTGGTATGCCGGTGACGTCCTATCTGCAGCAAGCCGTGCTGGATCCGGTGGGCATGACCAGCACCGGGTTCACCTACCGCCCGGAGGCACCAGCCGCCACCGGTTGTGTGCGCGCCCCGCGCGCCGCCGATCCGCTGCTGCGCCGTCTGCTCCCACCCGGGGTGGCCGGGACCCGTCACGGCGCCTACCTGGGCCTGCGGCCCTTCTACGTCGACGGAGCCGCCTACGGCGGTCTGGTCGGCGACGTGACGGATGCCGGACGTTTTCTGCGGCTGCACCTGGGTGATGGCCAGATCGACGGGCACCGCATCCTGTCCGCTGAGACGGCCCGATCGATGCGAGTGATCGAGCACCCGGGGAAGCCCTTCGACCACGGCATCGGCTGGTTCCGCCGCCCCACCCGGGAAACGGGGCAGTGGGTCGAGCACTTCGGGGCCGGCGCCGGATTCTGGAACGTCATGCGTCTTTACCCAGAACATGGCCTGGGCATCGTGGTCATGACCAACAGCACCACGAGCTACGACTTCGAGCCTCTCTTCTCCCTCCTCACGACCGCCTCCTGGTCGTAGCAGGCCGGGGGCACGTCCGTGAGGGGGGCCGTGGGCGTCCGTCGTGCGGCGGTGCCGGGCTCCCAGGATCCGTGCGGGCGGACGGCGAGCGGCACCGTGACCGCTCAGGGGTTAGTGGTGATGTCCCCGCCGAGCTCGTCCCGTAGCTGCTGCAGCGGGGCCGCGTCCCTCGAGATGACGACCCAGTTGTCCGCGTGCAGGAAGGAGGCGCCCTGCTCGCTGCTGAGGGTGTTCAACAGCCCCTCCATGCGCTCCTTGGAGTCCGTGACGGCCATGGCCATGCGTCCGTTGGCGCAGTCCAGGTAGGTGGTCTCCGGGTCGGCCGGGGCGCGCAGCTGGTCCGTGCCCGGGCAGTCGATGCCGGCCCCGACGACGTCGTCGCGCAGCGCCGTCGCGTCCTCGTAGGCGGCCCCGCCGGCCACCATCGCCTGGATGTCGTCGGCGGTCGGCGCGCAGCCGGTCAGGGCGAGGGCGGAGAGAGCGAGCAGAGCGGGAACGGGTCGGCGCATGGGACGTCCTGTCGTCGAGGGGATCGGGTGGCATGCTGGGGCCGGCGTGCGGACGGGGGCGGGCCCGGGTCCGGTGCGCGGTGCGCCGTCCGTCGGCGCCGCGCTCACGGGGCGGCTCCCTGCTCCGGACGGTGGTGCTCGTCGAGGACACGGGTGAGGACCCGGCCCGGGGTGTGCCGGTACTCGGGGTCGATGCGCTCGAGCACGGCGACGATCGCCTCGACGTCGTAGTCCACGGACGGGTCACCGCCGTGGTGGCTCCAGCGGCGCTCGGCCACCCACGCCCACACGTGCACGGGCCGGCACCGCCGGCAGGTCCCGTGCTCCGCGGTGAGACAGTCGGGCCCCACCGGCTGGTTGAGCCCGGCGATCTCCGCGGGAGTGCGCCGGTGGCGCTCCACCACGACCCAGAATCTCTCGTCGGGGATCCGGGAGAGGTCCGAGCTCAGACCGGCCAGGGCTTCTCGCGCCCGGACCACGTCGTAGTAGAAGTCCGGCCTCGACCAGGGCGGGACGCGGTGCCGGGCGCGCAGCGCCTCGACCACAGCCGCCTCCTGCGCCGCGGCGATCTCGGCCGCCGTCCGCGGCGACGGGTCCGCGGCCGAGCGCCAGAGGCCGTCGAACAGGGCGGCGCCCTCGGTGCAGGCCTGACGGACCAGCAGCGTGCCGACGTCCGGGGAGCGCCGCTGGGACCAGAGCGCCCCGGAGAGCCGCTCGTAGACCTGTCCGTCGTCCAGGGTGAAGCTCCTCCGGTCGGCGGCCACGACCACACGGCGGGTGGTGGGCTCCCCGGTGGCTCCGGTGCGGGCGGGGATAACCACCGCGCGCGCACCGGGGTACACGGCACCGCCCTGGTTCAGCCTCCGCCGCTCGTCCACCGTCCGGTGACCCCGGCTCAGCGGGCCGGCCGGCGCGGCCGGCTGCGGGACCCGGTCTCACCGCGGCCCGGGGCGGTGGAGACGGCCGGGGCACCGAACGGCACGAGGACCGGGTCGGTCTGCCGGGCGACGGGCTCAGCGGCCATGGTGGTGCTCCTCGTGGAGTCGGAGTCGGGGTCGGAGTCGGGGGTCGACGGGCGATGCGGGCGTCCGGCGCCTGCTGGGGGAACCGTAACAGCCGCCGCGCCCGGGGCGGCGGAGGTCGTCAGGCAACGGGCCGGCGGTCCTCCCCGGCGAGGGCGCTCATGCGGTCCCCGGCGGCGTCCATGCCCAGCGAGGCGAGCACCGCGAGCGCGGCCATCCACCGGCGCGGATGGGCCGCCCCGCGGGCGACCAGCCACCGCTCGAGCATCGCGTCGATCCGCAGCGAGGCGGCCTGGACCCCGCACGTCGCCGCGCCGAGACCCAGCAGCAGCGCCGCCCGCGCCGCCACCGGCAGCCGCTGCGCCGCGACGGGGCTCCCGTCGGCCAGGGTCCCGGCCTCGGTGCCGACGTCGACGGAGTCCTCCCCGCCGGTGTTCCGGGAGAGCACCCACGCTCCTGCGCCGGCGACCAGGACTCCCGGCACCACGACGTACGCGGCGCGCACCCGGGGCGACCAGCCGGACGGGGAGACCAGCGTCAGCGCTCCGGCGGCCGCGGAGCTGGTCAGGGACAGCACGAGATTGTTCATGGTTCTACGCTACGTCCCGCGTCCCCGGTCGTCACCCGGTCCGGCCGGTCGTCGGCCTACGCTGGGGGCAGGACCGAGAGGGAGGCGGAGATGCGGATTCTCGTCGCACATGCCAGCGCACACGGGTCGACGGCGGAGATCGCCCGGCGGATCGCCGACGTGCTCCGGGACGAGGGCTCGTCGGTCGACGTCGGGCCCATGGAACAGCAGGACGGTCTCGGCGACTACGACGCCGTCGTGCTCGGCAGTGCCATCCACGACCAGGACTGGCTGCCGGTGGCCACCGCGTTCGTCCACCGCCACCAGGCCGTGCTGCGGACCCGGCCGGTGTGGCTGTTCAGCGTGGGGATGTCCGCGGCCCTGCCCCGGATCCTTCGCGGACCGGGCCGCCGCGCCCAGAACCGGCGGCTGGCCGCGTCCCTGCGGGAGGTGGTGCACCCGCGCGGGCACCTGCTGCTGTCCGGGGTGGCGCAGGCCGAGCAGCTGCCGGGCTGGGCCGGACTCCTCCTCCGGGGGACAGGGGGGCGCTTCGGCGACCACCGGGACTGGCCCCGGATCGAGGCCTGGACCCGCGACATCGCCGGGACGCTAAGGACGGCCACCCGCGCCGGGTGATCCGCGGCCGTGCCCGCGACCTCCACCCTGGTGGAGAAGGATGTGCCCCCGAGGCCAGTGTTCCGATCGTCCCCGTCGCAGGGCGGGTGGGCCCCGGTACCCGGGGTCCCAGCCCTCGTCGAGGGGAGCGGTCGGCTCGACCGCAGCCCCGGGCGTCAGCGGCCCGGTCACGGGCACCCGTTCCCAGGAGGTCGTCGTGCCGGCAGCCGCAGCCGCGGGTCTCCCGATCGCGGTGGGACTGCTCGCCGCCTCCCTGCCCGTCGCCGTGATCATGCTGATGCTCGTCACCAGCGGGACCCGGGGCGCGGTCACCGCGTTCCTGTCCGGCTGGATCGCCGGGATCGCCGTCGTGACCGCCCTCACCGTGCTGGTCGTCGACACGACCCTGCCCCGCGACGATCCCGCGCCCTGGGTCGGCGTCCTGCGGGTCGTGCTCGGCGGCACCCTGCTGCTGCTGGGGGTCAAGCAGTGGCGGAGCCGGTCGCTCGAGGGGTCGCAGCCGGCGCGGTGGATGACCGCGGTCGACACGATGACGCCCCCGAAGGCCCTGGCCGTGGCCTTCCTGCTGGTCACGGTGAACCCGAAGAACGCGGTGCTGGTCGTCACGGGGGCGGCCGCGATCGCGACTGCCACGGCGTCCGTGGCGCACCAGGTGCTCGCGCTCCTGCTGTTCACGGGGGTCGCCAGCGCCGCGGTCGCCGCCCCGGTGCTGCTCCACGTGGTCCTGGGGGACCGGGCCGCCACGGTGCTGGCGGCCGCGAAGGGGTGGATGACCGCCAACGGTTCCTGGGTGATGACCGTCGTGCTGGTCGTCATCGGCGCGGTGCTCCTCGGCAACGGTGTGAGCGGACTGCGGTCCGGCTGACCGTGACCGTGCCCCGGCCCACCCGCGGCGGCTAGGGGGCGCCCGCAGGCCCGCCGGGCCCGCGGCGCTCGCGGCGCTCGCGGCGCCGGCCCAGCTCGTGGGCGCTCACCGCCACGAGGGTCATCACGACCAGGGGCAGCACGAATGAGACCATCACGGAGCTGAACCCCTCCAGGGCGTCGTGCTCGGTGGCCGCCAGTAGCACGTACCCGGTGTAGGCGAAGTACAGGACCAGGAACAGACCGCCCTCCCAGCGGGCCACGGCGAACCCGGTGAAGGCGATGGGCAGCAGCGCCACCACGGCGGCCGGCATCCCCGGGATGTCCAGGGCCACGGCCGCCGCCGGTACCGGCAGGCCGCCGTCGACGAGGATCGCCGGCACCCCGAGCACCAGTCCGAGGTTCAGCAGGCAGTTGCCCACGACGTTGCCGATGGCGAGATCCCGCTGTCCCCGGCGGACCGCGACGACGGACGCGGCCAGTTCGGGCAGGGACGTCCCGAGGGCGACCACCGTGAGCCCGACGACGAGGCCGCTGACGCCCAGGGCCGTGGCGACGTCGACCGCCCCCCTCGACGAGGACCGTGGCCCCGGCCACGAGAAGCCCCACCCCCACCACGACGAGCACGATCGAGACACCGGCCGAGGCCTCCCCGGCCGGTGGCCCGTCGACATCGGGTGCGGCGGGCGGCCGGTCCGGCGGAGGGTCCGGCGCCCCGGCGGGGGAGGCGGCGTCCCGGCGGCCGATCAGCACCGTCAGGACCCCGTGGACGAGCACCGCTGCGAACAGCACCGTGCCGTCCGTGCCGCTGACCCGACCGTCCAGGGACACGAGCGCAACGTCATGCCGAGCACGATGCGCCCCACGTCCAGGACCGTCATGGGCGCCGGTCCAGAACTGCCGCCCGGGAGGACAGGGGCAGTGCGCGGGATCCGTCACGGCTCGGGTGCCGCGTGGATGCGGACAGGATCTGTCCGCCACGGGGAGGACACTGGACCTGTCACCGGACGCTGCGCCGGAGGCGCCCCGATCAGGAGGGAACCGCCATGACCGACCTCGACGTCGCCGCCTGTGCCGCCGACCAGATCGACCGGCACTGGACCCACCAGCTGCGGCCCCGCCTCGCCGGCCTGACCGACGAGGAGTACTTCTTCGACCCCACCGGCGGGTCCGCGTGGACGGTCCATCCCCGGGCCGAGGAACGCACCCCGATGCAGACGGGCCGCGGGGAGCTCGTGCTGGACTTCGCCTTCCCCGAACCGGTGCCCGCGCCGTTCACGACCATCGCCTGGCGGCTGGCGCACGTCGTCGTCGGGGTCCTCGCCGCGCGCAGCCACGGGCACTTCGCCGGCCCCGAGGCGTCCTACCAGAGCTGGGCGTACGCCGGGACCGCGGAGGAGGCGCTGGCCCAGCTCGACCGCGAGTTCGCCCGCTGGACGGCCGGGGTGCACTCGCTGACGGACTCGGACCTGGCGCGCCCGTGCGGCCCGGTGGAGGGCCCGTACGCGGACCTGCCGATGCTCGCCCTGGTGCTGCACATCAACCGCGAGCTGATCCACCACGGGGCGGAGCTCGCCCTGCTGCGCGACCTGTACGCCCACACCCGCTGAGCCCCGCGCCGCACGACACCTCAGGAGCCCACCGTGCCCTTCCTCACCCCCACCGTCACCGACGAGCGCGACGCCCTGGCGGCCTTCGCGAGCCAGCAGATCCGCCAGGTCGCCACCACCCTCCAGGGCCTCGACGCCGAGCAGCTGCGGGCGACGCCCTCGGCGAGCGCCATGAGCCTGGGCGCGCTGGCCCGGCACGTCCTGTTCATCGGCGGGCACGGTCCGTTCGCAGTGCTCACGGATCCCGGCCGGACCTCCGGGGAGCCGCTGGACGAGGCCGGCTGGGCCGCCGGGGCGATCCTGCCGCAGGCCGTGCGCCCGGAGGACACCGCCGAGTCCCTGGGCGCGGCCCTGAACGCGCTGGCCGACCGCGTCGAGGCCGGGCTGCGCACCGCGGACCCGGAGGCCCGCATCCCCGTCCCGGACGCCCCGTGGTTCCCGCGGGACCTGGTGACGTGGCCCGCCCGGTGGGTGGCGCTGCACATGGTCGAGGAGAACGCCCGGCACGCCGGGCACGCCGACATCCTGCGCGAGTCCCTCGACGGGCGGACCGCCTACGAGCTCAACGCCCTCGCGGACGGGGAGACGTGGAGCCCGCAGGACTGACCGGCCGGGGGGGCTACTCGTCGTCCGACGGGCGCCCGGTCCCCGCCTCCGGGTCCTCCGGCGGCGGGGCGTCGTCCTCGGCCTCCTCGGGGGGAGCGCCGGCGCGCCGGTTGCTCTCGTCGGTGGTGGCGGTCAGCCAGGTCTCGTCTCGGACGCCCAGTCCCTCCTGGCTCGTCTCCGCCCAGGCCTCGTCGCGGTCCGCGGGCTCGGGGTAACGGTCCATCTCCGGCTCCTGTCCTGCTCGACGGTGATGGCCCGATCCTATGCCCGGGCCCGGCATCCCGCGCACGGCGTCCTGCGCCCGGCCGGGGATCTCCTCAGCCGCCCTCGAGGAGCCGGCGCAGCGTCAGGGCGTTGCGCACGGCGTGGCCGTCGCCGTCGTTGTTGAAGTACGCGTAGACCTCGCGGCCGCCGTGGTGCCACTCCCGGATCCGGTCGGCCCACCAGGCCAGGTCCTCGTCCGAGTAGGAGCCGGCGTAGAGGTGGTGGTGGTCGGGGCCGTGGAAGCGGACGTAGACGAACGGGGCGGTGGCCTCGAGCACGCAGGGCAGCCCGGCCCCGCTCATCACGCAGTACGCCGCGCCGTGGCGCCGGAGCAGCCCGAAGACCTCCGGGTGCACCCAGCTGTCGTGGCGGAACTCCACGGCGACGGGCAGCCAGTCGGGCAGCCCGGCCAGGAACCAGTCGAGGCGCGCGTCGTCGCGGGCCTGCGCCGGCGGAAGCTGGACGAGCAGCACGCCGCGCCGGTCCCGCAGCTCGTGCCAGGACTCGGCGATCCGCCGGCTCCAGGTCTCGGGCGCGTAGAGCTTCTTCGCGTGCGTCAGTCCGCGGGGGGCCTTCACCGTCATCCGGAAGCCCTCCGGCAGGCGCCGGTTCCAGCCGGCGAAGGTGCTGCTGCGCGGCCAGCGGTAGGAGCTGGCGTTGAGCTCCACGGTGGAGAAGGCCCGGGTGTAGATCTCCAGGCGCTTGGCCGGGGCCGTGCCGGGGGGATAGAGGACGTGCTCCCAGTGGTCGTAGCTCCACCCGGAGGTGCCGATGTGCCAGCCCATGGGCTCCAGGGTAGCGGCGGAGGGCGCCGGGTCCGGCCGTCGCGCCGGGCGCCGGCCGGCCGCGCGGCGGACGTAGGGTGTTCACCGGCACGCACGGCGCCCCCGCCGAGCACCCCGCACGATCCCAGGAGAACCCGCATGACCACCCTCGCCCCCCGGCCCGCCGGGACCCGCTGATGGCGAAGCTCTACTTCCGGCACGGGGCGATGAACTCCGGGAAGTCCACCGTGCTGATCCAGGCCGCGCACAACTACGAGGAGCGCGACCAGACGGTCCTCGTCGCCAAGCCCGCGATCGACTCGAAGGGCGCGGACACCGTGGTCTCACGGCTGGGGGAGTCCCGGCGGGTCGACCTGCTGCTGGCCCCGGAGGACGGGGCGCGCGAGCGCTTCCGGGCCGCCGTGCGGGAGCGCGGACCGGTGCACTGCCTGCTGGTGGACGAGGCGCAGTTCCTCGCCCCGGCCCAGGTCGACGACCTGTTGCGCATCGCGGTGCTCGACGGCGTCCCGGTGCTGGCCTACGGGCTGCGCACCGACTTCCGCACGGAGGCGTTCCCGGGCGCGGCGCGCCTGCTGGCCGTGGCCCACACGGTCGAGGAGCTGCGCACGATCTGCCGCTGCGGGTCGAAGGCGATGTTCAACGCCCGCACGGTGGACGGGGAGCCGGTCTTCGAGGGCGACCAGGTGGCCATCGACGGTGCGGCCGTGTCCTACGAGTCGATGTGCGCCGGCTGCTACCTGCGGCACTCGGACGGGCGCCTGGGCTGAGCCGGGGACCGGCGCGCCGGTCCCGAAACGGCGTCAGGGGGTGACGTCCCGGTCGTCCTCGCGGCCGTGCCGGTCGACGACCGCCCAGAACAGGTCCTCGGGGATCGCCTCGAGGTCGGGGTGCAGGGCGGCGAGCTCGTCGATGATGGCGGCCACGTCGTAGTGGGCGTGCACGTCGCCGCGCCGGGCGAGCCGGTTCGAGGCGATCAGGCCCTCGACGTAGGCGGTGTGGTCGGAGTCGGTGAACGTGCTCAGGACCGCGTCCGCCCACAGCTGCTCGAAGGCCGGGTGGCCCTCGGTGACGAGCCGGACCGGGGCGTGCGCGCCGTCGGGCTCGGCGGGGTCGGCCTCCGGGGCGTCCCGCACCGGTCCGGTGGTCTTGGCGAACCGGGTGCCGTCGTCGACCGTGACGGTCCGGTCGGTCTCGTCGACGACGGTGTGCCGCTCGGTGCGCAGGACGGGCCCGCCGCGGACCACCACGGCGCGGGTGCCGACGCCGGTGGCTCCGCCGACGTGGTGGTGCTGGCTCACGGCGACCTCCTGGGGTCTGCGCTGCGGGGGCGGCCGATCCGCCGAGTGCCTGATGCGCAGAACCTAGCAGGCGGCGCCGACCGCCGAAAGTTTCCGGGAACGCGGACGGCGCCGCCGGAGGGGCTCCGGCGGCGCCGAGGGCGCGGGGTGGACCGGGGCTCAGCCGCCGAGCAGCACCGCGCGGACCAGGTCGAAGAACATGCCGAGGATGGCCGTGAAGTCGGGGTTGAAGAACGCGTCGAACTCGCCGACCAGTCTGATCATGACAGTTCCTTCCGAGGGGGGTGGGTGGGGCCCGGGCCGGGCGCGGATCCGGCCCGGGCCCGAGCCTACCGGGGGTGTTCACAGAAGCACATGGCCTTTCGGCCAGTTCCCGCTCCGGGCCGGCCGGACGCCGGGACCCGTCAGGGGGCGGGAGTGCCGGTGGAGGACGCTCGGCGCGCGTCGTCGTGCGCCGCGGTCTCCTGCGCCGCGGTCTCCTGCGCCGCGGCCTCCATTGCGGCGGCCTTCTTCGCTGCGGCCTCGTGCGCGGCGGCCTCCGCGCCGCCGATGGCCTCGCCGCGGGCCACCATGCCGGCGGTGTCGGAGAGGGGGATCTGCTTGAGGAACACCGCGAGGACGAAGGCCAGCAGCATGAAGGGGATGAGGTACCAGAACACCGGGGCGAGGGAGTCTGCGTACGCGGTGACGATGCCCTCGCGGACGGGCTCGGGCAGCTGCGCCAGGGTCTGCGGGTCCAGGGTGGCGGTCGCCTCCCCGGCCTGGGCGGCGGAGGCGCCGGCGCCGGTGAAGACGGCCGTGAGCTGCTCCGAGAGGTTGTTGGTGAAGATCGCCCCGAAGATCGCCACGCCGAGGGCCGCGCCGACCTCGCGGAAGTAGTTGTTGGTGCTGGTGGCGGTGCCCACCATGGACGGGTCCACGGCGTTCTGCACCACGAGGACGATGACCTGCATGATCAGGCCCAGGCCCGCGCCGAGCACGAGGAGGTAGACGCAGATCAGCCAGATGGGCGTCTCGGCCGCCAGCGTGGTCATGGCGAGCATGGCCGAGGCCGTGACGAGCGTGCCCGCCAGCGGGTAGCCCTTGTACCGGCCGGTGCGGGAGATCCTGAGGCCGGACCAGATCGAGGTGCCCATCATCCCGACCATCATGGGGACCATGAGCAGCCCGGACTCCGCCGCCGAGGTGCCGGAGGACATCTGCAGGAACGTGGGCACGAACGCGATGGCGGCGAACATCCCCAGCCCCAGGGTGAGGCCGATCGCGGTGGCGTTGACGAACACCGGGTTGCGGAACAGGCCCAGGGGGATGATCGGGTCCTCGGCCCGGGTCTCGTTCCAGATGAACAGCGCCGTGGCCACGACCATGCCGCCCGCCCAGGCCCAGGTGGCGGCCGCGCCCCAGCCGTGCTCGGCGTTGCCGCCGAACTCGGTGAAGAAGATGAGACAGGTCGTCGCCACGGACAGCAGCAGGACGCCGGCCACGTCGATCCTGCGGGTCGCGCGCTTGTGCGGGAGGGTCAGGGTGAACCACGCGATGGCGAAGGCGGCGATGCCGATGGGGATGTTGATGTAGAAGGCCCACTGCCAGGTGAGGTGGTCCACGAAGTAGCCGCCGAGCAGCGGCCCCGCCACGGCGGAGAGCCCGAAGATGCCGCCGAGCGGGCCCATGTACTTGCCGCGCTCGGAGGCCGGGACGATGTCCGCGATGATCGCCTGGGAAAGGATCATCAGTCCTCCGCCGCCGAGCCCCTGCAGCGCGCGGAAGGTCACGAACTGCCAGAAACCGGTGGCCAGGGCGCAGCCCACCGACGCGAGGGTGAACAGGGCGATGGCGACCAGGAAGAGGTTGCGCCGGCCCAGGACGTCGCCGAACTTGCCGTAGACGGGCATCACGATGGTGGTGGCCAGCAGGTAGGCCGTGGTGATCCAGGCCTGGTGCTCCACGCCGCCCAGCTCCCCGACGATGGTCGGCATGGCGGTGGAGACGATCGTCTGGTCGAGGCTGGCGAGCATCATCCCGGCGATGAGGGCGGAGAAGATGATCCAGATCCGCTTCTGGGTCAGCACCAGCAGCGGGGCGTCCTGCGCGACCGCGGGCGGGGTGGTGGTCATGGGCTTCCTTCGGTGTCCGGGGACGGGTCAGAGGTGTCGGGGGGAGTGGCTGAGCGGGTGTCCGCGGCGGTGTCCGGCGTCGTCTGCGGGGCGGTGGCGCCGGGGGAGAGCAGGGCCCCGGCGAGGCGGACGTTGCGGGCCAGCAGCTCCGCGAACTCCTCCAGGGGCGGGGACTCGTCCGGGTCGGCGCCGGCCGGCCGGGTCTCGAGGAGCTCGTGGACGGTGTGCCCGGCGAGGTGGGAGACGACGGCGGCGGCCACGCCGGGGAACGGGTCCCGCTCCCCGCAGCCCTGCCGGCGCGCGATGAGCTCCGTCAGCTCGGCCAGCCGGCGTTCCATGGTCTCGGTGAGCCGCTGGAGCAGCACGGGCTCGCGGCGCAGGACGTCCAGCAGCAGGGTCCGGTCGTGGGGGCCCTCCAGCAGGGCGAAGGAGCGCACGACCAGCTCCTGCAGGGCGCTCAGCAGCGGCGCTCCGTCCGGGGCGGAGCCCCCGGCCACGAACTCCTCGCCGAAGGCCTCGAGCGGGTCCCGGGCCGGGGTGCCCAGCACGGCGTCGTCCTTGGAGGCGAAGTAGTTGAAGAAGCTCCGCCGGGAGATCCCGACCTGCGCGCAGAGCTCGTCCACGGTGAACCCCGCCAGCCCGCGCTCGGCGGTCAGCCGGCGCGCGCCGGCGATGAGGGAGCGGCGGGTCCGGCGCATGCGCTGCTCCCGTGCGCCCGCCGTCACCGGAGGCGCCCGAGGTCGAATAGATGTTGCACTCACGACATCATAGTGCAATTTTGTGGCGGGTGGTGCCCGGTGCGCCGTCGTGCCCCCGTCCGTACGCTGGACCACGTCGGCGCACGACCGGAGGAGACCCGTCATGGCTCAGGAACCGGACCCCCGCCCGCGGCTGATCGGGCTGCACGGGCGCAAGCAGTCGGGCAAGGACACGTGCGGCGACCGCCTCGTGGTCGCGCACGGCTACGCACGGGTGGCCTTCGCGGACCCGCTGCGGCTGTTCCTCACCGAGCTGGACCCTCTCGTGGGCGTCCGGGACGGCCGGCTCGTGCGGCTCGCCACGGTGCTGGCGGAGGCCGGCGGCGACTGGGGTCTGCTCAAGGACGAGGCGCGGGACCCGGTGCACCGGGAGATCCGGACGCTGCTGCAGAAGGTCGGCAACGAGGCCGGCAAGGCCGTCTTCGGGGAGACGGTGTGGGCGGACCGCGGGCTGGAGACCGCCCGCCGGCTGGGCGGGCCGGTCGTGTTCACGGACGTGCGCTTCGACGTCGAGGCAGAGGCCATCACGGCCGCCGGGGGCCGGGTGGTGCACGTGGTGCGCCCCGGGGCTCCCGCCCCGGAGGACCCGCACCCCTCGGAGGCCGGCATCGACCCGCGCTGGATCACCGCCGTCCTCGTCAACGACGGGACGGTCGAGCAGCTCTGGGCGAAGGTCGACGCGCTGGTGCTCAGCCGGCCGGGTGCCCCGGGGTGAGCCCCACGAGCTCGGCGCTGCGCCGCCACAGGGCGTCCGCGAGCGCGTCGTCGGCCGCGCGGGACGGGGCGCGGGCGGGCCGGCTCTTCTCGAAGTAGCCCCCGGAGCGCCAGTCCTCGCCGGCGGCGCCCTCGGCCAGCCACACCAGGGTCTCCGCGCCCCGTTCCGGGGTGATCATGAGCCGGCGGCCCAGGCGGGTGCGGTACAGGAACCGCAGGGGGGTGGTGGTGCCCGAGGCGAAGTTCGTCGCGACGCCCCCGGGGTGGAACGCCGCGGCGGCGAGGCCGTGCGGCCCGTGCCGGCGGTCGAGACCGCGGGTGAACAGGATGTTGGCGAGCTTCG
The DNA here is from genome assembly GCF_000349605.1 of Kocuria sp. UCD-OTCP. Classification (NCBI taxonomy): domain Bacteria; kingdom Bacillati; phylum Actinomycetota; class Actinomycetes; order Micrococcales; family Micrococcaceae; genus Kocuria; species Kocuria sp. UCD-OTCP. The sequence goes on from NZ_AOSQ01000029.1 coordinate 24,850, forward strand.
TGTCCCCGTAGGCCCCCTGCGGGGACCAGCGCCGGTCGTCGACGAGGACCTCCGGCGAGAGCCGGCCGATGCGGGCCGCGACGCTGGACGTGCTGAGCACCGCCGCGCCGTCCGCCACGAGCCGGTCGAGCAGCAGGTGGGTGAGCAGGAAGGGCGCCAGGTGGTTGACCTGCCACGTCATCTCGTGCCCGTCGGGCGTCAGCTCGCGGCGGTCGAAGATCCCGCCGGCGTTGTTGACCAGCACGTCGATCCGCGGGGCGGACTCCTGCAGCTCCCGGGCGAGCCGGCGCACGTCGTCGAGCCGCGCGAAGTCCGCGGTGAAGTGCCGGAGCCCGAGGGGCCCGGCCACCGCCGCGGTCTTCTCGCCCGATCGCCCGACGACGACGACGTCGTGGCCCCGTCCCGCCAGCTCGCGGGCGGCGGCGGCCCCGATGCCGTCGCTCGCGCCGGTGATCACGACCGTGCGCCGCCCCTTGCGCCGATGGGCGTGCTGCTCGCGGTGCTGGTCCTCGTCGTGCTGGTCCATGGTGGCCTCCTCGGTCGAGCCGGAATCCCGGTCAGCATAGCGACGCACCCTGGGCCGCCGGACGGAATAAGCGCGCGGGCGGAGCCGTTGCGGCACGCACGACGGAAAACACCCGGACAGGCACCACAGCTGAGGAGCTGACCATCATGGCCCGTGTTCTGATGATCGTCTCGGCGGCCGACTCCCTCACCATGCGGGACGGCACCGAGCACCCCACCGGCTTCTGGGCGGAGGAGCTCGTCGTCGCCCACCGAGCGCTGCGCCGGGCCGGGCACACCGTCGACATCGCCACCCCCGGCGGTCGCCGGCCCACCGTGGACCGGGTCAGCCTCTCCCCGGACGTCACCGGGGGCCAGGAGCGGGCCGACGAGTTCCGCACCTACCTGGAGGAGATCGACGCCGAGCTCACCGCCCCCCGCGTCCTGGCCGAGGTCGACGAGCACGACTACGACGCCGTGGTCCTGCCCGGCGGCCACGGTCCCATGGCGGACCTCGTCCACGACCCCTCGCTCGGCCGGATCCTGGCCTCCTCGGACCGGACCGGCCGGCTCATCGCCCCCTTCTGCCACGGCCCCGCCGCCCTGCTCAGCGCCCAGGACGACGGGACGTTCCTCTTCGCGGGCCGCCGGCTGACCGCCTTCACCAACGAGGAGGAGCTCGGCGGCGGCACCGGGGAGAACACCCCCTGGTTCCTGGAGACCGTGCTCCGGGAGAAGGGGGCCGTCGTGGAGACCGGCCCCGCGTGGTCCAGCCACGTCATCCGCGACGCCAACCTGATCACCGGTCAGAACCCCCAGTCGAGTCAGGCCGTCGCCGACGTCCTCGTGGAGGCGCTCGCCGAGTGACCCCCGGCCGCAGAGGCACCGGCGGCGGTGGGAGCCGCCGGGCTCAGGCGCTGACGGGCGTCCTCCCGGCCAGGGCGAGGCCGCGGGCGGCGACCACCGCGTCCCGGAACTCCGGGAAGGTGCGGCGGACGGCGTGCCCGCCGCCGGCCGGGACGAAGGTCATGGCCCACCGGTTCCGGCGGAGCCGGTGGAAGGGCACGGCGACGATCTCCACGGAGGGCAGGGCATCGGGGCGCTGAGCGTTCACAGCGGGACCTTTCGGGGGGGGGGGGCAGGTCGGGGGAGGACGGGGCCTGCTCCGGGCGGACCGGGGGATCCGCGGACCGGGGCCCTGCGTGGGGCCCATGGTACCGGGCGCGCCGCCCGGCGGGGCGGTCGCCTGGCCGGTGTCGGCGCCCGGCAGGTATGATCAGCACACTGATCGAGTGAGGAGACCCATGTTCACCCCCGAAGTGGCCGACGGCGTCCACCGCATCACCCACGCCCACGTCAACTGCTTTCTGGTCGAGGACGAGGACGGCGTCACGCTCGTGGACGCCGGCCTGCCGAGCATGTGGCCCATGCTGCTGGCGGGACTCGAGGAGCGCGGGCGGCGCCCCGACGAGGTCAGGGCGCTGGTGCTCACGCACGCGCACTTCGACCACGTGGGCTTCGCCCGGCGGGCGCAGGAGGAGTGGCGGCTGCCGGTGCACGGGCACCCTGCGGACGCGCGGCTGGCCGCCCACCCGTACCGGTACCGGCCCGAGCGCAACCGGTTCCTCTACCCCTTCACCCACCCGCGGTCCCTGCCGCTGCTCGGCCGCATGGCGGCGGCCGGGGCCCTCGCGGTCCGGGGCGTGCGGGAGCTGCGCCCGCTCGAGGCCGGGGCCGTCCTGCCTGTCCCGGGCCGGCCGGTGGTCGTCCACACCCCCGGCCACACGGACGGGCACTGCGTCCTGGACCTGCCCGGCCGGGGGACCGTGCTCAGCGGTGACGCGCTCGTGACGCTGGACCCCTACACCGGCCGGCGCGGCCCGCAGATCGTCGCCGGGGCCGCGACCCACGACTCCGCCGTGGCCCTCGCCTCCCTCGACGCGGTGGCCGCCACCGGGGCGCGCACCGTGCTGCCCGGTCACGGGGAGCGGTGGACGCAGGGCGCCGAGGCCGCGGCCCGGCACGCCCGCGCGGTGGGCGCCCACTGAGCGAGCCCGGCAGGGTCCGCGGATCGGGCCGGGAGCGGCCGTGGCCGTCGCGACCCCGCCCCACCGGGCATCCGAAGCGTGCTGATGACACTCCCGGGGGCGGCGGCTATCGTGGGCGGCGACCGACGACCCCACAGCGCCTGGAGGACCACCCGTGAAGCAACTGACCGTCTCCGCCCCCGGCGGCCTGGACCGGCTCGAGCTCGGGGAGGCCCCCGACCCGGGCGCGCCGGGCCCCGGCGAGGTCCGCGTCCGCGTGCACGCCAGCTCCCTGAACTACCACGACTACCTCGTGGTCTCCGGCGGGACGCGGACCGAGGACGGGAGGATCCCGCTGGCGGACGGCGCGGGCGTCGTCGAGGCCGTGGGGGAGGGCGTCGACGACCTCGCGGAGGGCGACGCCGTGGTCTCCTGCTTCTTCCCGCTCTGGCAGGACGGACCCCCCGTGGACGGGAACTTCCGGCGCGTCCCGGGAGACGGGCTCGACGGCTACGCCCGGGAGGCGGTGGTGCGTCCCGCCACGTGGTTCACGCGCGCCCCGGCCGGGTGGTCCCACGCCGAGGCCGCGACCATCACCACGGCCGGCGTCACCGCCTGGCGGGCGCTTGTGGTGGACGGCGGGCTCCGTGCGGGGGACGTGGTCCTGGCCCTGGGCACCGGCGGCGTCTCGGTCTACGCCACGCAGCTCGCCAAGGCCGTGGGCGCCACCGTGGTGGTCACGTCCTCCTCCGACGAGAAGCTCGAGCGCGTCCGGCGGCTCGGCGCGGACCACGTCATCAACTACCGCGAGACCCCCGAGTGGGGCCGCGCCGTCCAGGAGCTCACGGACGGGCGCGGCGCCGACCACGTGATCGAGGTCGGCGGCCCGGGCACCCTGGCGCAGTCGATCCGCGCCGTGCGGGTCGGCGGCCACATCTCCCTGATCGGCGTGCTCACCGGGGCGGCCGGCGACGTCCCCACGGCGCTGCTCATGGCGCGCCAGGCGCGCCTCCAAGGACTGCTGGTGGGCAGCCGCCGGGACCAGGCCGACTTCGTGCGCGCGCTCGAGGCGACCGGGCTGCGGCCGGTGATCGACCGCCGCCGCCCCCTCGCCGAGGCCGCCGACGCGTTCCGGGAGATGGAGTCGGCCCGGCACTTCGGCAAGATCGTGCTCGAGCACTGAGCCCGGCCGGTGCCCCGGGGGGCGCGCCCCGGGGCACCCGGGTCACCAGCCGGTGACCCACACCTGACCGGTGGCCGGGGACCAGTTCACCCTGTACCCGTTCGAGAAGCGCTGGTAGACGGTGGCCCCGGTGCGGATCTCGTCGGTGACCGGGTAGCCGTAGCCCCGCTCGAAGCCGGCGGCCTTCCAGGCGCGGCCGATGGCGCCGGTCTCGTGCACCGCACGCGCGCCGTGGGCCCGGGTCCACAGCACCTTGGTGAGCGCCCCGTCCCGGGAGAAGACCTGGTAGGAGGACCCGTCGGCCAGCCGGCGCTCCTCCGTGGTCGGGAAGCCGTAGCCGTTCTCCCGCCCCCCGGCCACGAACTTCTGGCCGATGACCGTGGCGTTCTCCACCCGGTGGGCGCCCGTGGCCGGGCTCCAGTACAGGGTGGACTTGCGCCCGTTCAGGGAGAACTCCTGGTAGACGCCTCCGGCGCGCAGCCCGCCGCGCTCCGCCGTCACGGGCTGACCGACGACCGCGGCGCCGCCCAGGGCGTGGTACTTCGCGCCGATGGCGCCGGCCACGCCGTAGCCTGCCGGGGGCTGGACGGGCGTCGACGTCTCGTAGGTGTAGGCCGGGGCCCCGTTCACGCGCGTCGAGGCGTCCGCGGGCGCGCCGCCGTTGGCGTACCCGTAGAGGTTGACGGTGGAGAGCACCTGCCAGGGCTGCCCGGAGTTCTCGAGCCGGCCGTCCGCGTAGGTGAGGCCGATGCCGATCACCTCGTGGCGCGGGTCCTTGATCGCCTTGTCGTGGGCGGCCGAGGACTTCCACCACGCCACCAGGGCGCGCACGTCCCGGTGGTGTTCCAGGGCGATCACCTCGTTGGCGCTGGTCCAGGGCCCGGTGCGCGGATCGGTGAGGAAGGTGGTGCTGTGCGAGAACTTCTCCTCGACGATCTGCCGGTCGGACTCCTTCTGCACCACCTGGGACAGCGTGGCGGAGTACTTGAGCGGCTTCACGCCGAGGGACTCGCGGTAGCGGTTGATCTCGTCGAGGATCAGCTGGGCATCGGCCTGACGCGTGGCGGCGTCCACCGCGACGATGTCCTGCGCGGCGGCGTGGGCCGCCGGACCGGCCAGCAGCGAGGTGCCGGCGAGCGTGGTGACGCCGATGCCGGCGGAGAGGGCCAGAGCGGCCATGCGGCCGTGACGGCGCGCGGGGGCGCAGCGATGTTTCGCCATGGGTGCTTCTGCTTCCTGGTCTGTCTGCACGCACGGAGGAACTGGGGGGTTCCGTGCGGCGGGGGGCTATCGTCGTCCGGCCGGACGACGAGACAGATTGGGCTGGGGAAGGCGCCCAGGGAAAGGCTAGGGAATTCCCATTGCAAATAGGAAGTGTGTGAAATTGTTTCGTCTATCACAGGAGAATAACGACGACATCACGGAATGAACCGGACGGCCGGAATTCCCGTGGTTATGGTGAGCGGTTCACACCCCGTCCGCGCGGCGAACGCACCGGTGCCGGTGACGATAGGCTGGGAGCGCACGCCCGGAGAAGGAGCCCGATGACCGTCCACGCCACCCGCGCCACCGGCGTCCGGGCCCCGTTGCGGCTGTGCCTCGTCCTCGCCGCCGCCGTCGGCCTGACCGGGTGCGGCCCCGACCTCGGGACGCCCGAGGGCACCACCCGGGCGTTCGTCGACGCGATGGCCGAGCGCGACTGGGACGGCGCCTGCGAGCTGCTGTCCCACGACTTCGTGCACCGGGCCACGGAGGGCAGCTCCCAGTACTGCGGGGTCCACCTCGAGCGGTGGCACCCGGACACCTCCCGCTACGAGACGCTCGCCGTCCAGGGCGAGGCCGTCGAGACCGCCGAGGGGTACCGGCTGGAGGTCGCCCCCGAGGACGCTCCCGGGGAGACTGAGGAGGTCGTCGTGGTCGAGGAGTCCGGACGCCTCGTGCTGCTGAGCTACCCCGGCCGCGACACCGCCGTCCGCTGAACCCCACCCGCCCACCAGGAACCCCAGGAAGGACCGCCATGACCGATCCTCAGACCGTTCCCGCCGCGGCGGCCGCGGCGTCGTCGCCCGAGGGCGAGACCGTCGAGATCTGCCGCAACCTCATCCGCATCGACACCTCCAACTACGGCAGCGGCGACGCCAAGGGGGAGCGGCGGGCCGCCGAGTACGTGGCCGGGCTGATCGAGGAGGTCGGTCTCGCCACGACCGTCCTGGAGTCGGCGCCCGGCCGCGCCAACGTCTTCGCCCGGATCGAGGGCACCGACCCCTCCGCCGACGCCCTGCTGGTGCACGGCCACCTGGACGTGGTGCCCGCGATCGCCGCGGACTGGTCCGTGGACCCGTTCGGGGGCGAGATCCGGGACGGCATGATCTGGGGCCGCGGTGCCGTGGACATGAAGGACATGGACGCCATGATGATCTCGGTCCTGCGCCACATGGTGCGCACCGGGGACCGGCCGCGGCGGGACATCGTCTTCGGCTTCTTCGCCGACGAGGAGGCCGGCATGGTGTACGGCTCGCACTGGATCGCGGAGCACCACCGCGGTCTCTTCGACGGCGTCACCGACGCCATCAGCGAGGTCGGCGGGTACTCGGCCACCATCGGCGGCCGGCGGGCCTACCTGCTGCAGACGGCGGAGAAGGGCCTCATGTGGTTGCGTCTCAACGCGCAGGGCACGGCCGGGCACGGCTCCCAGATCAACGACGACAACCCGGTCACCCGGCTCTCGAGGGCGCTGGCCAACATCGGCGAGCACCAGTGGCCCGTGGAGCTCACCAAGACCACCCGGGCGTTCCTGGACTCGGTCACCGAGCTGACGGGCGTGGAGTTCGACCCCCAGAACCCCCAGCGGCTGCTCGCCGAGCTCGGCTCCGTGGCACGGTTCGTGGGCGCGACACTGCAGACCACCGCGAACCCGACGATGCTCGAGGCGGGCTACAAGGTCAACGTCATCCCCGGCTCCGCCCAGGCGGGGCTGGACGTGCGCTATCTGCCGGGCCAGCGCGAGATCGTGCTGGCGAAGCTCGCGGAGCTCGCCGGGGACGGGGTGTCCTTCGAGTTCGAGTCGGACGACATCGCCCTCGAGGTGCCGTTCTCCGGCACCGTGGTCGACGCCATGGTCGACGCGCTGCACGCCGAGGACCCCGAGGCGGTCGTGCTGCCGTACATGCTCTCCGGCGGGACGGACAACAAGTCCCTGGACCCGCTCGGCATCACCGGCTACGGGTTCGTGCCGCTGCGCCTGCCCGACGAGCTCGACTTCCCGTCCATGTTCCACGGCGTGGACGAGCGCGTGCCCACGGACTCCCTGGAGTTCGGCTCCCGCGTGCTGCACCGGCTGCTGACCCGGTACTGACCGGCCACCGGCCCCTCCCACCCCGGTCCGCCCGACCGCCGGAGCACCCACGACCCCGACGACCGCCGACAGGAGCGAGATGCACCCCGCCACCGGACCGCAGCCCGCGACCGCACGACCCGCACCCGCACCCGCACCCGCACCCGCACCTGCGGGAGCCGAGGCCCCCGAGGACCGGGCGGCCGGCGACCTGGTGCCCGAGACCCTGCTCCCGGACGACCTGCTGGCGACGTTCCGCGAGCGCGCCGCCGGCTACGACCGGGAGAACCGGTTCTTCGACGAGGACTTCGCGGACCTGGTGCGGAT
>NZ_AOSQ01000030.1:0-47817 GCF_000349605.1 Kocuria sp. UCD-OTCP
ACGGGGTTGTCAAAACTCGTGCGAAAACAGGTCCCCGCGCACCAGGATCCCCGCGTCCTGGCCGGCGCCGGCCCCGAGCTCACCGAGCTCCGGGGCGTCGGAGACCTGGATCCGCAGCCCGGGGTCCTTGTCCTGTCCCGCCCAGTTGCCGGTCACGTCCTTCAGCAGCCGGGTCAGGACCTCGGCCGGGACGTCCGAGAAGCGGGCCCCGTTGTCGAGGTCGACCGCGTGGATCCAGACCTCGCGGTTGCGCATCCAGACGGTCTCCGTGGCCGGCACGGTCCTGCCCTGGGCGGTCCGCACCTCGTGGCCCCACGCCGCCTCCGGGGTGTCCCGCCACTCGACGTTCAGGGACACCGAGGCGTGGTCGTTCAGGTGGCGCAGCGCCCGGGACGGCAGGGTCGCCCCGTAGGCGATCTCCTGGTTGCGGGCCTGAGGGGAGGAGTACATCGGGGTCTCCACCCCGGTGTTGGCCCACTGCACGAGCCGGGTCAGGGCGCGGGCGTTGTAGCCGACGTGGGCGAGGACGTGCCGGCGGGACCAGCCGGGCAGCAGCGAGGGTCCGTCGAGCTCGTCGTCCGTGAGCTCGTTGACCTTGCGGGACCAGAACGCCGTGCCGCGGCGCACCAGCAGCAGCTGGGCCTTGAGGTCCTCGTCGGTGGTGAGGTCCTGACGGGCGACCATGGCTGACTCCTCTCGTGCCCGCGCTCAGGCGGGGTCGACGATCTTGTTGGTGAGCACGCCCAGACCGTCGATCTCGACCTCCACCACGTCGCCGGACTTCAGGAAGACCTGCGGGTTGCGGGCCCGGCCCACCCCGCCGGGGGTGCCGGTGAGGATGATGTCCCCGGGGTTCAGCGGCAGCATCGTGGAGAAGTAGGCCACGAGGTGCTCCGGGGTGAACAGCAGGTCCCCGATCGAGTGCTCCTGCATGGTCTCGCCGTTGACCCGGGTGTGCAGGACGGCCTGCTTCGGGTCGAACTCGTCGGCGGTGACCATGACGGGGCCCACCGGGGTGGACTTCGCCCAGATCTTGCCCTGCAGCCACTCCTTGGTGCGGAACTGCCACTCGCGCATGGAGATGTCGTTGGCGGCGGCGTACCCGGCGATGTACTGACCGGCGTCGGCCTCGTCCACCTTGTACGCGCGCTTGCCGACGACGACGACGAGCTCGCCCTCCCAGTCCAGCTGGGGGTCCTCGGCGACGGCCTCGATGTCGTCGTTCGGGCCGGTGAGGGTCTCGGTGAACTTGGCGAAGATCGTGGGGTAGGACGGCAGGTCGCGGCCCATCTCCTGGATGTGGCTCTTGTAGTTGAGCCCCACGCACAGGACCTTGCCGGGGTCGGCGACGATCGTCTCGAGCTCGGCGCCGGCGGCCGGGTGCGTCGGCCCGGAGGCGCCGGCGGCGATTCCGCGCCAGTTCTCCTCCGCGAGCAGGGCACCGAGGTCGGGGACGCCCTCGATCTCGGTGAACACCTCGCCGTCGAGGCGGGCGGCCGTGGTGGTCCCGTTGGTGCGCAGGGTTGCAAGCTTCATCGGTCAGTGTCTCCTGGGTCGGGATGTGGGGGTCGGTGTGCGGCGGCGCCCGGCGGGGCGCCACGGACGTGGTCCGGCGCGCGGGGCGGTCCGCTCCGCGCGCCGGAGGTACGGTGCTACTTCTCCTCGCCCTCCACGAAGGTGCGGTGGAAGTTCAGCTTCTCGACGATCGGCTGGTCGCCGAACTTGAACAGGTCGAACCCGGTCTCGGCCTGGATCTGCCAGGCCGTCCAGGACGGGACGACCACCAGGTCGCCCTTCTCCACGACCCGGACCTCGCCGTCGAGCACGAACCGGCCGCGGCCCTCGAAGACCTGGTAGACGCTGGAGCCGACCTCCCGCGTCGTGCGGGTCTCGGTGCCGGGACGGAAGCGGTGGAACTCGGCCCGGATGGTGGGCATGACGTCCCCGCCGGTGGTGGGGTTCACGAAGCGCACGGCGGCGTGGCCCTGCTCCACGGTGGCGGGGTAGCCCTCGTCCTCGATGGCCAGCTGCTCGGTGAGCGCCCGGTCGGTGTGCTCCCACCGGTAGGCCCCGATCGGGGAGGACACGGTGTTGTCCAGACCCGACAGGGGCCGCAGGCCCGGGTGGCACCACAGCCGCTCGCCGCGGGAGAACTCCGGGGTGGACTCGTCCGTGACCCGGTCGATGCCGAACTCGAAGAACGCGGTGTCGGTGTAGTGCACGAACGGGATGTCGAGGCCGTCGATCCACGCCATGGGCTGGTCGAGCTCGTTGTGGTGGCCGTGGAAGTTCCAGCCCGGGGTGAGCAGGAAGTCCCCGCGGGACATGCGCACCGGGTCGCCGTTGACCACGGTCCACACGCCCTCGCCCTCGACCACGAAGCGGAAGGCGTTCTGGGAGTGCCGGTGCTCGGGCGCCACCTCGTGGCCGCCGAGGTACTGGATGGCGCACCACAGGGTGGGGGTGGCGTACGGGCGCCCGCCCAGACCGGGGTTGGCCAGCGCGATGGCCCTGCGCTCCCCGCCGCGGCCCACGGGCACCAGGTCCCCGGCCCGCTCGGCCAGCGGCAGCAGGTTCTTCCACTCCCACACGAACGGGACGGCCGCCGAGGCCGGGGCCTCCGGCATGAGATTGCCGATCTCCGTCCACAGCGGGACCATGTGGCCCGCGTCGAAGTCCTGGTAGAGGGCGTCGAGCTGGGCCTGCTCCTGAGGCGTGGGGGCCGGGACCGTCATCTGGTTGTCGTGACTCATGGTGAGCTCCTCGGTGCTCGCGGGTCGCGGGGCGGACCACCCTGCGCTGTGATGTGAGTTACTGGCCACGCTAGAGCAGGCACCGGCGGGACCCGCAATGAATTCTGCTGGATGGAAACTTCCTGCGGTGCTCCACGGCCGGTTCACCGAGGCCGGCCGGACTCGATCTCCGCGGCGATCTCGCCCTCGATCTCCCGGCACACCTCCCGCAGCGCCCGGATCACCGCCCGGTCCTCGATCACGCCGGCCCGCTGCACGGGCACGGACACCGACAGGGCGGCCAGGGGGCGCCCCTCGGGATCGCGCACGGCGCAGGCCACGGCGGAGACGCCGCGCTCGGCCTCCTCGCGGTTGAAGGCCAGTCCCACGGAGCGGATCATCGCGAGGGACCGGACGAAGGAGCCGAAGGCGGCCTCGTCCAGGTACTCCCCCACGGTCCGGGCCGAGCCCGTGCGGAACAGCCGCGCGAGGTCCTCCTCGGAGAGGTAGGACAGCAGGAGCTTGCCCGCGGAGGTGGCGGCCGCCGGGAGGACGGCGCCGCGCCGGTCGCCGACCTTGAGCAGCCCCGCCCCCTCCACGGAGCTGAGGAAGCGGACCGTGGTGCCGACCCTGACCATGAGGTTCGTGGTCTCGTGGGTTCGCTCGCTGAGCAGCTCCAGGTAGGGCTGCACGAGAGCGCGCAGCCGGCTGTGCGAGCCGGACTCGGGGACCGAGACGCCGAGCCCCGGCCCCGCGAGGTAGCGGCGGGAGTCGTCCTGGACGGCGAAGCCGCGGTAGACGAGCATCGACAGGAGGCGGTGCGCGGTGGAGGGGGCGACCCCCAGCTCCTGCGCCACGTCCTTGAGCCGCACCCCGCCGGAGTCGCGCAGCATCTGGAGCAGGCGCAGGACGTTGTCCACGGACTGCAGGGAGTAGGCCGGCTTCCGCTCCAGGTCCTGGTTCTGCACGGGCCCAGTGTAGGCGCCCGCCGCACCCCGGGGGAGATCCACGGCACACCGTTTGTTCCATCCAGCAGAATAAGTTTCAGGGCGTGCCGGTCACGGGCACATCCTGGTGTGACGCGCCGCACGCCGGTGGCGCCCCGCACCTGTGAAACGGAGTCCCGATGTCCGCAACGGCTCTTGCCGCCGCCGCCCCGCCCGCCCCGGTGGGCCGGCGCGCCCGATGGATCGCCGTGCTGGTCTGCTGGCTGCTCATCGTCTTCGACGGCTACGACCTCATCGTCTTCGGCACGGTCAAGCCCTCCCTCATGGAGGAGTGGGGAATGTCCCAGGCGACCGCCGGCACGGTGGGCTCCTCGGCGTTCCTCGGCATGATGATCGGGGCGGTCTTCGCCGGGCGGCTCTCCGACGGGCTGGGCCGGAAGAAGACGGTCGTCTGGTGCACGGTGGTGTTCTCCCTGGCGACCGTGGCGTGCGCCGTGGCCCCCGACGAGTGGGTCTTCGCGCTGCTGCGGCTCGTGGCGGGGCTCGGCCTGGGCGGTCTCGTGCCCTCGGCCAACGCCCTCGCCGCGGACTTCATCCCGCCCCGGTGGCGCTCGGCCATGGCCACGCTCATGATGTCCGGCGTGCCGATCGGCGGCTCGCTCGCCGCCCTGACCGGCATCCCCGTGATCCCGGCGGACTGGCTCGGATGGGAGGGCTGGCGGTGGATGTTCGTCTTCCCCGTCCTGGCCCTCGTCGTGCTCGTGCCCGTGGCCCTGAAGGTGATCCCCGCCGACCCCGGCCGGGAGCAGCGGGCCGCCGCGGCCGCCGCGCAGGTGCACCGGCCCGGCTTCGGGTCCCTGCTCCGCCCGCCCCACCTGACCATGAGCATCCTGTTCGCCGCCGCCACCCTCGCGACCCTCTTCGCCTGGTACGGGCTGGGCACCGAGCTGCCGAACCTCATGCGGCTGCAGGGCGCGCAGATCGGCGGGGCCCTGACGTTCGCGCTCGTCCTCAATCTCGGCGCGGTGCTGGGCTCCGTGCTCACGGCCTGGGCCGGGGACCGGTTCGGCCCGGTGCTCACCGGCGCCGTGGCCTCGGGCGCCGCCGCGGCCGGGCTGCTCGTGATCATGGTCGTCGGCGACGAGCCGGTCTGGCTGATCTACCTGATGCTCGTGCTCGCCGGTGTCGGCACGCACGGCACGCAGTCCTTGATCATCGGCGCCATCACCCTGTACTACCCGGACAGCCTCCGCGGCACCGCGCTCGGCTGGGCCCTGGGCGTGGGGCGCATCGGCGCCGTCCTCGCCCCGCAGACGGCGGGGCTCGTGCTCGGCGCCTACGCCGACCCCGCCGACGGCGTCCACCCCGTGTTCCTGCTCTTCGCGGGTGCGGCGGCCGTCGCCACGGTCCTGCAGTTCGCCCTCCTGCCCGTCATCACCAGGGCCCGCCAGGCGCCCCGGGTCGTACGGACCCAGCCGGTTGCCTGACCTCGTCCCGCACAGCTCGAAAGGAATCACCACCATGGCACAGCACACCAAGGTCCTCGTCATCGGAGGCGGCATCGGCGGCTTCGGCAACGCCCTCGCCCTGCGCCGGCTCGGCGCGGAGGTCGAGCTCGTGGAGCAGGCCCCCGAGTTCGGGGAGGTCGGCGCCGGCCTGCAGATGTCCCCCAACGCCACCCGCCTGCTGCGCGAGTGGGGGGTGCTGGACCGGGCCGTCGAGACCGGCGTGGCCCCCCGGTACATCGTCTTCCGCGACGCCCTCACGGGCGAGGAGCTGCTCCGGGAGGACGTCACCGGCGAGTACTACGAGCGCTACGGCGCCCCCTACATCGTGGCCCACCGCTCGGACCTGCACCGCCTGCTCATGGAGGAGTGCGCCGAGCTCGGCGTGATCCTGCACAACAACGTCCGGGTCGCGAAGACCGAGAACGTGGAGGTCGACGGGCGCGCCGTGGCCCGGGCGACCGCCGACGACGGCCGGGTCTTCGAGGCCGACGCGATCGTCGCCGCGGACGGGATCAGGTCCGTGGTCCGCGCGCAGCTCTCCGACGACCAGCCCGTCGGCTCCGAGTACGTGGCCTACCGCGGCGCCCTGCCGATCTCGCAGATCACCCACGCCGGTGACATGGAGGCCGTGGTCGTGTGGATGGGCCCCGAGTGCCACCTCGTGCAGTACCCGCTGCGCCAGGGGGAGCTGTTCAACACCGTGGCCGTCTACCGCTCGCCGTCCTTCGCCGCCGGTCAGCTCGTCTACGAGGGCGACGCCGAGCTGCGCGAGGCCTACCGGGACTGCGTTCCGGAGGTCCGGGCGGCACTCGACAACCTCAGCCACGTTCAGCGCTGGCCCATGTTCGACCGCGTGCCGATCGAGAACTGGGTGGACGGCAACATCGCCCTGGCCGGCGACGCCGCGCACCCGATGCTGCAGTACCTCGCCCAGGGCGCCTGCCAGGCCCTCGAGGACGCCGCCGCCCTCGAGGCCATCGCCGCGCGGTCCGTGTTCGCGGACCCGGAGCACCACGACGCCTCCCGGTGGAACGCCGTGTTCCGGGAGTACAACGCCGTCCGCCAGCCGCGCACCGCGCGGATCCAGACGACGGCGCGGGTGTGGGGCGAGTCCTGGCACCTCACCGGCCCGGTCGAGCGGACCGTGCGCAACATGCTGTGGAAGTCCGCGGACCGGCACGGCATCTGGGACTACACCGACTGGCTCTACGGGGAGCAGGACTACACCGGCGACGAGGTCAGCACCGAGGCCGGCGACCGGGCCGAGGTCCGGCGCGTCGACGCGAGCACGGCCGGCTGAGCACGTCCCCGCACCGGCCGGACCCGGCACCGGCACGCGCGCTCAGTCCCCGGGCTCTGCGAGGACGACGGAGGTCTCCACGACCGTGGCGGCGCCGGCCGCCAGGAGGTTGTCGACGACGGCGGTCAGCGGCTCCATCGACCCGTCCACCTGGAACTGCACGGGGTGGTGGTGGGCCAGCAGCGCGAGCAGCTGCTCGAGCGCGGGACCTGCCGCGGCGTCCCCCGGCGTCCAGCCGAGCACGACGTGGGCGGGCTCGTCCGGCGCGTCCTCAGGGGCGGGGGCGCCGGGGGCGGCGTCGAGCTCGACGGGCCGGTAGCTCACGGCGAACGCGGAGATCCTGCCCCGCTCCCCCGGGCCCACGCCGTTGCGCAGCACGAGCGCCCCGAAGGCGTGCGCGGCGTCGGAGAGGAACAGCTGGTTGACCCGTCCCACGGACAGGTCCGCCGGCTCGTCCCAGGCGTGCACGGCCCGGTAGAACGCCCACAGCGCCCGGGTCAGCTCGACCGAGCCGGTGGCCAGGTCCTCGACGGCCTGCGCCGGTGTCCCGTCGGGGTGCTCCCGCAGCGGCTGGAGGGGCAGGGCACCGGCCGCCACCCGGACCACGCGCGAGTCCTGGACGGGGTCCAGGCCGGCGGCCCGGGCGAAGCGCTCGCCGGCCGAGCCGGGCGCCGCCTTCGTGCGCAGGGCCTGCACGCCCGAGGGCGAGCCCGCCGCCTCGGTGCGCAGCCGCTCCAGCAGGGCGCGCCCGAGGCCTTCGCCGCGGCGGTCGGGGGCGACCTCCACGTAGGCCCACAGCCTCGAGGGGTGCAGCGCCGACTCGTAGACCGTGCCGGCGGCGACCGGCACGCCGGAGTCCTCCGCCACGACCGTGCGGGACCACGGGGCGTCGTCGTCGGGGCGCAGGGTCGCCCGGAAGGCGGCGGCCTGGGGCGTCTCCGGGTCGGGCCACACCTCGAGCAGCCGCAGGTCGTCCCCGTCCCGCCAGGGCCGCAGCCCGGAGCCGGTCAGCGCGCCGCTCATCAGCGGACGAGCTTCCCGGCGAGGTAGGACTTCACCTGGTCGAGGGCCACGCGCTCCTGGGTCATCGCGTCCCGCTCGCGGATGGTCACGGCCTGGTCCTCGAGGGTGTCGAAGTCCACCGTGATGCAGAACGGGGTGCCGATCTCGTCCTGGCGGCGGTAGCGGCGCCCGATCGCCCCCGAGTCGTCGAAGTCGATGTTCCAGTTCCGGCGCAGCTCGGCGGCCAGGTCCTTGGCCTTCGGCGAGAGGTCCTCGTTGCGGGACAGCGGCAGCACCGCGGCCTTGACCGGGGCCAGGCGCGGGTCCAGCTTGAGGACCGTGCGCTTGTCCACCCCGCCCTTCGAGTTGGGGGCCTCGTCCTCGGTGTACGCGTCCACGAGGAAGGCCATCATCGACCGGGTCAGGCCGAAGGACGGCTCGATCACGTACGGGACGTAGCGCTCGTTGGTCTGCTGGTCGAAGTAGCTGAGGTCCGTGTTGGAGTGCTCGTTGTGCACGCCGAGGTCGTAGTCGGTCCGGTTGGCCACGCCCATGAGCTCGCCCCACGGGTTGCCCTGGAAGCCGAACCGGTACTCGATGTCGATGGTGCCGGCGGAGTAGTGCGCCCGGTCGTCCTCGGGGACGTCGTAGCGGCGCATGTGGTCCGGGTCGATGCCCAGGTCCGTGAACCAGTTCCAGCACGCCTCGACCCACTCGTCGAAGAAGTGCCCGGCCTCGGACGGGTGGGTGAAGTACTCGATCTCCATCTGCTCGAACTCGCGCGTGCGGAAGATGAAGTTGCCGGGGGTGATCTCGTTGCGGAACGCCTTGCCGATCTGCCCGATGCCGAACGGCGGCTTCTTCCGGGCGGCGGTGACCACGTTGTTGAAGTTCACGAAGATGCCCTGGGCGGTCTCGGGCCGCAGGTAGTGCAGGCCCTCCTGGTTGTCGACCGGGCCGAGGAACGTCTTGAGCAGCCCGGAGAACTGCTGCGGATCGGTCCACTGGCCCTTGGTCCCGCAGTTGGGGCAGGGGATCTCGGCCATGCCGTTCTCGGGGGCGCGGCCCTTCTTCTCCTCGAAGGCCTCGACCAGGTGGTCCTGGCGGGCGCGCTTGTGGCAGGAGGTGCACTCCACGAGCGGGTCCGTGAAGGTCGCCACGTGCCCCGAGGCCTCCCACACGGCCTTCGGGAGGATGATCGAGGAGTCGAGGCCCACCATGTCCTCGCGCCCGCGCACGAAGGTCTGCCACCACTCGTGCTTGATGTTCTCCTTGAGCTCCGCGCCGAGGGGCCCGTAGTCCCAGGCGGAGCGGGAACCGCCGTAGATCTCACCCGCCTGGAACACGAAACCGCGGCGCTTGGCCAGCGAGATGACGTTGTCCAGCGTGGACTTGGGGGCCATGTGGGATTCCTCCAGGGTCTCGCCCGACCGCCGGCTGCGGACGCGCGTGGTGGGTGGTGTGGCCCGGCGGTGCGCCGGGCGGGGACCGGCCGTCGTCGGCCGTCACGAACGAGGACGCCGCGGGCGACGTCCTCGTCCCAGGGTAGCCAATTCCCGCCGTGCCCGCCGACCGGACGGGACCTGGGACAATGGGGGGCATGACGACTCCCCAGCGGCCCGGCGGCCCCGACGAACTGCCCATCCGCGACGACATGATACGGCTGGGCCAGGCCCTCAAGCTGGCGAACCTCGCCGAGGACGGGGCGCACGCCCGGGGCCTGGTGGAGGACGGTCAGGTCTCGGTCAACGGCGAGGTCGAGACGCGGCGCGGCCGGCAGCTGCACCCGGGGGACGTCGTCTCCGCGGGGGGCGCCTCGGTGCGGATCACCGCGGGCGGCTGACCGGGCGGTCCGGGTCCCCCAGCACCACGTGGGTGAGGTACTCGCGCACGTGCCCCACCTCCTGCGGGCTGATCCCGTGGCCGACCCCGGTGTAGTGCACCTTCATGACGTCGGCGTGCTCCAGCGCCCACTCGGCGGTGGAGTCGACGAGCTCCTGCGGGATGACCGGGTCCTGCGGATCACGGCCCCAGAACATCCGCAGCGGCCGCTCCCGCAGCTGCTCGTCGGCGAACAGGGGGTGCTCGCCGGGGACCACGAAGCCGGAGAGCCCCACCACGGCGGCGATCTCGCCCGGCATGTGGCGGGCGAGGGACGTGGCCATGGCCATGCCCTGCGAGAACCCCAGCAGCGTGGTGCTGGGGTGGTCCGCGGCCAGCTCCCGCAGCCACGCCGCGACGGGCTCCACGGCCTCGGCCACCCGGTCGAGGGAGAAGCTGAGGTCCGCGGCGAGCGGGAACCACTGGTAGCCGGACCCGGCGGGCTGGGGGGCGCGCACGGACGCCACGCTGAACTCGTCCGGCAGGGCCGGGACGAGACCCATGAGGTCCTGCTCGTGCGAGCCGTAGCCGTGCAGGAGCACGAGCAGCGGGGTGCCGGGGCGGGCGTCGGCGTCCCTGCTCCACACGGCGAAGGGGGTGGCGGTCCCGGTCGGGACGGTGGCGTCGGTCATGGCACCAGTGTGCCACCCGGTCCCGGGGCCCGCGGCGCGGGCGCGTGGACGCCCGCCGGGCCCGGTGGTAGACCGGGAGGCATGACCGAGACGACGCCGGGCCCCCCGGACACCGCGCCTCCCGTCCACCCGTGGCGCCGCATGGTGGCGATCGGCGACTCGTTCACGGAGGGCATCGGGGACCCGGACCCCGGCTCCCCCGGCGGGCACCGCGGCTGGGCGGACCGGGTCGCCGAGGAGCTGAACCGCCTCGCCCCCGGCCTGTCCTACGCCAATCTCGCGATCCGCGGCCGGCTCTTCCGCCAGATCGTCGACGAGCAGGTGGCACCGGCCCTGGAGCTGACCCCGGACCTCGTGACGGTCTGCGCGGGCGGCAACGACATGCTGCGCCCCGGCGGGGACCCGGACGCGATCGCCGAGGAGATGGACGACGTCGTGGGCCGGCTCGCGGCGAACGGGGCGACGGTCGTGCTGGTCGGCGGCCCGGACATCGGCGCCACGCCCGTGCTGCGCGGGATCCGGGGCCGGATCGCGGTCTACAACGAGAACGTGCGCGTGGTCGCGTCCCGGCACGACGCCGTGCTGGTGGACCTGTGGGGGCTGCGGGAGCTCGCGGACCCGGCGATGTGGGACCCCGACCGGCTGCACTTCTCGCCCCTGGGCCACCACCGGATCGCGGTCGAGGCCCTGGACACCCTGGGCCTCGCGCACGGCCTCGTGCCCGAGGTGGTGCCCGACCGCCCGCCCTCGTCCTGGCGGCAGGCCCGCGGCGAGGACCTCGTCTGGGCCCACCGCTATCTGCGCCCGTGGGTGGCCCGCCGGATCCGGCGCACCAGCTCCGGGGCGCAGGTCCGGCCGAAGCGGCCGCACTTCGGCACCCCCACCGTGCCCGGGGGCGGCGTCGCGCCCGGCGAGGGACCCGGGGCGGGCCCCGGCGACGACCGGGGTGCCGCGGACGGCTGAGCGAGCGGGAACGGCTGAGGACCCCCGTCCCGGCTCAGCGCTCGGGCAGCACGGTCTCCACGAGCAGCTTGCCGAGCTGGGGAGCCTCGATGAGGAAGCCGTCGTGGCCCGAGGGCGAGGTCAGGGTGTGCCGCCGGACGTCCCCGGGCAGCGCGGCGGCCAGGACGTCGGACTCGCGGGGCAGGTAGAGCCGGTCGGAGTCCACCGCCGCCACGAGCCACTCGCACGAGGTCACGGACAGCGCCTCTTCGAGCGTGCCGCGGCCCCGGGCGACGTCGTGGGACATGAGCGTCTCGTTGACGGCGAGGTAGCTGTTGGCGTCGAAGCGGCCCGCCAGCTTGGACGCCTGGTGGTCGAGGTAGCTCTCCACCTGGTAGCGCCCCCGCCCGCCGGCGTGCGTGTCGATGACCTGCTCCTCGGCCTGCGGCGAGCGCCCGAACCGGTGGTGCAGCTCGTCGGCCGAGCGGTAGGTGATGTGGGCGATCCGCCGGGCCAGGCCCAGGCCCGTGACGGGCGGCGGGCCGTCGTAGTAGTCCCCGCCGCGGAAGTGCGGATCCTGGCGGATCGCGAGGTTCTGCGCCTGGCCCCACGCGAGCTGCTCGGCGCTGGACTGGGCGCACGCGGCGACCACCGCGCACGCCCGGACCCGGTCCGGGTGGGTCACGGCCCACTCCAGGGCGCGGGCCCCGCCCATGGAGCCGCCGATGACCAGGCGCCAGGCGTCGATGCCGAGGGCGTCGGCCAGCGCCGCCTCGGCGTGCACGGAGTCCCGGACGGTGATGAGCGGGAAGCGGGAGCCCCAGGGGCGGCCCTCGGGGTCCACGCTCGGCGGCGCGGGGGTCGCCGGGCCCGTGGACCCGTAGCAGCCGCCCACGATGTTGGTGCAGACCACGAACCACCGGTCCGTGTCGATGGCGGCGCCGGGGCCGATCAGGCCCTCCCACCAGCCGCCGCTCTCGGCGGCGCGCCGCTCGGCCTCGGGGGCGCCGGGGCGGGCCCGGCCGGCCGCCACGTGGGTGTCCCCGGTGAGGGCGTGCTCGACGAGCACCGCGTTGGAGGCGTCCGGGGCGAGCGTCCCCCACGTCTCGTAGGCGATCCGGACGTCGGGCAGCCGGAAGCCCGACTCGAGCTCCAGCTCGCCGATCCCGGCGACCCGCGGCACGCCGTCCTCGCGGACGGCGGTCCCGGCGCCGGAGCCCCTCACGACCGTCACGGTCACTCCTGTCCTCCCTGCGCGGCCGCGGCCGCTGCGAAGCCCTGCTCCAGGTCCGCCAGGATGTCGTCGATGTGCTCCAGACCCACGGACAAGCGCACGAAGCCGGGCTCCACGCCGGCGGCCAGCTGCTCCTCGGGCAGGAGCTGGCTGTGCGTGGTGGACGCGGGGTGGATCACCAGGGAGCGGACGTCGCCGATGTTGGCGACGTTCGAGTGCAGGGTCAGGGCGTCCACGAAGGCGGCCCCGGCCTCCCGGCCGCCGTCGAGGACGAAGCCCAGGATCGACCCGGCGCCCCGGGGCGCGTACTTCTGCGCCCGCCCATGCCACGGGGAGGACTCCAGCCCGGCCCAGGTCACCGAGCGCACGTCCTCGCGGGCCTCGAGCCAGCGGGCCACCGTCCCGGCGTTGGCCACGTGCCGCTCCATCCGCAGGGACAGCGTCTCGATGCCCTGCTCGATGAGGAACGCGTTGAACGGGGAGATCGCCGAGCCGAGGTCGCGCAGCAGCTGCACCCTGGCCTTGAGGATGTAGGACAGGTTGACGCCGAAGGGCCCCTCCGCGCCCAGGGCCTCGGCGTAGACGAGACCGCCGTAGGACTCGTCCGGCTGGTTGAAACCGGGGAAGCGGTCCGGGTAGCGGCCGTAGTCGAAGGCCCCGGAGTCCACGATCACGCCGCCGATGGCCGTGCCGTGCCCGCCGAGGAACTTGGTGGCCGAGTGCACCACGACGTCCGCGCCCCAGCGCAGGGGCTGGACGAGGTAGGGGGTCGCCACGGTGTTGTCCACGATGAGCGGGACCTCGTGGTCGTGGGCGATCCCGGAGACCGTCTCGATGTCGAGGACGTCGTTGCGCGGGTTCGGGATCGTCTCGGCGAAGAAGGCCTTCGTGTTCGGCCGGACCGCCCGCCGCCACGCCTCGGGGTCGTCGGGGTCGGAGACGAAGGTGGTCTCGATGCCGAGCTTGGGCAGCGTGAACTTGAAGAGGTTGTAGGTCCCGCCGTACAGGCTGGGGCTGGCCACGAGGTGGTCTCCCGCGCCGGCGACGTTGAGCACGGCGAACGTCGTCGCCGACTGCCCCGCGCTGAGCATGAGGGCGCCCACGCCGCCCTCCAGGGCGGCGATCCGGTTCTCCACGACCTCCGTGGTCGGGTTGCCGATCCGCGTGTAGATCGGGCCGAGCTCGGCGAGCGCGAAGCGGTCGGCGGCGGCCTGGGCGTCGGGGAAGACGAAGGACGTGGTCTGGTGGATCGGCAGGGCGCGGGAGCCGGTGACCGGGTCGGGGCTCTGCCCCGCGTGGATCTGCCGGGTCTCGAAGGCCCAGCCCCCGGGGTTCTCCGGGGTGGGGCGCTCGGCCGCGTCGGTGCGGGCGGCGGAGGCGTCGGTGCTGGAGGCGGGGAGATCGGACATGCCGTGGGACTCCTTGTGGATCTCAGGGGTCCCGTCCCGGCCGAGGCGGTGCGGCCGGGAACGGCCGGGCGCCGGGGACCCGCGCTTGCTCGCTCGCCGGACGCGAGGAGCCTGGTCTTCACCCAGGGCACCCCACCGCGGTGGAGGGTTGCCGGCCAGCTAGCTGGGGCTTGGACGCTGGCGCTCATGACCTGGACAGCATTCTCCGGATCAGGCCCGCACGGCGTCAAGCCGGGGCCGGGCGTGACGCCCCGGCCGGGGCGTCGCCCGCACGGTGCCCGGCGCGTCGCGGGCCGATTTGGAGACGAAACTCACAGGGTGCCACGATGTGCCCATGAGAGTCGACCACGTGTCCTACGCCTGCCGCCCGGAGGGCCTGGAGGCCACCACCGAGCGCATCGCCGACCAGCTCGGGATCGAACCGGTCAAGGGCGGGGTGCACCCCCGTTTCGGCACCCGCAACATGATCCTGCCGCTCACGAACCACCAGTACGTGGAGGTCGTCGAGGTCCTCCAGCACCCGGCGGCGGAGAAGGCGCCCTTCGGACAGGCCGTGCGGGCCCGGTCCGCCGCCGGCGGCGGCTGGCTGGGCTGGGTCGTGGAGGTCGAGGACCTCGCCCCCTTCGAGCAGCGCCTGGGGCGCCGCTCCGTGCCCGGCCACCGGGTCTTCCCGGACGGCCGGTGCCTCGAGTGGCACCAGATCGGCGTCAAGGGCCTGATCGCCGATCCGCAGCTGCCGTTCATGATCCACTTCGACTCCGCCCCGGAGATGCACCCGTCCCAGGCGCGGATCACGGACGTCGGGCTCGCGGGGATGACCATCGCCGGTGCCCCGGAACGGGTCGCCGAGTGGCTGGGCGCCCCCGTCGAGACCGCGCTCGAGGACCTCGAGGTCGACTGGCGCTATCCGGACGGCACCCCCGGGGTGCTCTCCGTCTCGTTCAGCACCCCGGACGGCGCCGTCACCATCTGAGACCGGGCACCGCGGGGCGGGGCTCAGCCCAGCAGCCGGGCTGCCCCGAGGAAGCCGACGGCGTCCAGCAGGAAGTGCGCGACGACGAGGGGCATCACCCGGCCGGTGCGCCGGTAGAGCTCCGCGAAGACGAGGCCCATCACCACGTTGCCGAGGAAGGGCCCGATCCCCTGGTAGAGGTGGTAGCTGCCGCGGAACAGGGCCGTGACCACCAGCACCACGGGCCAGCTCCACCCGATGCGGGTCAGCCGGTCGGTCAGGAACGCGACCACCACGACCTCCTCGACCAGGGCGTGGCGCACGGCCGAGAGCAGCAGCACGGGCACCGTCCACCAGTGCGCGGCGAGCCCGGACGTGGTCACCTCCGCGGTGACGCCCAGGGCCCGGCCGGCGCCGTAGAGCGCCAGCGTGCCCAGGCCCATGAGCAGGAAGAGCACGGTGCCGAGGCCCAGGTCCGGGAGGGGCATCCGGGCGTCGAGGCCGATCCGCCGGCGGACCGTGCCCAGCGCCCCGGCGGAGCCGGCGAGCAGGTAGAGCGCGAGCAGCACCGGCACCAGGTCCAGGGCGATCCCGGTGAGCTGGCGCAGCAGGTCGATGAGGGGCTGCGGGCTCAGCGGCGGGTTCATCGTGGCCTGCGCCTCGGAGAGCGGTCCGCGCGCCAGGTGCTCGGCGAGGGACAGCACCGCCCAGAGGGCCGAGGCGCCCAGGGACACCCCGAGCACCAGGAGCACCTGCACCCACAGGTCGGCGCGGGTGGAGCCGAAGGCGGGCGGTCGCGGGGCGAGGTGGGCAGGGGTGCTCATGCGGCCATTCTGGCACCGGCCCGCCGGCCGCCCCGTGCAGCCCGCGCCGGGCGCCCCCGGGCCCGCCCGGACCGCCCCTCCCCACCCGGGACGTCTTCCCTAGGATGGGGACCATGACTGTCCTTCCCCCGCAGATCCGCCAGCAGCCCGTCGAGCGCGCCTTCCACGGCCACGTGTTCTCCGACCCGTACGAGTGGATGCGGGACAAGGACTCCCCCGAGGTGCTGGCCCACCTCACCGCGGAGAACGAGTACGCGGAGTCCGCCACCGTCCACCTCACGGGCCTGCGGGAGACGATCTTCGGGGAGATCAAGGACCGCACCCAGGAGACCGACCTGTCCGTGCCCAGCCGGCGCGGCGCCTGGTGGTACTTCGCCCGCACCGTGGAGGGCGGCGCGCACCAGGTGTTCTGCCGGGTCCCGGCCGTGACCACCGGCGACGTGCTGGCGGACTGGACCCCGCCTGTCGTCGAGCCCGGCACCCCCATGGCCGGGGAGCAGGTGCTCCTCGACGCCAACGCGGAGGCCGCGAAGCACGAGTTCTACTCCCTGGGCAGCTTCGACGTCTCCGAGGACGGGGAGCTGCTGGCCTGGGCCGAGGACGTCACCGGCGACGAGCGCTTCACCCTGCGGGTCCGGGACCTCACCACGGGGGCGCTGCTCGCCGACGAGATCCCCGGGACGTTCTACGGGTCCTTCCTCACCCCGGACGCGCGCGCCGTGTACTACACGGTGGTGGACGAGTCCTGGCGCCCCCACCAGCTGCGCCGGCACGAGCTGGGCACCCCGGTGGCCGAGGACGTCGTCGTCCACGAGGAGGCCGACCCCGGCCTGTGGCTCGGGGCGGGCCTGTCCGCGGACCGGCGCTGGATCGTGGTGGAGGCCATGTGCTCCGAGTTCTCGGAGCAGCTCATCCAGCCGGTCGCGGACCCGGCGGCGCCGCTGCGGGTGGTGCTGCCCCGCACCGACCGGGTGCTCTACGAGGCGGAGCCCCTGCTGCTGGACGGGCGGGAGCAGATCCTGCTGACCCACGACCACGAGGCCCCGAACTCCCGGATCTCCCTCATGGACCCGGCCGACCTCGGCCGTCCGGTCGCGGAGGTGGCCCTGCGCGACGTCGTGCCGGCCTCGGACACCGTCCGCGTCAACGGCTGCGCCGTGACGGCCACGCACCTGGTGGTCTCCGTCCGGGCGGACACCACGCTGCGGGTCCGGCTGCTCCCGCTCGCCGGGCTGGGCACGGACGCCCAGGCCGCCCCCGTGGAACCGGCCTTCGCCGAGGAGCTCTACACCGCGAGCGTCTCCGCCGCGGAGCACGACGCCCCCGTGGTGCGCCTGTCCTACACGTCCTTCACGACGCCCCCGCGCGTCTACGACCTCTTCGTGGCGGGCGCCACCGGGGACGACGGCGCACTGCCCGCCGAGCCGCTGCTGCGGCGCGAGGCCACGGTGCTCGGCGGCTACGACCCCGCCGACTACGCGGTGGAGCGGGACTGGGCCACCGCGGCGGACGGGACCCGCATCCCCGTCTCCCTGGTCCGCCGCGCCGACCTCGACCCCTCCGTGCCGGCACCGGTGCTGCAGTACGCCTACGGCTCCTACGAGCACAGCACCGACCCCGCGTTCTCGGTCTCCCGGCTGTCCCTGCTGGACCGCGGCGTGGTCTGGGCCGTGGCCCACGTGCGCGGCGGCGGGGAGCTGGGGCGGACCTGGTACGAGCACGGCAAGAAGCTGCACAAGACGAACACGTTCACCGACTACGTGGCGGTCACCGAGCACCTCGCCGCCCGGCCGGACGTCGACGAGCGGCGGATCCTGGTGATGGGGGGCTCCGCCGGCGGCCTGCTGGTGGGCGCGGTGCTCAACCTCGCCCCGGAGCGGTACTGCGGCGCGCTGGCGGCGGTGCCGTTCGTGGACCCGCTGACCTCCATCCTCGACCCGTCCCTGCCGCTCACGGCCCTCGAGTGGGAGGAGTGGGGCAACCCCATCGAGGACGCGCACGTCTACGGGTACATGCGCGACTACTCCCCCTACGAGAACGTCCGACCGCTGCCCTACCCCCCGGTCCTCGCGGTCACGAGCCTCAACGACACCCGGGTGCTCTACGTGGAGCCCGCCAAGTGGGTCGCCGCGCTGCGGGAGGCCTCGACCTCCGGCGAGCCGGTGCTGCTGCGCTGCGAGATGGCCGGGGGCCACGGCGGCGCCTCGGGGCGGTACTCGCAGTGGAAGGACACGGCCTGGGAGTACGCCTGGGTGCTGGACCGGATGGGCCTCGCCGGCGCCTGAGCCGGGCCGGCGGGTCCCGAGCACGGCCTGCCCCCGCCGGGGATCCGCCGCCGCGCGGCACGGCGGTCGACGGCACGGCGGTCGACGGCACGGCGGTCGACGGCACGGCGGTCGACGGCACGGCNCCTCGCCGGCGCCTGAGCCGGGCCGGCGGGTCCCGAGCACGGCCTGCCCCCGCCGGGGATCCGCCGCCGCGCGGCACGGCGGTCGACGGCACGGCGGTCGACGGCACGGCGGTCGACGGCACGGCGGTCGACGGCACGGCGCCCGCCGCGCCGGCCCCCGGGGGCTCAGCGCCGGAAGCGGCCCGGGTCCAGGGCGGCGGCCGTCTCCCGGGAGCACCACGGACCCACGGCCCCGTCGAGCAGCAGGTCCGCGGCGGCGCGGGCCATGGCCGTGCTCGTCTGGAACCCGTAGCCGCCCTGGCCGGCCAGCCACAGGAGCCCCGGGACGTCAGCGTCGGCGCCGCACACGGGCACGCCGTCCGGGGCCTCGGTGCGCAGACCGGTCCAGGCCCGCTCGATCCCCGTGGCGCCGAGGGAGGTCACAGTGTTGAGCCGCCCCAGGAGGTCCTCGACGTCCTCGAGCACCGGCTGCGCGTCGCAGGGCTCGCTCGGCACGGCCTCGGACGGGGAGACGAGCGCGCCGTCCCCGGCCCGCCGGTAGTACCAGCCGGAGTCCGCGGCGACGACCATGGGGTGGTCCGGGGCCAGCGGCTTCGCGAGCCGCACGAGGGCCGCGGTGCGCCGCAGCGGGCGCAGGCCCAGCGGGGCCGCGCCGAACAGGCCCGCCACCTCGTCCGCCCAGGCGCCCGCGGCGACGACGACCTGCCGGGCCCGGATCCGGTCCCCGCCGGCCGTGACCCGCCAGCCGGCGCCGTCGGGGTCCGCCGCGGTCACCGGGGCGCCGGTGAGCAGCCGGGCGCCCGCCGCCGCGGCCCGGTCGCGGTGCCAGGCCACGAGCGCGGCGGCGTCGGTGCGCACGGAGGTGCTGTCGAGGCGCCCGGCCTCGACCGCGTCCGCCGGGGAGCAGGCCAGCTCGGGGCACAGCTCCACGAGCTCCGCGCGGGACAGCGGTTGCGTCCCCGGGGCGGCCTCGGCGTGCAGCCGGGCCTCGGTCCCGACGAGGACCATGCGGCTGGGCCAGGCCAGGGGCCGCGGCGGGGCCGGGTGCGGGTCGAGCAGCCGGGCCACGGTCGCCCCGGTCAGCTCCCGGACGGGGGCCGGGCCGTAGCTGGGGATCAGCTGCTCGGCCGAGCGCCCGGAGGTGTGGTGGGCCAGGACGGGCTCGGTCTCCGCGAGCACGATCCCGGCGCCGCTCCCCCGCCGCTCGGCCAGTTCCGAGGCCAGGGACAGTCCGGCGATGCCGCCGCCGATGATGAGCACGTCGCACGCAGGGTCCATGCGCCCATGCTCGCACGCCGCGCAGCGACGGGTCGCGTCCGGACCCCGCCGCGCGGCGAGGGGTCGCGTCCTGCCGGAATCCTTTGCGGATTCCCACAGGAGGCGACCCCTCGGTGTTCCGCGCACGCAGTCCTGCGCGGGCGCGGGCGGCGGTCAGCCCTGCACGCCGAGCTTCTCCAGGATCAGCTCCCGCACCCGGCCCGCGTCGGCCTGGCCGCGGGTGGCCTTCATGACGGGGCCGATGAGGGCGCCGACGGCCTGGACCTTGCCGGCCTGCACCTTCGCCACGACGTCGGGCATCTGCGCCATGGCGTCGTCGATCGCCGCGGTCAGCACGGAGTCGTCGGAGACCACGGCCAGGCCGCGCCGCTCCACGACCTCCGCGGGCGAGCCCTCGCCCTCCAGGACGTGGGCGAGGACCTTCTTGGCGAGCTTGTCGTTGATCTTCCCGGCGTCGATGAGCCCGTTGAGCTCGACGACGTGCTGCGGGGTGACGCCGAGCTCGGCGATCTCCACCTCCCGCTGGTTGGCCAGGCGGGCGATCTCGCCCATCCACCACTTGCGGGCCGCGGCCGGGGCGGCGCCGGCGGACACGGTCTGCTCGATCTCGTCGAGGACCCCCGCGTTGACGACGTCCCGGAACTCCTCGTCGGAGAAGCCCCAGTCGGTCTTGAGCCGCTTCCGGCGCTCGGCCGGGGGCTCGGGCAGCTCGGCCCGCAGCCGCTCGATCCACTCGTGGTCGGTGACGACCGGCACGAGGTCGGGCTCCGGGAAGTAGCGGTAGTCGTCGGCGTCCGACTTGGGACGCCCGCTCGTGGTGGAGCGGGTGTCCTCGTGCCAGTGCCGGGTCTCCTGCACGATCGTGCCGCCGGAGTCGAGGACCGCCGCGTGGCGCTGGATCTCGAAGCGCACGGCACGCTCCACGGCGCGCAGCGAGTTCACGTTCTTCGTCTCGGAGCGGGTGCCGAACGTGGCGCTGCCCTTGGGCATGAGGGACACGTTGGCGTCGCAGCGGACGTTGCCGCGCTCCATCTTCGCGTCCGAGATCCCGAGGTTCTTCACGATCTCCCGGATCAGGGCCACGTACACGCGGGCCAGCTCGGGCGCGCGGGTGCCGGCGCCCACGATGGGCTTCGTCACGATCTCGATGAGCGGGACGCCGGCGCGGTTGTAGTCGACCAGGGAGAAGTCGGCGCCCTGGATGCGCCCGGCGGCGCCGCCCATGTGCGTGAGCTTCCCGGCGTCCTCCTCCATGTGGGCGCGCTCGATCTCGACCGTGAACACGGTCCCGTCCTCCAGCTCCACGTCGACGGAGCCGTTCTCGGCGATCGGCTCGTCGTACTGGGAGGTCTGGAAGTTCTTGGGGGTGTCCGGGTAGAAGTAGTTCTTCCGGGCGAAGTGGGAGACCGGGCGGATCTCGCAGCCCAGGGCGAGCCCGAGCTTGATCGCGGACTCCACGGCCACCCGGTTCACCACGGGGAGCACCCCGGGCAGGCCGAGCGAGACGGGGGTGACGTTGGTGTTCGGCTCGTCCCCGAAGACGTTGGGGGCGGCGTCGAACATCTTGGTCCGGGTGTTGAGCTCCACGTGGACCTCGAAGCCCAGCACGGGGTCGTACTTCTCCATGGCCTCGTCGAAGGACAGGACCTCTTCGGTGCTCCGGTTCATCAGCGGGCTCCTCCCCGGACGGGTGCGGACAGATCGGACGCGGCGGGGCCGTCGGCCAGGTCCCGGACCAGGGCGGCGGTGTCCGGCAGCCGCTGCCAGAGCGGTCCGCCCCAGCGCTGCTCGAGCAGGGCCTCCAGGCCGGCGCCGGCGCGGTAGAGCCGGGCGTCCTGGCGTGCGGGGGCCATGAACTGGATGCCCACGGGCAGCCCGTCCTCGGGGGCGAGGCCGCCGGGGACGGAGATCGCGGGGACCCCGGCCAGGTTGGTGGGGATGGTGGCGATGTCGTTGAGGTACATCTGCATGGGGTCGGCGGACTCGTCCACGGCGCCCCGCTCGAACGCGGTGGTCGGGGACGTCGGGGAGACCAGCACGTCCACCTGCTCGAACGCGGCCGCGAAGTCGCGCTGCACGAGGGTGCGGACCTTCTGCGCCGAGCCGTAGTAGGCGTCGTAGTAGCCCGCGGACAGCGCGTAGGTGCCCAGGATGATGCGGCGCTTGACCTCGGCCCCGAAGCCGGCGGCGCGGGTGGAGCCCATCACGCGCTCGATGGTCAGGGGCCCGTCCTCGGGCAGCACGCGGTGGCCGAAGCGCACGCCGTCGTACTTGGCGAGGTTCGAGGAGACCTCGGAGGACATGATGAGGTAGTAGGCCCCCAGGGCGTACTTGAAGTTCGGGGTGGAGACCTCCACGACCTCGGCGCCCGCGGAGCGCAGCAGCTCCACGGCCTCCTCGAAGCGCTGCTGGACGCCGGGCTGGAAGCCCTCGCCCGTGAGCTCCTTGACCACGCCCACGCGCAGGCCCGCCAGCCCGCCCTCGGCGGCGCCGGCCCGGGCCTGGGCGGCGAGGTCGCCGACCGGGTCGGGCAGGGACGTGGAGTCCTGCGGGTCGTGCCCGCCGATCACCTCGTGCAGCAGCGCGGCGTCGAGCACCGTGCGCGCCACGGGGCCCACCTGGTCCAGCGAGGAGGCCATGGCGATCACGCCGTAGCGCGAGACCCCGCCGTAGGTCGGCTTGACGCCCACCGAACCGGTCAGGGCCGCGGGCTGGCGGATGGACCCGCCGGTGTCCGTGCCCAGGGCCAGCGGCGCCTGGAACGCGGTCACGGCGGCGGCGGACCCGCCGCCGGACCCGCCGGGGATGCGGGACAGGTCCCACGGGTTGGCGGTGTCGCCGAAGGCGGAGTGCTCGTTGGAGGAGCCCATCGCGAACTCGTCGAGGTTCGTCTTGCCCAGCAGCGGCATCCGGGCGGCGCGCAGCCGCCGGGTCACGGTGGCGTCGTAGGGGCTCATCCAGCCCTCGAGCATGCGGGACGCCGCGGTGGTGGGCTGCCCCTTGGTGACGATGAGGTCCTTGACCGCGATCGGCACGCCGGCGAGCTCGGGCAGCTCCTCACCGCGGGCGCGGGCGGCGTCCACCTCGGCGGCCACGGACAGGGCTTCCTCGGTGTTGACGTGCAGGAAGGCGTTGAGCCCGGTCCGGCCGCGGCTGCGGTCGGCGGGGTCGACGGGCTCGCCGTCGGTCTCCCGGATGCGGTCCAGGTGGGCCTGGACGGCGTCGACGGAGGTGATCTCGCCGGCGGCGAGCCGGCGGGCGAGCTCGGCGGCGGAGAGACCGACGGGTCCCTGGGGCGTTCCGGTGCTGCTCATGCGGCTACTCCTCGTCCAGGATCGCGGGCACCTTGAACTTGCCCTCGGCGGCGTCCGGTGCGTTGAGCAGCGACTCCTCGGCGGTGAGGGTCTCGCCCACGACGTCCTCGCGGAAGACGTTCTGCAGCGGGATGGGGTGGCTCGTGGCCGGGACGTCCGGGCCGGCGGCCTCGCTGACGGACGCGACGGAGTCGACGACGAGGTCGAGCTCCTTCGCCATGGACCGCAGCTCCTCCTCGGTCATCTCGATGTGCGCGAGCTTCGCCAGGTGGGCGACCTGCTCGCGGGTGATCGCAGACATGCGCACTCCTGCTCGTGATCGGGGGTGGTTTCCGGTCCAGTCTAGCCGCGCGGCACTCCCCTCCTTCCCGGCCGGAGGGGGCCCCGCAGGGGCATACCCTGGAGGGACGCACCGACCACCGCACAGGAGCACCCGGACATGGCCAAGAGCACCCCCGCCCGCACGAAGAAGGACCGAGGCGCCAAGAGCGGGCGCCCCGGCGCCCGCTCCGGGAAGGCCGCGCGCGCGACCTCCGCGACGGACGCCGCCAACGCGTGGCGCCAGCGGGTCAGCAAGGACGCCGCCGCGACGATCGACACGGTCATGGCCCACGTCCAGGCCGTGGCCGAGCAGCAGCTGGGGCAGCACGGGGCGTTCCCCCCCTTCCTCGTCACCGCGCGCAAGGACGGCGAGTACGAGCTCGACAGCCTGCCGGCCGAGGACGCGGAGGAGCTGAGCCCCGAGGCCGCCCTGGACGCCCTGCGGGCGCGGGCGGTGGAGCTGCGGGACGACCTCCTCTGCGCCGCGGTCGCCTTCCCCGTAACCCTGCCGGACCGCTCCGGGCAGACGGCCGTGGCCGTGGAGACCCAGCACCGGGAGGGCGAGTCCCTGACGGTGATCCAGCCGTACCGGGTCAAGGGCGCGGAGCGCTCCGTGAGCTTCGGCGACGCCGGGGCCGAGCCCGCCGAGCCGTGGCTGTGGAGCCGGCCCGAGCGCACGCCGTGAGCTGAGCGCACGGTCGGCGCCGTGCCGGTGCCCGCCGAGCATGCGAGAGGGCCCCTCCGATCGGAGGGGCCCTCTCGCATGCTCTCGCGCGGCGCGGCCGCGCGGTGCCTGTCCGGTGGGGATCAGGCGGGGATGTTCAGCACCTGGCCGGGGAAGATCAGGTTCGGGTCGGCGATGGTGCCCTCGTTCGCGGCGTACAGGTCCTCCCAGTTCTCGATGCCGAGCTTGTCGGCGATGGAACCGAGGGTGTCGCCGGCGACCACGGTGTAGGTCTCGGCGGAGACCGAGGCCGGGGCCACGGCGGCGGCGGGAGCCACGTACTCGACGACCGGGGCCTGGACGGCGACCGGGGCCTCGACGGGAGCGGCCACGGGGCCGGGCTCGGGGGCGGCGACCGGGGCGGGGGCCGGAGCCTCGATCGGGGCCGGGGCCTCGACGGACTGCGGGGTCACGGACGCGGAGCCCATCGGGTTGGCGGAGGGAGCGGCGGAGCCGGACAGGCCCAGCTTCGCGGAGCAGGCGGGCCACGCGCCCCAGCCCTGGCCGTCGAGAACGTTCTCGGCAACGGCGATCTGCTGCTCACGGGAGGCGTCCTGCGGAGCGCCCTGGCCACCGAAGGCGGCCCAGGTGGAGGGGGTGAACTGCAGGCCGCCGGAGAAGCCGTTGCCGGTGGAGGTGCCCCAGTTGCCACCGGACTCGCACTCGGCGAGGGCGTCCCAGGTGGAGGCCGGAGCGGCGTTGGCCGGGAGGGCCATGGCGCCCACGGCGGTCCCGCCGAGGATCAGAGCGGCGGCACCGCGACGGACGTTGCGACGAACAGCAAAAGCGTTGGTCATGATGCTCCCTGGGCCACCTGCGCTCGTTTCCGTCCCCGGATGTCTTCGCGCCGTCGTCTACCCGTCAAGGTGTTGGTGGGTAAGTGCTTACAGGTGTCTGCCCTTCAGACGACGTGCGGTGTTACGGCAGCACCCAGCATGGTGTGGTGGCGCGCCGGGAGTCGGACTCCAGGCACACCGGATCCCCGGAGGAATCCTCGGGGAAGCTGGTTATCACGATAGCGTAACGATTTTTGTTGCGCTACCCCTTTCGGCCCGTCGTGAGGTATCACACGTTCGCGGTCTGCAGGGGTGCCGGCCCGTGAAGGACGCCGGCGCAGGAGTTCGCACTCCGGGAAGCGGAGGGCATGCCCTCGGGAAGAACGCTTCGAAGGTCACGCTATGGCAACGTTTTGGTCTCGGTCAAGTGACGAGAGCCATCTCACACGTTCAGCGGGCCGGGCCCCGGCCCGCACTCAGCCCGGAATGCCGCGCTCGCGTGCGGTGATCCAGGCCGCGAGGCGGTCGGCGGCCGGCACTTCGCCCGCCGCCGGGGAGGGCAGCTCCGGCCGGGTCACGAGGGCGCCGGCCTCCTCGGCGATGAGCGCGCCGGCGGCCCAGTCGTGCTCGTGCAGACCCTGCTCGCCGTACCCGTCGAGCGCGCCGTCCGCGACCATGCACAGGTCCAGGGCCGCCGAGCCCAGGCGCCGCATGTCCGTGTACTGCCGCATGGTGGCGGCGAAGGCGGGGAACTGGCGCTCGCGCCGGTCGGCGTCGAAGGAGAAGCCGGTGCCGTAGAGCCGGCCCGCCCGGTCCGGCACGGGACCCTCGAGCCGGCGGGACGCGCCGTCCTCCTCCACCCACGCGCCGGCCCCGCGCACGGCGAAGTAGGTGCGGCGCAGGGCGGGGGCGTTGACGGCGCCCACGAGCCAGTTGCCCTGTGCGTCGGCGGCGGCCACGGACGTGCAGTAGTAGACGATGCCGCGGATGAAGTTGGTGGTGCCGTCGAGCGGGTCCACCGACCAGCGGATCCCGGAGGGGTGCTCCGGGCGGTGCGTGCCCGACTCCTCGCCGGTGACGGTGTCGTGCGGGCGGCGGTCCAGGATGGTGCGCAGCACGGCCTGCTCGGCGGCGACGTCGAAGCGGGTGACCCAGTCCCCCTCCCCCGACTTGCCGGTGACGCCCAGCCGGCCGGCGTCGCGGCCCCGCAGGACCTCCGCCCCGGACTCGGCGGCCGCCAGGGCCAGCTCCAGCAGCTCCTCCAGGTGGGCGCCGGTCGGGCCGAGGCCCTCCAGCGCGTCGTCGTGGCGTCCCATGCTCAGGCCCCGTCCTCGTCGTCGGTACCGTTCTCCGTGCCGTTCTCCGTGCCGACCGCGGCGTCCTCGGAGGTGCTCCCGGCCGCGCCGGCGAGCGCGTCCGGCCCCTCGGCGAGGAGCCGCTCGAACCCGGCCTCGTCGAGCACGGTCACCCCCAGCTGCTCGGCCTTGTCCAGCTTGGTGCCGGCGTTCTCGCCCGCCACCAGGAAGTGCGTCTTCTTCGACACGGAGCCGGAGGCCTTGCCGCCGCGCACCAGCACCGCCTCCTTCGCGGAGTCGCGGCTGAAGCGCTCGAGGGTGCCGGTGATCACCACGGTGGTGCCCTCGAGGGTCCGCGGCACGGACTCGTCCACCTCGTCCTCCATGCGCACGCCCGCGGCCGCCCAGCGCTCCACGATCTCCCGGCGCCACGGCTCGGCGAACCACTCGGTGAGGGCCGCGGCGATCACGGGCCCCACCCCGTCGGCCTGGGCCAGGGTCTCCTCGTCGGCGTCGCGGATGGCCGGCAGCGAGCCGAAGGCCGTGGCCAGGGAGCGGGCCGCGGTCGGGCCGACGTGCCGGACGGACAGGGCCACGAGCACGCGCCACAGCGGCTGCGCCTTGGCCTTCTCGAGCTCCTCGAACAGCTTGCGGGTGGTGGCGGTGGGCTCGGAGGGCTTCTTGGCCGTGCCCTTCGTCCAGAAGTAGGGCACGAGCTCGGTCTCGCCCGTGGGCGTGCCGCGCGACTTCTTCTCCCGCCGGATCCGCACCTCGCGCAGGTCCTCGGGGGTGAGGTCGAACAGGTGCGCCTCGCTGGTCAGCGGCGGGGTCTCCGGCTCGTCGGGCCGGGTCAGGGCGAGGGCGGCCTCGTAACCGAGGGCCTCGATGTCGAACGCGCCGCGGCCGGCGGCGTGGAAGACCCGCTCCCGCAGCTGGGACGGGCAGCTGCGGGCGTTGGGGCAGCGGATGTCGACGTCGCCCTCCTTGGCCGGGCGCAGCTCCGTGCCGCAGGACGGGCAGTGGGTGGGCATCACGAACTCGCGCTCCGTGCCGTCCCGCAGCGCCACCACGGGCCCCACGATCTCGGGGATCACGTCGCCCGCCTTGCGCAGCACCACGGTGTCCCCGATGAGCACGCCCTTGGCCCGCACCACGTCCTGGTTGTGCAGGGTGGCCATCTCCACGGTGGACCCGGCGACCCGCACCGGCTCCATGAGCCCGAACGGGGTGACCCGCCCGGTGCGGCCCACGTTGACCAGGATGTCCTTGAGCCGGGTGTGCACCTCCTCGGGCGGGTACTTGTAGGCCACGGACCAGCGGGGCACCCGGGAGGTGTGCCCGAGCCGGAACTGGGTGCGGCGGTCGTCGACCTTGACCACGATGCCGTCGATCTCGTGGATGAGGTCGTGGCGGCGGCGGCCGTACTCCTCGATGAACGCGAGGACGTCCTCCGTGGAGGGCAGCACGCGGTAGTACGGGCTGACGGGCAGGCCCCACCGCTCGAGCAGCTCGTAGACCTGGGACTGGGTGTCGGCGCGCAGGCCCGTGGCGGCGCCCACCCCGTGCACGTACATGGACAGCCGGCGCCGGGCCGTGACCGCCGGGTCCTTCTGCCGCAGCGAGCCCGCCGCGGCGTTGCGGGGGTTGGCGAAGGGCGCCCGGCCCTCGGCCACGATGGCGTCGTTGAGGGCGCGGAAGTCGCGGGAGGAGATGAACACCTCGCCGCGGATCTCGACCTCCTCGGGCACGTCCTCCCCCGTGAGCACGGTGGGGATGGTGGCGATGGTGCGCACGTTGTGCGTGACGTCCTCGCCCGTGGTGCCGTCCCCCCGGGTCGCGGCCCGCACGAGCTCGCCGTTCCGGTAGAGCAGGTTCACGGCCAGCCCGTCGATCTTCAGCTCGGTGAGCCACGCGGACTCCGGGGCGTCCGGCAGCGCCTCGATGGAGGCGGAGGCCTTCGCCAGCCAGGCCGTGAGCTCGTCGATCGAGAAGACGTCCTCGAGGGAGTACATCCGCGCGAGGTGCGTCACGGGCGTGAACGCCGCGGAGACCTCGCCGCCGACCTCCTGCGTGGGCGAGTCGTTGGCCACCAGCTCGGGGTGCAGCGCCTCGACCTCCTCGAGCCGCCGGTAGAGCTCGTCGTACTCCGCGTCCGAGATGGTGGGCGCGTCCTCGACGTAGTAGGCGGTCCGTGCCGCGCGCACCCGGTCCACGAGCTCCGCGTACTGCTCCTTGAGGTCCTCGCTGGGCGGGGCGGGGTTGAGGTCCTGGCCGGTGGCGTCGACGGGTCGTGCGTCTGTCCTCTGCTGTGGGCTCACCCGACCATTGTGGCCCACGCGCCGGACGCCACCGTCGACCGGGCCCGCGGCGGCGGGTCAGCCGTCCAGCCGCGCCACCGTCCCCGTGAAGTGCGGGCGCCTGCGCCGCGGGTCCCACCCGGCGAAGCGCGAGCCCCGCCAGCCGGGCCCCCGGCCGTCGTCGGTGATCGCGACCGCGACCGTGCCCGGGAGCAGGACCGGGGCCGCGAACTCCACCGTCCAGCGGAAGGGCGTCCCGGGCGGCACGCCCACCTCGGCGAGGGCGCGCGAGGCGGAGTACATGCCGTGGGCGATGGCGCCCTTCATGCCGAGCGCCCGGGCGCTCGGGCCGGAGAGGTGGATGGGGTTCCAGTCCCCGCTCACCGCGGCGTAGTCCCGCCCCGTGCCGGCCGCCAGGCGCCAGTGCCCGGTCGGCGCCGGCGGCACGGACTCCGCGCGCGGGGCGTCGTCGGCCGCCCCGGGCACGCGCACGTCCCGGGCGAGGTAGGTGGAGCGGCCCGTCCAGACGGTCTCGCCGTCCCGGCGCGCGAGGCGGGCGACGACGTCCACCTGCGCGCCGGAGCGGTGCGGGCGCAGCCGCTCGGCGGTGGCGGTGACCGTGAGGTGCTCCCCCACCGCCGCGGCCCGGAGGTGCTCGACCTCGTTGGCCAGGTGCACCATGCCGAGGACCGGCAGCGGGAAGTCCGGGCGGGTGAGCACGCTCATGGCCACGGGGAACGCCAGGGCGTGCAGGTGCCCGGAGAAGGCCTCGGTGCCGCCGGGGCCCTCGCGCAGCGGCGCCCCGACCGCGCGGCAGAACGCCTCGTGCCCGGCGGGGTCGACGACCACGTCCTCGACGACGTGCGCCACCGCCGGCAGCTCGAGCGGGGCGTCGCCGGTGCCGCGGCGCGCCCCGGCCGGCCGGCCGGGCAGCCGGCCGGACAGCCGGCCCGGCACCCGGTCGGCGAGGGCGCGCGGCAGCAGGTCCCCGGCCGCCCCCGCCGCCGCACGGGCGTAGAGCCCGCCCAGCGAGGGGACGCCGGGCAGGACCACGGTCTCGTGCCGGTCGGCGGCCATGCTCACGCCCCCACCAGGTTCTGGCCGCACACGCGCAGCGTCTGCCCGTTGACGCCGCCGGCGGCGTCCGAGGCGAGGAACAGCACGGCCTGGGCCACGTCCTCCGGCAGCCCGCCCTGCTGCAGGGAGTTCAGCCGGCGCGCGACCTGGCGGCGGGCCGCCGGGATCCGGGCGGTCATCTCCGTCTCGATGAACCCGGGGGCCACGGCGTTGATGCTGCCGCCGCGCCGGGCCAGCAGGGGCGCGGTGGCGGCGACCATCCCGATCACCCCGGCCTTCGAGGCGGCGTAGTTGGTCTGGCCGCGGTTGCCCGCCACACCGCTCGTGGAGGCCAGGCAGACGATCCGCGGCGCCTCGCCGAGGCCCTCCCCCGCCAGGAGCTGGTCGTTCATCCGCAGCTGCGACTCGAGGTTCACGGCCAGCACCGAGGCCCAGCGGGACTCGTCCATGTTGGCCAGCAGCTTGTCCCGGGTGATCCCGGCGTTGTGCACCACCACGTCCAGGTGCCCGAAGCGCTCCCGGGCGAGCCCGAGGATCCGCTCGCCGGCGTGCTCGTCCGTGACGTCGAGCTGGAGGGCCACGGCGTGGATCTCGTTGGCGAGGGCGGCCAGGGGCTCGCCCGCGGCGGGGACGTCCACGACGACGACGCGCGCGCCGGCGCCGGTGAGCGTGCGGGCGATCTGTGCGCCGATGCCGCGGGCGGCGCCGGTGACAGCGGCGACCCTGCCCCGCAGGGGGGCCTCCCAGTCCGCGGGCAGGGCCCCGGCGTCGTCGCCGACCGTCACGAACTGCCCGGAGACGAAGGCGCTGCGCCCGGAGAGCAGGAACCGCAGGGCGCCCAGCACGCTGGGGGCCTCGGGGGCGACGCCCTCGGCGAGCAGGACGCCGTTGGCGGTGGCCCCGCCGCGCATCTCCTGGGCGGTGGAGCGCAGCAGGCCGACGACGGCCTGGCGGGCCGCGGCGACGGCCGGGTCGAGCGGCTCCGCCGCCGCGGGCGTGGCCGAGGCCGCGCCCGTGCCGATGCCCGGGGCGGGCCGGGACACGGTGACCACCCGGCCGCCGGGGGCGAGCGAGCGGAGCGCCCCGCCCAGGCCGAGCGCGGGCTCGGCCAGCTCGGCGGGCCGGGCGAGCTCGGTCAGGGCCAGCACGACCGCGCCGAAGCGGTGGACGTCGTCGGGGTGGCGGCGCACGTCGAGGTCCCAGCCGAGCAGGGCCGCGGCGATCCGGTCGGCCTCCTCCCCCCGCCCCAGCACGAGGACGGGTCCGGGCACGAGCGGGTCCCCGGCGCGGTGGCGGCGCAGCCGGGCGGGGGCGGGCAGGCCGAGCTGCCGGGCGAGCCGGCCGCCGGGGCCGGAGCTGACGAGGTCGAGATAGGTGTCTGCCATGGGGTCGGGGTCCTTGCTGTGGGGGTCGGCGGGGTGTCGGGGGCGCGGGCTCAGCGGGCCTCGAGGACCGCGGTGACGCCCAGGCCGCCGGCGGCGCACACCGAGATGAGCCCGCGGGCGGGGCGGCCGGTCTCGTCGGCGCGCTCGCGCAGGAGCTTGGCGAGGGTGCCGACGATGCGCCCGCCGGTCGCGGCGAACGGGTGCCCGGCCGCGAGCGAGGAGCCCGTGACGTTGAGCCGGCTGCGGTCCACGGTGCCGAAGGCGCCGTCCAGGCCCAGCCGCTCGCGGCCGAACTGCTCGTCCTCCCACGCGGCGAGGGTCGCGAGCACGGTCGCGGCGAACGCCTCGTGGATCTCGACGAAGTCGAAGTCCTCGAGCGCCAGGCCCTGGCGGGCCAGCAGGCGGGGCACGGCGTAGGCGCCGGCCATCAGCAGGCCCTCGTCGCCGTGCACGAAGTCGACGGCGGCCGCCTCGACGTCCACGACGTCGGCGAGCACGGGCAGGGAGCGCTCCGCGGCCCAGTCCTCGGAGGCGAGCAGCACGGTGGAGGCGCCGTCGGTGAGGGGCGTGGAGTTGCCCGCCGTCATGGTGGCCCCGGCGTCGAGGGACTTCCCGAAGACCGGCTTGAGCCCGGCGAGCTTCTCGACCGTGCTGTCCGGGCGGAGGTTGTTGTCCCGGGACAGGCCGCGGAAGGAGGTGACGAGGTCGTCGAAGAACCCGCGCTCGTAGGCGGCCGCCAGGTTGCGGTGGCTCGCGGCGGCGAGCTCGTCCTGGGCCTCGCGGGAGATCCCCCAGCGGGCGGTGGTGAGGGCCTGGTGCTCTCCCATGGACAGCCCCGTGCGCGGCTCCCCCGTGCCGGGGGCCACCGGTTTGAGGTCGGCCGGGCGCAGGCCCGCGAGGGCCTTGAGCTTCTGCGGGGTGCTCTTGGCCCGGTTGAGCTCGAGCAGGCTCCGGCGCAGCCGCTCGCTCACCACGACGGGCGCGTCCGAGGCGGAGTCGACGCCGCCGGCGACGGCCGAGTCGATCTGGCCGAGCCGGATCTTGTTGACCAGCGTGGAGACGGCCTCCATGCCGGTGGCGCAGGCCTGCTGCACGTCGAAGGCCGGGGTGCGGGGGTCCAGGACCGAGCCGAGCACGGACTCGCGCGTGAGGTTGAAGTCCTTGGGGTGCTTGAGCACGGCGCCGGCGGCGACCTCGCCGATCCGCTCCCCGGCGAGGCCGTAGCGGGCGGCCAGCCCGTCCAGGGCGGCGGTGAGCATGTCCTGGTTGCCGGCGTTGGCGTAGGCGCCGTGCGCCCGGGCGAAGGGGATGCGGTTGGCGCCGATCACGACCGCACGGCGGGCCACGCCGGTGCGTCCGGCGCCGCTGGGGGTCGTGTGCTCGGCGGTGGGCTCGACGGTCTGCTCGGGGGTGGACTCGCTCACAGGTAACTCCTCGGTGGTGTTGTGATGATGATCACGTCACGAAAGACAATACCTGATACTCTGGGTATCGTGAAACAGGTCGACGCCACTGACTCCGCCGCCCCGGGCGGCACGCCCGCCACGGACGGACGCTCCTCCCGCTGGGCCCGGCACCGCGCGCAGCGCCGGATCGAGCTCATCCGCACGGCGCGCAGCGCCGTGGACGAGCTCGGCGCGCAGGCGTCCATGGAGGAGATCGCCACCGCGTGCCAGACCTCCAAGTCCGTCTACTACCGGTACTTCGGGGACAAGGCGGGACTGCAGAGGGCGGTCGGCGAGTACACCGTGACGCGGATGCGCGACCGGCTCGAGGAGGCGGCCCGCGCGGCCGGCTCCTTCGAGGACTCGGTCGAGGCGATGGTCGCGGAGTACCTGCTCAGCATCGAGCGCTCGGCGTCGGTGTACCGCTTCGTCGTGGCCCTCTCCCCCGACCCCGGGCGCTCGCGGCACGACCGGCACCGGGCCGAGCGGGCCCGCGGCGAGCGCTCCGGCAAGGAGGACGCCCCGGCCGGGGACGGCGGCGAGCGCTGGCTGATCCAGGAGTTCGCCGAGTCCGTCAGCGGGCTGCTCGCGGAGGCCCACGTGCACCACACCCCCGCCGAGCGCCGGCTCGAGGAGCCGGTGCTCAGCTACTGGGCCGCGTCCACGATCGGCATGGTCCGCGGCGCCGGCGAGGCCTGGATGAACACCCCCGAGGGCACGCGGCGACCGTCCCGCGAGCGGATGACGGAGCTGATCGTGGGCTGGGCCGTCGACGGCCTGCGCCCGCCCGGCGCACCCGTGCCGGAGCCCCCCTCGACCTGACCACCGCCCGGGCCGGCACGGACCCCGGCCGGCCCCACCACCCCGTGACCGCACCGGCCACCGCCGGTCACCCACGACAGGAGCGAACATGACCACCACCATCGACCGACCGACCACCGCCGCAGCCGGCTCCGCCGCCGGGCCCGCCACCGCGGACGGCGCCGGGCTCCCGGGGCCCGCCGTGGACGTCGCCGCCCTCGGCGAGGTGCTGCTCGGGCGCTGGGCCGAGGTCCGGCGCGAGACCCGCCGGATGCTGCTCGACGAGCGGCTGCACCAGCAGCCGGGCCTCACCCACCACGAGCACCGCGAGCGGGTCCTGGGCCAGCTGCACCTGCTGGTGGAGCACGGGGCGATGAGCCGCGGGCTGCCGGAGGAGTACGGCGGGCACAACGACCCGGGCGGCAACGTCTCGGGCTTCGAGGAGCTGCTGCTCGGGGACCCCTCGATGCAGATCAAGGCCGGGGTGCAGTGGGGCCTGTTCGGCTCCGCGGTGCTCAACCTCGGCACCGAGGAGCACCACCGGCGCTGGCTCGCGGACATCCGGGACCTGAAGATCCCGGGCGTGTTCGCGATGACCGAGATCGGCCACGGCTCCGACGTCGCCTCGATCGGCACCACCG
Source organism: Kocuria sp. UCD-OTCP (assembly GCF_000349605.1). Lineage (NCBI taxonomy): Bacteria > Bacillati > Actinomycetota > Actinomycetes > Micrococcales > Micrococcaceae > Kocuria > Kocuria sp. UCD-OTCP. The sequence continues at coordinate 33,128 of NZ_AOSQ01000030.1, forward strand.
CCACGTACGACCCCGCCACGGAGGAGTTCGAGATCCACACCCCCTTCACGGCGGCGTGGAAGGACTACCTCGGCAACGCCGCCGTGCACGGGCGCGCCGCCGTGGTCTTCGCCCAGCTGGTGACGCTCGGCGTGAACCACGGCGTGCACGCGTTCTGGGTGGACCTGCGGGACGCGGACGGGAACTTCCTGCCCGGCGTGGGCGGCGAGGACGACGGCCACAAGGGCGGGCTCAACGGGATCGACAACGGGCGGCTGCACTTCACCCGGGTGCGGGTCCCGCGCACGCACCTGCTGGACAAGTACGGGGCCGTGGCTCCGGACGGCACCTACAGCTCGCCCATCGCGAGCCCGGGCCGCCGGTTCTTCACGATGATCGGCACCCTGGTGCAGGGCCGGGTCTCCCTCGACGGCGCGGCCGTCCTGGCGAACAAGGCCGCGCTGAGCATCGCGATCCGCTACGGCAGCGAGCGCCGGCAGTTCAACGCGTCCTCCGACGTCCAGGAGGAGGTGCTGCTGGACTACCAGCAGCACCAGCGGCGGCTGCTGCCGCGGCTGGCGGAGACCTACGCCATGCACTTCGCCCACCAGGAGCTGCTGCACAAGTACGACGACGTCTTCTCCGGCCGCGAGGACACCGACGAGAACCGGCAGGACCTCGAGACGCTCGCCGCGGCCCTGAAGGCCCTGTCCACCTGGAGCGCCCTCGACACCGTCCAGGAGTGCCGCGAGGCCTGCGGCGGGGCGGGGTTCCTGACCAAGAACCGGCTCACCTCCCTGCGCCACGACCTGGACGTCTACGCGACGTTCGAGGGCGACAACACGGTGCTGCTGCAGCTCGTGGCCAAGCGGCTGCTCTCCGACTGGGCGGACGAGTTCAAGCACGTCGACGTGGGCGTGATGGCCCGCTACGTGGCCGGCCGGGCCACCGAGGCCACCTACCACCGGTCGGGGCTGCGCAAGCTCGGCCAGGCCTTCCGGGACACCGGGGACGTGCGCCGCTCGGTCAACGCCCTGCGCGAGGAGTCGGCGCAGCGCGCGCTGCTCACGGACCGGGTGCAGACCATGGTCGCCGAGATCGCGGAGAACCTGCGGCCCAGCGCCAAGCTCCCCCGCGCGGAGGCCGCGGCGCTGTTCAACGAGAACCAGCACAAGATCATCGCCGCGGCGCGCGCCCACGCGGAGCTGCTGCAGTGGGAGGCCTTCACCCGCGGCCTGGAGCAGGTCGCGGACCCGGGCACCCGCACCGTGCTCACCTGGCTGCGCGACGTCTTCGGGCTGCGGCTCATCGAGAAGAACCTCGCGTGGTACCTCTCCTACGGCCGGCTGTCCATGCGGCGCGGGCGCAGCCTCGACGAGTACATCGACCGGCTGCTCGCCCGCCTGCGCCCGCACGCCCTCGACCTCGTGGCCGCGTTCGAGCTCGAGCCGGAGCACCTGCGGGCCGAGATCGCCACGGGAATCGAGGCCCGGCGCCAGGAGGAGGCGGCCGAGCACTACCGGCGGCTGCGCGCCTCGGGCAGCGCGCCGGTCAAGGAGCGCACCCCGCGCCGGGAGACCGCCACGCCCGCCGCCGGGGCACCGGGCGAGAAGGCCCCGGAGGAGGCGAAGCGGGAGCGCCGCGCCGAGAAGCAGGCCGAGCGGCGCACGGAGCGCCGGGCGGAGCGCAAGCACGAGCGCCGGCTCGAGCTGAAGCCGTTGAAGAAGGCAGCGCAGCGGGCCGCGGCGTCCGCGCAGCGGGCGGCCGAGCCGGGCCGCAGGTCCGCGGAGGGCCGGGAGCCGGCGGAGGGCCGTGAGCCCGCCTCCGGCACCGCGCCGGCCGAGGGCGCTGCCGTGACCCAGGACGCCTGACCGGTCGGGCCCGCCGTCGCACGCCGTCACCGCAGGCGGGCCCGGCGGTGACGACGCCGCCCCGGAGGCCCCGGGGCGGCGTCGTCGTCCGGTCCCGCGGCGCGGGCGAGGACCGGGGAGGGCTGCGCCGTCGGCGGCCGGGACCCCGGCGGCTCAGCGGGGGACGGCGCCGGCGAGGAGGCCGTCGATCTGGCCCATGGCCTCCCGCATGCCCTCCTCCATGCCCATCGCGGACATATGCTCCAGCTGGTCCGCGCTCTCGAAGGTCGAGACCGTGGTCATCCGCGTCCCGCCGTCGACGGCCTCGAACGTCACGACGCCGTGGGTGGCCCCCAGCGCGGGGTCGGGCTCGCCGTCCTCGCTCGCGAAGCCGTCGTCGAACTCCAGCCGGTGCGGGGCGTCCACGGCGGTGACCGTCCACCAGCCCCGGGCCTTCTCCCCGTCGGGGCCGGTCATGTAGTAGCGGCACCGCCCTCCCTCGGCGAGCTCGTGCTCCTCGAAGGTGGCGGGCCACTCGGGCGGGCCCCACCAGCGCTCGAGCTGGCGCGGGTCGGCCCAGACCTCCCAGACCCGCTCGACGTCCGCGGCGAACTCCGCGACGAACGTCAGGGTCAGTGCCTCGGTGTCCTTGTGCACGTCGATGACCGGCATGTCATGCTCCCTTCCTCCTGGGCCCCGGGTCCCCCGGGGGCGTCTCCTCGGCGAGGAGGTCCTCGATGGCGCGGGCCCGCCCGCGCCAGATCTGCTCGTAGTCCGCCAGCAGCGCCGCCGCCCGGCGCAGCGTGGCCACCCCGGCGTGCACCACCTGCTCCCGGCCGCGCCGCTCCTTGGTGACCAGCGAGGCCCGCTCGAGCACCGCCACGTGCTTCTGCACGGCGGCGAAGCTCATCCGGTAGTGCGCGGCCAGCGCGGAGACCGACTGCTCCTGCCGCAGCACCCGCACCACGATGTCCCGTCGCGTCGAGTCCGCGAGGGCCTGGAAGATGCGGTCGACCTCGTCGTCCGTCAGCTCATTTCGTACAACCATTTGGTTGTATGTTAGGGCGCCCGGTGCCCCGGCGCAAGAGATCCGGGCCCCGGGACCAGATGTGACCTCCGGGGCCGCGGAGCGCTCAGTAGAGGCCCGCCGCGCCGGTCAGGTGGCGGTGCAGACCGTGGGCCACGATCGTGTTGCCCAGCGCGTTCAGGTGCCGGCGGTCCGCGGCGACCACCGAGCGCGGGGGCAGCCCCAGACCCAGCCACCGGCGGTCCGCGGGCGAGGCCCCGATCCGGTGGGCCCGCAGCGCCGCCAGGGACCAGAGACCGGGATCGCGCAGATCGGCCATGGTGTCGTAGAACCGGTCGCCGTACTCGGCCCGATGGGCCGCGTTCACCGCGCGCACCTGCTCCCACCCCGCGGTGCCGGGACGGTCGGCCGCGGTGTGCCAGTGGCCCATCACCACGGACGTGCCCGGCTCGACCCCCCACGCGGCACGGGTGTCGGAGAGCACCTGGTCCGGGTCCTCGATGTTGTTCTTGCCCGTCCACAGCAGGTGGACGTGGCCCCGGTGCTCCCCCTCCAGCGCCGTGCGCCAGCGGGCCTCCGACGCGGGCGCCACCTCGAGCTCGGCCCCCGGGACCGCCCGGCGCAGCACCACGTCCCCCTCGTCCCGCCCCACGGCCTGGATCGTGCACGGCAGACCGGAGACGGTGCCCGGGATCGCGAGGTGGACGCTGGGCACCCGGCCGTCCACGGTGGGCACGACCAGCGGCCCGTGGGCCGGGATCCGCCCCACCCCGTAGCCGGAGCCCAGCCGGGGCAGGTAGGGGTGGGCGCTGCTGCGCATCGCCAGGGTCTGCCACGACCGGTCGCCGCTGACCGCGCGCGAGGTCCCGGGCACCTCCAGCAGCTGCGAGAGCAGGTCGTCGATGCGCACCGCGGGGAAGCCCCGCGGGCGGTCCCGGTGGAGGGCGCTCGCCGCCGAGGAGGAGCCCCACAGCACGAACGGCCGCCGGCCGGCGGAGGGCTCCGCCAGGGCGCCCCCGAAGGCCCCGGAGGCGGCGAGCACCAAGCCGGAGAGAACGAACGAGCGGCGCGAGAGAACCATGTTCTCAAAGGTAAACAGGCCTGGTGGGAGCGGTGCCGTTGTGACGGATCATGATGCCCCCCACTTCGGGGGACGCGGCGTGCATGCGGCTCAGAAGCCGGGGGCGTACTCCCCCGGCCGCACGGCGTCGGCCACGATCACGGTGACGTTGTCCCGCCCCCCGGTGCGCAGCGCGGCCTGCAGCAGGACGTCGGCCGCCTCCTTCGGGTGGGGCACCGAGGCGAGCACCCGGGCCATGTGGGCGGGGCTCAGCTCGTTGGTCAGCCCGTCCGAGCACAGCATCAGCCGGTCCCCGTGCCGGGCCGGGAGCACCCACACGTCCGGCTCCCACACCTGGCCGGTGCCCAGGGCGCGGGTGATCACGTTGCGGCGCGGGTGCACGAGCGCCTGGGAGGCGGTGAGCTGCCCGATCGACACGAGGTACTGCACCTCGGAGTGGTCCACGGTCAGCTGCTCGATCCGCGGCCCGCCCTCGCCCTCGCCGGCCCGCCCCCCGGGCTGGGGCGAGACCAGCCGGTAGGTCCGGGAGTCGCCCGTGTTGAACACGACCCACAGCATGCGCCCGTCGATGCGCAGCAACCACACGCCGGTGACGGTGGTGCCCGCCCGGCCCTCGACCGCGTGCTGGATGTGCTGGTCCGCCTGCCACAGCACGGACCGGACCCGGCGGACGGCCTCGATCGCGTCCTCGGGGATCTCCGGGTCCAGCCGCAGCTCGCGCTCCACGACGGCGCGGAACCGGGCGATGTCCCGGGGCGGCTCCGGCTCGAGGACCTCGAAGGAGCGGAAGTCCTCCAGCTGGAACAGGGGGGACGCCCCGAGGGTGCGCACGCACAGGGCGCTGGCCACCTCACCGGCCTCGTGCCCGCCCATCCCGTCCGCCACGGCGCACATCGCGGCCGTGACCACCAGGGCGTCCTCGTTGGACTCCCGGCGCAGGCCCCGGTCCGTGGACGCGCCCGCGCGGATGACGAGGGGTGCGCTCATTCGAAGTCGACCTCCAGCCCGGGACCGGCGCCCTGGGAGAGCGCGACGGGCTGGACGTCGCCGAAGCCCCGCACGTTGCGGGTGGGCTGCGGCAGGAGGATGAAGCGGTCGTCGCCGGAGAGCACCGCGGCGGTCGAGGCGTCCACGAGCACGGAGCCCGGCTCGGTCAGCGACACGAGCCGGGAGGCGAGGTTCACCGTGGGCCCGTAGATGTCCCCGAGCCGCGGCAGCACCCGCCCCCAGACGAAGGCCACGCGCGCCTGCGGCAGCTCGGGGTCGTCCCGGATGGCGCGGGCCAGGGCCAGGGAGATCTGGGCCCCGCCCTCGGGGGTCTCGGCGAGGAACATGACCTCGTCCCCGATGGTCTTGATGAGCCGGCCGCCGCCCACGGCGATCACCTCGGCGCAGCGGTTCTCGAAGCGCTGCACGAGGTTCGCCAGGGTCCGTTCGTTCATCTGCCGGGACAGCGAGGTGTAGGAGACCAGGTCCGCGAAGCCCACCCCGCGCGCGAGCGGGAGGACGGCGGACGCCCCGTCGTCGGACGTGGGACCGGTGGCGGTCGAGCCGTCCGGGCGCTCCACGCGCATCGCGAGCCGCTGCACGGCGGCGTTCATCTGCCGCCGCCACGAGTAGACGAGGAGGTTCTCGATCGCGTCGATGAGGTCGGGCAGCAGGTGCAGCAGCTGCCGCCGGGCGGCGGCGTCGGTCATGCCCCGGTGGACGACCATGTCCTCGACGAGCGCCTCGACCTGCCACACGACCATGCGGTCGGTCATCTGCCCGATCGAGCGCACCAGGGACAGCGCCGCCTCCTCGGTGACCTTCTCCTCGAGGACCATGGTGGACAGCACCCGGAGGGCCTCGGAGTCCTGCTCGGTGAACCAGAGGTCGTCGTCGGTGAGGTTCGGGAAGCCCAGGGCCCGCCACACCTTCCGCGCGGACAGCAGGGACAGCCCGCCCCGGCGCGCGGCCTCCCGGCGGCGCAGGTCGCGCTCGGAGCCCAGGAGGGTCTGCTCGAGGGCCTGCACGGCGGCCTTGGACTCGTCCGAGCGGTACAGGTTGGCCTGGACGGGGTTGTGCAGGTTCAGGTTCAGCTGTGCCGTCTGGGGGCCGAGCTCCGGCTCGCCCTGGTTCTCCGGGTCCTCACTCGCCACACGTCACTCCTGTTCCTGGTGGACGGCCCGCCGGTTCCACGGTCGGCGCGGGGCGCCGGACGGGCCCGGGCGTGGTGCCACGACCGCGTCGCGGTCCACTCTAGTGGGACGGAGCCACGGCGCACCCCCACCGGGACCGGGATCCCCCGCCCGGCCGGCGCCGCCGCCCGCCGCCCACTCGTCCTCGGCGGCCCGGCGGATCAGCCCGGCCAGGCGCTGCGCCTCCGGGGCGTGCTCCAGGCGCAGGCCGCCGAAGGGCCCGAAGTCGGCCACGACGCGCCCGTCGTGCCGGCCCAGGGCCGGACCGCGCCGGCGCTCCACCGAGACCCGGCGCAGCTGCTGCAGGGGCAGCGACACGGTCCTGCGGGCCCCGCCGGGGCGCAGCAGCACGAGGTGGCGGGTGGTGAGCACGTAGCGGGTGCGCCACCACCGCACCAGCGGGCGCAGGCAGCTGCGGAGCACCACCCAGCCGGCCGCCACGAGCAGGGTGAGCTCCACCCCGGCGTGCACCGTGGTCCACGGCTCCGCCACGGGGCGCCAGCGCAGCTCGAGGGCCCGCTGGGCGAAGGAGAGCGCGAACACCGTGAGCAGCAGCACCAGGAAAGGCCGGGTCAGCCGGGCGCCGTGGGCCCGCGTGGACACGAGCACGCGCTCCCCGGGCTGCAGGGCGGGGCGGGCGGGCACGCTCAGACCGTCCCGGGGGCGTCCGGGGCCGGGCGCAGGTGCACCACGTCGCCCGCCGTCACCTCGCGCTCGGCGCCGCCGTCCTCGCGCACCAGCAGGCCCCCGTGCTCGCCGAGGCCCGTCGCGGTGCCCGTGACGGGGGCGGCCCCGCCGGGCAGCTCGGCGCGCACCGGGCGGCCGATGGTCTCCATCCGCTCCGTGACCCGGGCGCGCAGCGGCCCGCCCGGGCCCACGGCGGCCTCCGGGTCCGCGCAGAACTGCAGGTAGACGGGGACGAACGCGCCCAGCACGGCCCGCAGGACGGCGGCGCGCTCGACCTCGCGGCCGGTGGCGCGCCGGACGGACGTGGCCGTGTCCACGGGCAGCTCCTGCTGGGCGACGTTGATGCCCGTGCCCAGGACCACCGCCGGCGGGTGCTGCCCGTCCAGCACGAGACCTGCGAGCAGGCCGGCCGCCTTGCGCCCGTCCACCAGGACGTCGTTGGGCCACTTGATCCGTGCGCCGGCCGCCGCGAGCCCGTCCAGGGCGTCGACGACGGCCGCGGCCATCAGCAGGGTCAGCCACGGGAAGTGCTGGGTGGGCAGCGGGCGGCCGCGCGCGTCGGCCGGGCGCAGCAGGAGGCTGAAGGTCAGCGCGGTGCCGGGCTCGGTGGTCCACACCCGGTCCAGCCGGCCGCGCCCGGCGCTCTGGTGGCCGGTGAGCACGAGGGACAGGTCGGTCCACGGCCGGTCCGGGCGGGGCCCGCGCGCCTGCCGGGTGACGGCGGCCGTCAGGTGCTCGTTCGTGGAGCCGACCTCGTCGAGGACGTCGATCCGCCCCAGACCGAGGCCCGCCAGGGCCGCGAGCAGGGCGGGCTCGCGCAGGTCGGCGGCGCAGGGGTCGGGCACGGTGCTCCTCGGGTCGGTCGTCACGGGTCGGTCGTCACGGGCGGGTCCGCACGGGCCGGGGCGGTCGGTGCTGTCCGGCCGGGCGCCGTCCGCGTAGTGTTCGGACCACATCCACAGTAGTAGCCCCGTTCCCCGGGAACCGGCTGGACGGTCCCGTCCGGCCGGGCGGGGCCGCGGCACGACCCCCGGGAGAGCCACCGTGAACGCAGCCGAGAACCGCACGACCTTCGCCGTCACCTACGTCTACGGCGGGCCCGCCGACGTCCTGGCCGCGCGCCGGCCGGAGCACCGCCAGTACCTCGGCGGGCTCGTGGAGCAGGGGCACCTGCTCGCGTCCGGTCCCTTCGACGACGACGGCGCGCCCGGCGCGCTGCTGGTCTTCGCCGCCGAGGACGCCGGGGCGGTGGAGCGGCTCACCGACGAGGACCCGCTGGTGCGCCACGGGGTGGTCACCGAGCGGACCGTCCGCCCCTGGAAGGTGGTCCTCGGCAGCGTCGGCTGAGCACCGTCCCGTGTCCCCCGGACCCGGGCACGGATTTTGTAGGAGTTCTACAACGGAGGCCCCCGCGGCCGCGGACTAGAGTGAGCAGGTCCCCTGACCACCCCGGACCGGACCGATCGGCCCGCCGGGCCGGCCGCGTACCAGACCACGAGGTGCCTGTGACCCACGACCTGACGACCACCGCCGGCAAGATCGCCGACTTCCACGACCGCAGGGCCCGCTCCGAGGTGCCCGCGGGGCAGGCGGCGGTCGAGAAGCAGCACGCCCGCGGGAAGAACACCGCCCGCGAGCGCGTGGAGATGCTCCTGGACGAGGACTCGTTCGTGGAGTTCGACGCCCTCGCGACCCACCGCTCGACCGCCTTCGGGATGGCGTCGAAGAAGCTGCCCGGCGACGGCGTGGTCAGCGGCTACGGCACGGTGGACGGGCGCCTGGTGGCGGTCTACTCCCAGGACTTCGCGGTCTTCGGCGGGTCGCTGTCCCAGGTCAACGGGGAGAAGATCGTCAAGGTCCAGAAGTTCGCCCTGCGCAACGGCTGCCCGGTCATCGGGATCAACGACGGCGGCGGGGCGCGGATCCAGGAGGGCGTGGCCTCCCTGGCCATGTTCGCGGACATCTTCAACATGAACGTCCGCTCCTCCGGGGTGGTCCCGCAGATCTCGCTGATCATGGGCCCGTGCGCGGGCGGGGCGGCCTACTCCCCCGCCCTGACCGACTACATCGTGATGGTCGACAAGACCTCGCACATGTTCATCACCGGCCCGGACGTCATCAAGACGGTCACGGGCGAGACGGTGGACATGGAGACGCTGGGCGGGGCGCGCCAGCACAACGCGACGACCGGCACGGCCACGTACCTCGCCGAGGACGAGCAGGACGCGCTGGACTTCGTGCACGAGCTGCTCGAGTTCCTGCCGGCGAACAACCTGCAGGAGGCGCCCCTGGTGGACCACGACCAGGAGGACGAGGTCACCGACCAGGACCTCGCCCTGGACGTGCTGGTCCCCGACTCCGCGAACCAGCCCTACGACATGCGCGCGGTGGTCGAGGCGATCGTCGACGACGGGCACTTCCTGGAGATGCAGGCCCTCTACGCCCCCAACGTGATGATCGGCTACGCCCGGGTCGAGGGGCACACCGTGGGCGTCGTGGCGAACCAGCCCATGCAGTTCGCCGGCACCCTGGACATCGCGGCCTCCGAGAAGGCGGCCCGGTTCGTGCGCCACTGCGACGCGTTCAACGTCCCGATCCTCACCCTCGTGGACGTGCCCGGTTTCCTGCCCGGCACCGACCAGGAGTTCAACGGCATCATCCGGCGCGGCGCCAAGCTGCTCTACGCCTACGCCGAGGCGACCGTCCCGCTGGTCACCCTGATCACCCGCAAGGCCTACGGCGGGGCCTACATCGTGATGGGCTCCAAGAAGCTCGGCGCGGACGTCAACCTGGCCTGGCCCACCGCGCAGATCGGCGTGATGGGCGCCCAGGGCGCCGTGGAGATCCTCTACCGCCGGGACCTCAAGGCCGCCGCGGACAACGACGAGGACGTCGAGGCGCTGCGCGCCGAGCTGGTGCGCAAGTACGAGGAGAGCCTGCTCAACCCCTACCAGGCCGCCGAGCTGGGCTACGTGGACGCGGTGATCTCCCCGTCCGAGACCCGGGTGCAGGTGCTCAAGGCCCTGCGGGCCCTGCGCGACAAGCGGGCGTCGATGCCCACCAAGAAGCACGGGAACATCCCGCTGTGACCTCCCGTGAGCCCGCCGAGGGCACCCCGTCCCTGCGCTTCACGGCCGGCAGCCCCACGCCGGAGGAGATCGCCGCCGTCACGGCCGTCCTGCTCGCGCGCCGGCACGCGGGCGAGGAGGACGCGAAGGGCTCCCCGGGGCGCCGGGACCAGTTCCGCCGGATGCGGCTGGGCCTGAAGCTGCGTCCGGGCCGCGGCGCGTGGCGGCGGACCCGGCCGGAGGAGTGACCCGCACGCCGTGACCCGCACGCCGTGACCCGCACGCCGTGACCCGGGTGGAGCCCGGTCACGGCTCCCGGGGGATCCGCGGGGAGACGACGAGCGCCACCGCGATGCCCGCCAGGGCGAGCACCGCCGTCACCGCCCACGTCAGGTCCCAGGAGCCAGTCGCCTGCGCGACCGAGGCGACCGCGGGCGGGCCGGCGAACTGGCCCAGGGCGTTGAACTGCTGGCCCAGGCCCAGCGTGGTGGCCACCGTGGTGGGGGTGGGCGCGACGCGCATGAGGCTGGCGATCGCCGTGGTCGGCACCACTCCCCCCACCGCGGAGAACACCAGGACCGCGCCGTACCGGGCGCCGAAGCGCACGCCCTCGTCCAGCAGCGGGGCGATCCCGAACGCGACCACGGCGGCCAGGCCCAGCACGGCGAAGCCCGTGCACCACAGCACCACGGGGCGCACCCCGCGATGCAGGGCCCGGCCCGCGCCCAGGTTGCCCACCACGTTGACCCCCGCGGCGAGCGCGCTGAGCCCCGCGGCGGCGCCCGCCGCGATCCCGGCCTCGGCGTACATGGAGGGCAGGAACTGCACCACCCCGTTCCACTGGGCGGTGTAGAGCCCGAAGACCGCGGCCACGAGCCACGGCCCCGGTGCGCGCAGGGTCAGCCCGAGGCGCTGCCGCACCCCGTGCACCACCGTGTGGGCCGGGTCCGGCGGGAGCACGGCGAGCACCAGCACGCCCAGGAGCGCGGAGCCGGCCGCGGCGGCCGCCCACCAGGTGCGCCAGCCGAGGGCCTCGCTGAGCAGCCCGCCGAGGAGCAGGGAGAGGGCCGCGGCGACCGGGATGTGGCAGCCCCACAGCCCCACCAGCAAGGACACCCGGGCCGGGGCCACGGTGCGCCGGATCAGGGCCGGGGCGCAGATCGACACGAGCATGAACCCCACGCCCTCCAGCACCCGGGAGCCCAGCAGCGGGCCGTACCCCGTGGAGAGCCGTCCCGTCACGGAGCCCGCGGTGAGCAGGCCCAGCCCGAGCACCAGCCCCCGGCGCAGGCCGATCCGGTCCCCGGACAGACCCACCACCACGCCGAGCAGCATGCCTGCCACCTGCACGGTGGAGAGCAGGAACCCGCCCTGCACCAGGCTCAGGCCGAGCTCGGCGGAGAGCACGGGCAGCGCCGGGGCCAGCTTCCACACGTGCAGGGCGCCCACCACCCCCGCGACCACCACGAGCAGGGCGGGCCCGGTCCCGGCGGTCCCCGAGGGCCCGGCCGGGACGGTCGCGGGGGGCGCGGAGTTCGCGCGCGGCGCAGCAGCGGACATGCTCCGCAGTCTAGGGAGCGCCCGGCGCTACTGTGACGTGCATGACCGATCAACGGCCCGACCCCCTGACCGGCGCCGGCCCCGCGCCCCTCGGCACGGGGCGGCGCGAGCCCACGGACGTGGACGCCGTGGCCGAGCGCTGGTTCGCGCGCACCATGGAGCTGGACCCGGCCCAGGCCACCGTGCACGGCTTTCCCGGGCACGAGACCGAGTACCGCGACTTCGGGCCCGAGGGCCTGGAGGCCCACGCCGACGCCGCCCGCCGGACGCTGGCGGAGCTCGAGCGCGCGGCCCCGGTCGACGACGTCGACCGGATCACCGGCCACGCCCTGCGCGAGCGCCTGGGCCTGGACCTGCTCCTGCACGAGGAGGGGCTGCGGGGCTGGGAGGTCAACAACATCTCCTCCCCGGTGCAGGAGATCCGGGAGGTCTTCGACGACCTGCCCCGGAGCACCGCCGAGGACTGGGCGCACCTCGCCGGCCGGCTGCGCGCCGTGCCCGCCGCCGTGGACTCCTACGTCCTGGGCCTGCGGCACGCCCGCTCCCTCGGCCGCTCGGCCTCCGCGGCGCAGCTGCGCAACGCCGCCCGGCAGTGCACCGGCTACGCGGCGCGCCACGGCTTCTTCGACCGGCTGGCGCGCAGCCCCCGCGTCCCCGAGGCGCTGCAGCAGCAGGTCGGGGAGGCGGCCGAGGCGGCGCGGCACGCCTACCGGGGCCTCGCCGCCGTGCTGGGCAGGGAGCTCGCCGCGGACGCGCCCCGCACGGACGCGGTGGGACCGGACGTGTACACGCTGCGCCTGCAGGAGTTCCTGGGCGCCGTCCTGGACCCGGCCACGGTCTACGCGTGGGGCGTGGAGCAGCTGCGCACGATCGTGGCGGAGCAGGAGCAGCTCGCCCGCCGGATCGCCCCCGGCGCCACGGTCGCCGAGGCCATGGCGGCCCTGGACGCCGACCCGGCGCGGCAGCTGCACGGCACCGACGCGCTGCAGGCGTGGATGCAGGACCTCTCCGACGCCGCCGTGGACGCCCTCGCGGACACGCACTTCGAGCTCACCGGTCCCATGCGCCGGCTCGAGTGCCGCATCGCCCCGACCCACGACGGCGGGATCTGGTACTCGATGCCCAGCGCCGACTTCTCCCGCCCCGGGCGCATGTGGTGGTCCGTGCCCGAGGGCACCCGGAGCTTCACCACGTGGGAGGAGACCACGACCGTCTACCACGAGGGCATTCCCGGCCACCACCTGCAGTTCTCCACCGCGCTCGCCAACTCGGGCGAGCTCAACCGGTGGCGGCGGATGGGCGTGTGGGTCTCGGGCCACGGGGAGGGCTGGGCGCTGTACGCCGAGCGGCTCATGGACGAGCTGGGCCACCTGCAGGACCCCGGGGACCGGATGGGGATGCTGGACGCCCAGCGGCTGCGGGCGGCGCGGGTGGTGTTCGACGTCGGCTTCCACTGCGGCTACCGGATCCCCGCGGAGCTCGGGGACGCCCTCGGCGGGGCCCGCCCCGGCGAGGTCTGGACGCCCGAGGACGGCTGGCAGTTCCTGCGCTCGAACATCGTGATGGCGGACCCGATGCTGCGCTTCGAGTGGATGCGCTACATGGGCTGGCCCGGGCAGGCGCCGTCCTACAAGGTGGGCCAGCAGCTGTGGGAGCAGGCGCGGGAGGCGGCCCGCGCCGCGGCGGGCCCGGAGTTCCTGCTCAAGGACTTCCACACCCGCGCCCTGCGGGTCGGCTCGGTGGGCCTGGACACCCTGCGGTACGCGCTCGCCCTGTGACCTCCGTCATTCCGGCGTCACATTTCGTCACCGTCATTCGGTGTTGTATATTTCTGCGCCCTATCGTGGCCACATGATTTCCGCAGAAAGTACTCGACGGCTGCCCCGGTGGATGACCTCCTTCGGCCCGCAGATCGTGCTCGCCCTCCTCCTGGGCGTGGTCCTGGGCACCGTGGCCGACGCCCTGGGCGGCGACCCCGACACGGACCCCAACTGGCTGATGACCGCCCTGGACACCATCGGCACCAGCTACGTCAGCCTGCTCAAGGCCGCCGTGGTCCCGCTCATCGTGACCGCGGTGATCTCCTCGATCGCCAACCTGCGGGAGGTCTCCAACGCCGCCCGGCTCGCGTGGAAGACGCTGCTGTGGTTCGGGATCACCGCCCTGATCGCCGTGACGGTCGGCCTGGTGCTCGGCCTGGTCGTCCAGCCCGGCGCCGGCAGCGGCGCGGCCGCGCCCGCCGAGGCGTACACCGGGACGCAGGGCTCGTGGCTGGGCTTCCTCACCGGCCTGGTCCCCGCCAACTTCCTGGGCCTGCAGGTCTCCTCCTCCGTGGTGGACCCGGAGACCGTCCAGACCTCCCTCGGCTTCAACGTGCTGCAGGTGCTCGTGGTCTCGGCCGCCGTCGGCATCGCGGCGCTCAAGGTGGGCGCCCCCGCCGAGCCCTTCCTGGCCGTGGTCCGGGCCGCGCTCGCCGTGGTGCAGAAGGTGGTCTGGTGGATCATCCGCCTCGCCCCGCTGGGCACCCTCGGGCTCATCGGCCGGGCCGTGTTCGAGTACGGCTGGACCTCGATGGGCGGGCTCCTGGCGTTCGTCGCCACCGTCTACGCCGGCCTGCTGGTCGTGGCGTTCGTGGTCTACCCGGCCCTGGTCAAGGCGCACGGGCTCTCCGTCCGGCAGTACTTCTCCGGCGTGTGGCCGGCCGTGCAGCTGGGCTTCGTCTCCCGCTCCTCGGTCGGCACCATGCCCCTGACGCAGCGCGTCACCGAGCGCAGCCTCGGCGTGCCCCGCGCCTACGCGTCCTTCGCCGTGCCGCTCGGGGCCACCACCAAGATGGACGGCTGCGCCGCGGTCTACCCCGCGATCGCCGCCCTGTTCGTCGCGCAGTTCTACGGGATCGAGCTGGACGTCACGCACTACGTGCTCATCGCGCTCGTGTCCGTGCTGGGCTCCGCGGCGACCGCCGGCACCACGGGCGCCACCGTGATGCTCACCCTGACCCTGTCCACGCTGGGCCTGCCGCTCGACGGCGTGGGCCTCCTGCTGGCCGTGGACCCGATCATCGACATGGGCCGCACCGCGCTCAACGTGGCGGGACAGGCCCTGGTGCCCACGATCGTCGCCCACCGCGAGGGGCTGCTGGACCGGGAGCTCTACGACGCCCCGCGCTCCGGCGACCCCTTCACACCCGAGGACGCCGCCCCCGAGGACGCCGCTCCCGAGGAGGCCGCGGCGACCGGGGTCCGCTGAGCCCCTCGC
>NZ_AOSQ01000031.1:0-90977 GCF_000349605.1 Kocuria sp. UCD-OTCP
TTTCCCTACACGACGCTCTTCCGATCTGCGTCCTTCCACTCCAGGGTCATGTTGCCCTGCTTGTCCCCGGGGAGCAGGAAGAGCAGCACGCCGGCGCCGATGGCGACCACCGTGTCGTCGAAGAGGTCCAGCCAGGGCAGCTGCTCGCCGATGGTGCCGATGCCGGACAGCAGCCCCGGGACGATCCAGAAGAACGCGGCGATGACGAACACGGCCAGGACGGTCCTCTCGCCCTTGCTCATGGGCCCCAGGGCGGCGATCTCCTCGTTGATCAGCTCCTTGCCGCCGGGCACCTCCGCCAGGTTGAAGCGGAAGATGACGCGGGTGATGAGCAGCCAGGCGAGACCGATGAAGACCACCACGATCGGCACGCCGAGCATCATCCACTGCGCGAAGCCCACGGTCCGGTCCAGCTCGTCGCTGATGTAGCCGGCCACGATGGCGTTGGGCGGGGACCCCAGCAGGGTGCCGAGGCCGCCGATGGTGGCGGCCCAGGCGATCGCCAGGACCAGGGCCACGCCGAACAGGCGCACGTCGCGATCGTCGATGACGTCGCTGATGGCCTTGCCGCCGCGGATGTCCTCGCCCATGGCCTCGGTCTCGGCCCGGGTGCCGGCGTTGCGGCTGTTCTCGACCACCAGGGTCAGCACGGACAGCCCGATCGGCAGCATCATCAGCGTGGTCGCGGTGTTGGAGACCCACATGGAGAGGAAGGCCGTGGAGATCATCAGGCCGAGGATGATCTGCCGCGGGTGGGTGCCCACCCGGCGCAGGGTCAGCAGCGCGATCCGGCGGTGCAGGTTCCACTTCTGCATGGCGATCGCGATCAGGAAGCCGCCGAGGAACAGGAACACGATCGGGTTGGCGTAGGGTGCGGTCGTCTCGGCCACGGTGAGCGCCGTGAGCACCGGGAAGAGCACGATGGGCAGCAGCGAGGTGATGGACAGCGGCACCGCCTCGGTCATCCACCAGACCGCCATCAGCGTGGCGACCGCACCCACCACCCGGGCGTCGGCCGAGACGTCCGCGCCGCCGAGCAGGAACCAGACCAGGAAGGCCAGCAGCAGGCCGAGGCCGCGGAAGAGCCAGGTCTTCGCCGCCGGGCGGGCAGGTTCACGGTCGTCGGGCTCGTAGTCGAACTCGCCCTGCTCGGGGACGATCTTTCCGGGGCGCTCGCTCATGTGATCCACCTCATGGTCTCGGGGGCGTGCCCGAAAGGTAGCAGTCACGTCACCGGGCGGCAAGGCGCGCCGCGCCGGGTCATCCGGGGTCCGGGGCGTCCCTGCTCCGGCGCGGGAAACGGTTGCGCAGGTTCTCCTGCGCCACCGCGGAGAGGTTCTCGATCGGCAGCCCGGCCGGGCAGACCTCCACGCAGTCGCCGAGCAGGGAGCAGGGCCCGAACTGCTCCTCGGAGGCGTCGATCACCCGGGCGGAACGCTCCCGGCGCTCGGCGTCGTCCTTGGCCAGCGGCGGCAGCTCCCGCAGCATCGTGCCCACGAACAGCTGGCCGGACCCGTTGGGGCAGGACGCCACGCACGCCCCGCAGCTGATGCAGCCGCCGTTGGCCAGGGCTTTCATCGCCACCGGGAACTTGCCCGCCTTCGCCACGAGGCGCAGCGCCTTCTTGTCCACGGAGAGGTCCCGCTTGACCGGGAAGGACGCCGCCCGCAACGGCTCGATGCGCACGCGGTCCCCGTCCCGGTAGGCCCCCAGGTGCTGCATGCAGCTCGCGGCGTTGCGCTCGGGGCCGTGCGCCACGCCGTCGACCGTCACCCCGCACTTGCCGCAGACCCCTTCGCGGCACCCGTCGTCGAAGACCACCGGGTCCTCTCCGGCGGCCTCCAGCTGCGCGTTGATCCGGTCGAGCAGCTCGAGCACGGTCATGTCCGGGCTCGCGTCCGGGACGTCGTAGGCCGTGAAGTCCCCGGGCTCCTCCGGGGAGGGCTGGCGCCACACGTCCACGGTCAGGGAGAAGGTGCTCACTCGCTCGGGTCCTTGTCGTCTCGAAGAAAGTCGTCTCGAAGAAGGTCGTCCTGCAGGACGTCGTCCCGCAACAGGGCGTCCCGCGGGAGGTCGTCCCGCAGGCGGGGAAGGGCGGCCACGGGGCTCAGCGCACCGCGCGGGTCAGCACGGCCACCGGGATCGTGGTGTTGCCGGCGGCCACCGCGGCGCCGAACGCGTTCGCGGCGATCCGCAGCCGCCGCTGGAAGCGCCGGTCACCGCCCACGCCCACGTCATTGGCGATCTCCGGGATGCCGTGCACCAGGTGGGCGGCCAGTGCCGCCATGGACAGGGCGTAGGCGGCGGCCACCGGCGGGCGGGAGAGGCTGGCCACGAGGTTGGCGTGGGCGCTGCCGTGCTCGAAGCCCCGGGCCGCGGCGGGCCGGGCGCCCAGGGTCAGGTCGAGCACGTGGAAGAGGGTGAACAGCCCGAGCACGCCGCCCGTGCTGCGCATCGAGCGCTTCGCCACCGTCCACGGGGAGCGACGACGGCCCCGCGGACGCCGGCCGGTGCGCGGCAGCAGCGTCCCGTTCGCCGCCCAGGACCGCGCGGTGAGCACCGCGGCGGCGCCCGTGTGGACCACGAGGCCGGCTGCGAGCACGCCGCGGGCCGCCCAGAGCACCGTGCCGCGCGGCAGCACGGGGGCGCCCGCCGTGCGGAGGAGCTCGGCGTAGGCGTCGAACTTCTGCGCGCCCTGGTAGACCTTCAGGTTCCCCATCATGTGCACCAGCACGTAGCCCGAGAACAGGGCGCCGGAGGCGGCCATCGCGAGCTTGAGGTCGGTGTTCGGCAGGGCGGGCAGCAGCCCGTCCGGCGCGGAGCGGGCCGTGCCTGCGGGGCGGGGGGAGTCGTTCACGGCATTCATCCTAGGGGCGGTGCGGGCTGAGACGTCACAAGTCTCAACGTCCTTGCGGAGGGGGTCGCGGACCGTCACGGAGCCGCGCCGAGGGGTCGTTTCCCGCCTCCGCGGCGGCGCGAGGGGTCGTTTTCCGCCGGTGCGAGCAGCTCATTCCGACCGAAAGCGACCCCCCGCGGCCGGAGGAGCGCCGGAAGCGACCCCTCGCGGCGGGGGCTAGCGCCGTGCGGCCAGGACGTCGGCGATGCGCTCGAGGGACTCCTCGTTCTGCAGCGAGGACCGGTCGCCGAGGGGGGCGCCCTCCCACAGCTGCGCGAGCAGCCGCCGGGTGATCTTCCCGGACCGGGTCTTCGGCAGGTCGGGGACCGCCACGACCGCCCGCGGCTTGGCGATCGGCCCGATCTCGTGCGCCACGTGCTCGCGCAGGGCAGCGGTCAGCTCCTCCGCCGGGACCCGGGCGGCCTCGGGGGTCAGCACCACGTAGGCGAGCACCGCGTGCCCGGTCAGCTCGTCGCGCACCGGTGCCGCGCCGGCCTCCACCACCCACGGGTGGGTGACGAGCGCCGACTCGATCTCGATGGTGGACAGCCGGTGCCCGGAGACGTTGATGACGTCGTCGACCCGCCCCAGGATGTAGATGTCGCCCTCCTCGTCGTAGCGGGCGCCGTCCCCGGCCAGGAACCAGCCCTGCTCCGCGTAGGACTCCCAGTAGGAGGACAGGTAGCGCTGCGGGTCGCCCCACACGGTGCGGGCCATCGAGGGGCCGGTCCGGTCCACCACCACGAAGCCCTGCACCCCGGGCGGGACCGTCTCCCCGGCCTCGTCGACCACGCGGGTGGAGATCCCCGGGACCGCCCGGGTCGCGCAGCCGGGCTTGAGCGCGGTGCGCGGGGCTCCGTCGTCGAACGTCCCCGGGGGCGCGAACTGGGGGTCGTGCGGCCTTGGGGACATCACGGTGGCGCCGGTCTCGGACTGCCACCACGTGTCCACGAACGGCACCTCGTCCCTGCCCAGCTGCGCGCGCAGCCAGCGCCAGGCCTCGGGGTTGATCGACTCGCCCACGGAGCCGAGCAGCCGGATCGAGTTGAGGTTGTAGAGCGGCGGGACGCCCTTGGGGAACGCGCCCATCAGGGAGCGGATCAGCGTGGGCGCCGTGTAGTAGGCGGTGACCCCGTAGCGCTCGATCACCTCGAAGTGCCGGCCCCAGTGCGGGGTGTTCGGGGTGCCCTCGTAGATCACCTCGGACACGCCGTTGACCAGCGGCCCGTAGATCTCGTAGGTGTGCGCGGTGACCCACGCGAGGTCCGCGGTGCACCAGTGGACGGTCGAGTCCACCTTCGCGGGGTCGTTGACGGTGGCCAGCTCGTCCGGGCGCAGTGCGCCGTCCTCGTCCTCGACGTCGGGCAGCAGGTCGAACAGCAGCGCGTGAGTGTAGGCGGTCTGTACGAGATAGCCGCCCATCGTGTGCACCAGGCCCTTGGGCCGTCCGGTGGTCCCGGAGGTGTAGATGATGAACAGCGGCGTCTCGGCGTCGAACGCCTCGGGCACGTGCACGTCGGACTGCTCGGCGACCAGTTCGTGCCACCACACGTCCCGCCCGCGCGTCCACGGGACCGCGTCCTCCTCCTTGGAGTGCGTCCCCCGGGTGCCCCGCGGCAGGTCCGTGCGCCCGGGCCGGGAGGTGCGGCGCACGACGACGACGTGCTCGACCGCGTTGTCACCGCTGCAGGCCTCGTCGGCCACGGCCTTCACGGGCACCACGGCGCCGCGCCGGTGCTGCCCGTCCGTGGTCACGAGGACCTTGGCGCCGGTGTCCTCGACGCGGAAGCGCAGCGCCTCGGCGGAGAACCCGCCGAAGACCAGGGAGTGCACCGCGCCGATGCGGGCGCAGGCCAGCGTGATGATGACGGTCTCCGGGATGACGGGGAGGTAGATCACCACCCGGTCGCCCTGCTCCACGCCCAGGGCGAGCAGGGCGTTGGCGGCGCGGGAGACCTCCCGCTGCAGGTCGGCGTAGGTGTAGACCAGCCGGTCCCCGGGCTCCCCCTCGAAGTACAGGGCCACGTGGGCGCCGCGGCCGGCCTCGACGTGGCGGTCCACGCAGTTGTGGGCCACGTTGAGCCTGCCGCCCTCGAACCACGCGATCTCCGGGACCGACCAGGTGGGGCCGCCCTGCTCGTCCGTCCCGAGCCGCCGCGGGGCCTCGAAGCGGTGCGCGGTGGTCCACGGCCGCGCCCAGTCGAGGCGCGACGCCTGCGCCTCCCAGAAGGCGATCCGGGCCTCGTCCGAGACCAGGGCGGGATTGGGGGTGGGGGAGGAGGGGTCGCTCCAGCTGAAGCTCACGGTGCTGCTGTCCTTTCCGGCCGGCACGGACGACGGTTCCACTGTGCCAGGCGCACGTGTCAGGCCCATTTCTTGGCGGCCCACTTCTCGAAGACTCCCAGCAGCGCGTCCGTCGCCTTGCCGAGCACCGCGAGCAGCACGATGGCGAGGAGCAGGCGGTCGGTGCGGCCGTTGTTCTGCGAGTCGGTGAGCAGCCAGCCCAGGCCCATGGAGGCGCCCAGCAGCTCGGCGGCCACGAGGAACAGCCACGCCTGGGCCAGGGCCAGGCGCAGCCCCGAGATGACCGACGGCATGACGGCCGGCAGCTGGACCGTGGTGAGCAGGCGCAGCCCGTGCAGCCCGAACGCCCGCGCCGCCTCGATGAGATTGCGGTCCACGTGCTGCAGGGCCGCGGAGACGGTGGTGTAGACCGGGAAGAACGCGCCGATGGCCACCAGCGTGACCTTGGAGTCCTCGCCGAGACCGATCCACAGCAGCAGCAGCGGCACCCACGCCAGGGACGGCACCGCGCGGAACGCCCCGATCGTGGGGCCCACCAGCGTGGAGCCCCAGCGGGAGAGACCGATGAAGGACCCGGCCACGAGGCCGAGCCCGGCGCCGATCAGGAAGCCGATCAGCACGCGCTGGGTCGAGATGCCCACGTGGGTCCACAGGTCCCCGCCGGCCAGCAGGCCGATCCCGGCCTCGAGCACCGCGAGCGGGGCCGGCAGCTGCACGGCGCTGAAGATCCCGGCGGTGGACAGCACGTGCCACAGCACCAGCAGCGCGGCGGGCAGCAGCAGGCCCAGCCCGGTGCGCAGCAGCGGCCGCCGCCGGGGGGCCGCGGCGGGGGCGTCCTCGAGACGCTGCGCCTCCTCGGCGGGGGCCAGTGGCTGCGTCACTGCCCGGCCCCGACCAGCTCGGCCGCGCGGGAGGCGTCGGCGTTCTCGGCGTAGGAGCTCTCCACGATGCTCCCGAGCGCCTCGTCGATCTGCTCCTGGCCGGCCACGTCGTCGGACTCCACGAAGATCGGCCCGACCTTCTCGAGGACCGCCAGCTGCTCGTCGCCCGGCACGTGGTCGATGTCCAGGTTGGTGCGCTCGAGCACCTTCTCGGCCACGGACAGCTCGATCCCGGCCGCCTCGGCGAGCAGCTGCGCGGTCTCCTCCGTGTTCTCCTGCGCCCACTGCCGGGCGTAGGCGTAGACGTCCACCACGGTCTGGGCGGCCTCGGGCTGCTCCTCGAGGAAGCTCTCGTGGGCGTTGAGGAAGCCGTAGGTGTTGAAGTCGACGTTGCGGTAGAACAGCTCCGCGCCGTTCTCCTCCGCGGCGGCCATGATCGGGTCGAGCCCGGACCAGGCGTCCACCTGGCCGTTCTCCAGGGCGGCGCGGCCGTCGGCGTGCTGCAGGTTCTGGATCGTGACGTCCCCGGCGTCCACCCCGGCCTCGTCGAGGGCCTGGAGCAGGAAGAAGTACGGGTCGGTGCCCTTGGTCGCGGCCACGGTGCGGCCCTCGAGGTCCGCGACCTCCTGCACCTCGCTGCCGGCGGTGGTGACCAGGGCGGACCACTCCGGCTGCGAGTAGAGGTCGATCACCCGGATCGGGGTGCCGTTGCTGCGGGCCAGCAGCGCCGCGGAGCCCGCGGTGGAGCCGATGTCCACCGCCTCCGCACGCAGCGCCTCGTTGGCCTTGTTCGACCCGGCGGACTGCACCCACTCCACCTCGATGCCCTCCTCGGCGAACGCGGTCTCGAGCCAGCCCTTCTCCTTGATCACCACGGAGAGCGGGTTGTAGGTGGCCCAGTCCACGCGGACGGTGCCGTCCCCGGCGGCCTCCGCGGGCGGCTCACCGGAGCCCTCACCGGCCATGCACCCGGTCAGGCCGAGGGCCAGGACGGCGGCGAGTGCGGGGACGGTGCGGACGGAGCGCTGGGGCAGGGGCATGGCGGAGCCTTTCGTGGTGGACGGACGGTGCCGGGCGGCGCGGGCGGGTGCCGCCGCTGGTCCGGGGAGGGGAGTCGGGGTGGGGGTGGGCCGCGTCAGCGGGTCGCGGGGTGGTGGGTGTCGACGCCGAGGTGGCCGAGGAGCTGCACGCGCAGCTCGGCGAGGACCTCGGAGGCCCGGTCCCGGGGGCGCTCGCCGGGGACGGCGAGGATCGTGCTGATCGAGGCGGGGGCGGTGGGCCCGGTCCGGCCCAGGACCACGATCCGGTCCGCGAGCTGCAGCGCCTCGTCGACGTCGTGGGTGACGAGCAGGACGGTGGTGGGCTGGGCCGCGTGGATCGTGAGCAGCAGGTCCTGCATCTTCAGGCGGGTCAGGGCGTCGAGCGCGCCGAAGGGCTCGTCGAGCAGCAGGACCCCGGGATTGCGGGCCAGGGCCCGGGCCAGGGACGCGCGCTGGGCCATGCCGCCGGAGACCGCGCGGGGACGGTGGCCGGCGTGCGCGGTGAGCCCCACCAGGCGCAGCAGGTCGTCGATCACGGCGTCCCCCTCGTCCCGGGGGAGTCCGCGGGGCAGGCCCAGGCGGACGTTCTCGCGCACCGAGCGCCACGGCAGCAGGCGGGGCTCCTGGAAGGCGACCGCGCAGCGCGGGTCGATGCCGGACACGGGGGTGCCGTCGATGAGCACCCGTCCGGCCGAGGCGGTGTCGAGCCCCGCCGCGGCCCGCAGCAGCGTGGACTTGCCGCACCCCGAGGGCCCCAGGACCGCCAGGACCTCGCCGGGCCGGGCCGTGACGTCGACGTCCTGCAGGACGTGGTGGGTCTCGCGGCCGGACGGGAAGGCTTTGCCGACGTGCTCGAAGGCCACGGAGAAGGCGCGCTTCGCGGTGCCCGGTGCGGTGGCCGGCGCAGAGCCCAGCAGGGAAGTGCTCATGATCAACTCCATCGGTCCTGGCATTAGCACCTCGCACGGAGGATCAGACGGATCCGTGCCGGTTGCTGCGACGTCGACGAGCCAGGTCTCTCAGCCGCTCCGGATGGTTACACCACCAATTGAACGTCCTCGGCGTGTTCCCTGGCAAATCCGTCGCATCCGTGGTGATCGCGACACATCGCTGGCACGGGAGCCCTCCGTGCCCCACCATGGACCCATGACGAGCCGCAGAAGCCCGGCCCGGGCGGACCTGGTACGCGACGCCTGCGCGGCGTTCGGCGCGGTCCTCGACGGGCTCGGCGACGACGACTCCTGGGCCGCCACTGGCTGCCCGGGGTGGTCGGTCCGGGACCTCACCCACCACTGCGCGATGGACGCCCTGCGGGGGCTGGTCGCGCTGCACACGCCCACCACCGCCCGCCCCGACCGGGACGCCGCGACCTACTGGACCGACTGGGGCGGCGATCCCGCGGGGGCCGCCGAGGCCCGGCGCCACACCCGCGTGGCCGCGTCCATGGTCCTGGACTGGGAGCCGGTGCGCGCCCTCCACCGCGAGACCACCCGGGCGCTCGTGCACGCCGCGCAACACTGCGGCGACGGCGCGGTCCGCACCCAGGGGCACGTGCTGCGCGTCGAGGACCTGCTGAGCACCCTCGCGGTGGAGGCCACGGTCCACCACCTGGACCTGATCCAGCACCTGGACGGCTCCCCGGGTCCCGCCGTGGACGGGCTCGCCGAGGTCCGCCGGGTCCTCACCGACCTGTGGGAGCGGGAACCGCTCGAGCACTGGAGCGACGAGCACTTCGCCCGCGTGGGAACCGGCCGGGCGGAGCTGACCGCCCAGGAGCGTGCGGAGCTGGGCGCGCACGCGGACCTCCTGCCGCTCTTCTCCTGACCCTCCCCCCTCCGCGAGGTCGCCGACACGTGCAATCCCGCGGAGGAAGAAGGAGGGGGAACGGGTTCCGTGCCAGGCTGGGGGCATGAGCCGCAACGACCCCGCCGTCATCGACCGCCTCATGACACGGCCCGGCCGGTGGGCCGTGGTGGGGCTGACCGGCAACACGGCCCGTCCGGCGCACTCGGTGGCGAAGCGGATCCGGGACGACCTCGGCATGACGATCGTCCCGGTCAACCCGAAGGGCGAGCCAGTGCACGGCGAGCCCGGCCACCGCACGCTCGCCGAGGTCCCGGGGCCGATCGACGTGGTGGACTGCTTCGTGAACTCCCGCCGCGTCGGCGCGGTGGTGGACCAGGCCATCGCCGTGGGCGCCGCCGCGGTGTGGCTGCAGCTGGGCGTCGTCGACGAGGACGCCGCCGCCCGGGCGGAGCGGGCCGGCCTCGACGTGGTCATGGACACCTGCCCCCTGATCGAGCTCCGGTCCCTGCTCCGGCGGGGCTGGAC
This sequence comes from Kocuria sp. UCD-OTCP, assembly GCF_000349605.1. NCBI lineage: Bacteria > Bacillati > Actinomycetota > Actinomycetes > Micrococcales > Micrococcaceae > Kocuria > Kocuria sp. UCD-OTCP. The sequence goes on from NZ_AOSQ01000031.1 coordinate 9,453, forward strand.
CCTGGACCCGGGCCGGACCCCGCCGCTCGCCCCGCCCGGCTGAAAGACCCGGCTGAGCGACCCGGCGGAGCCGCCCGAACCGGGTGGGCGCAGGCCCGATGCGGGCCGGGACCGTCCCCGTGCGGCGGGACCGCACAGGGGTTGCACCCGGTCAGGGGCCACCCGCTAAGCTGTCCCCCGACGACGATGACGAGTCCCGACACGAAGCTCTGGCTGGTCGGGCGGCAACCCTCTCCCGTAGCGGGGTGCCCCAGATGAACATCGGGCCGCGGTGCACGTGCTCCGCGGCAAGTACGGCGCCCACCAGTGCGTCGGACCCGCGGGCAGGTCTCCACGACGCACGGGCGCGGGTCGGCATCGACCCGGGAGGAACACCCCATGAGCAAGCGCATCGCCCTGAACGCCTTCGACATGACCTGCGTGGGCCACCAGGCCCCCGGTCTGTGGAAGCACCCCCGCTCCCGGGCGGACGAGTACAACACGATCGAGTACTGGACGGACGTCGCCCAGGTCCTGGAGAAGGGGCTCTTCGACGCGCTGTTCCTCGCGGACGTCGTCGGGTACTACGACGTCTACCAGAACTCCGCGGCCCCGGTGATCCGGGACGCCACCCAGATCCCGGTCAACGACCCCTTCATGCAGATCTCCGCGATGGCGGCCGTGACGAAGCACCTCGGCTTCGGCGTGACGAGCGCGATCACCTACGAGCAGCCGTACCCGCTCGCCCGGAAGTTCGCGACCCTCGACCACCTCACGAAGGGCCGGATGGGCTTCAACGTGGTGACGTCCTACCTGAAGTCGGCCGCCGAGAACCACGGGCTGACGGAGCAGATCTCCCACGACGAGCGCTACGAGATCGCCGAGGAGTTCATGGAGGTCTGCTACAAGCTCTGGGAGGGCTCCTGGGAGGACGGCGCGGTCCGGCGCGACCGGGTCAACGGGGTCTTCGCCGACCCGGCGCTCGTCCACCCGATCCAGCACCACGGCAGGTACTTCGACGTCCCCGGCATCGGGCTGACCGAGCCGTCCCCGCAGCGCACGCCGCTGATCTTCCAGGCCGGGGCCTCCTCCCGCGGGCGGGCGTTCGCCGGCCGCCACGCGGAGGCGGTGTTCGTGGGCGGCATCCGCCCGGACCTGACCCGGGTGGTGACCGACAAGCTGCGCGACGAGGCGGAGGCCGGCGGGCGGAACCGGGACGACCTCAAGATCTTCGCCATGCTGCACGTGATCGTCGACGAGACCGACGCGAAGGCCGAGCAGAAGCGCCGCGACTACGAGCGGTACGCGGACACCGACGGCGCGCTGGGCCTCGTGGGCGGCTGGTCCGGGCTGGACCTGGGCCGCTACGACGAGAACGACGTCCTGGAGTACATCAAGACCGACTCGATCCAGTCCTTCCTGACCCCCTTCACCACGGCCGACCCGCACAAGAAGTGGACGATCAAGGAGGTCGCCAAGCACATCTCGATGGGCGGCATGGGCGTGCCGATCGTCGGGTCCCCGCAGACCGTGGCCGACGAGCTCGAGCGGTGGATCGACGAGGGCGGGCTGGACGGCATCAACCTCGCCTACCACGTGTCCCCGGGCTCGTTCGAGGACTTCGTGGAGTGGGTCGTGCCGGAGCTGCAGAAGCGCGGCCGCTACCGCACCGGCTACGAGGGCACCACGCTGCGCGAGAACCTCTACGGCAAGGGGCAGACCAAGGTGCTCGGCACCCACCCCGCCGCCGCGTTCCGGGGCGCCTACGCGGGCAGGCCCTCCGCCGCGGACACCCCCGCCCGCCAGCTGGCCCTCTGACCCCCGTCCCCTGACCCCGCGGCTCCGCCGAGAGCACGGGGCAGGGCACGGACGAGGGGCCCCCGCGTGCGGGGGCCCCTCGTCCGTGCCGGGTCAGGACGCCGGTGCGGCGCTCCAGCGCAGCAGGGCCGCGACGTCCGTGCCGTGGGGCAGCGCCCCCGGCGGCACGAAGACGGGGCGGCCGTCGGTCAGCACCGCGGCGCGCACCAGCGCGGCGTCGGCGGAGACCCGGCCCAGCACGCCGGCGCCCACGGCCTCCGACTCCTCCAGGGCGATCCACGGCTCGGCGTCCAGGGCGATGAGCTGCTGCTCCGTGTCCAGGTGGGTGTCGTCGATCAGCAGCGTCTCCGCCTGGGCCTGCTGCAGGGCGGAGACCACGGGCGCCATCCCCGAGACGGCGGTGGGGTCCGCGCGTCCCTGCTGCTCGGCGAGCCGCTCGAGCAGCGCCTGCTGGCGGTGCGCCACGACCTCCGCCACGCGCTCCTCGACCTGGTGGTCGAAGTCGGCGGACTTGCTGCCCTCCGCCCGGGTGTTGGCGTCCACGACGCTCAGCATCCCCCGGCTCGCCTTGGACAGCTGCTCCTCGACCAGGCCCCGGGCCCGCAGGTCCCCGGCCAGGACGACGAGCTGGGCCCCGCTCTCGGCCACGACCTTGTCGATCTGCTCGGCCACCTGCTCGGTGTTGCGCCGCCACACGTCCTCCGTGTGCCGCTGCCAGCGCCCCTGCGACCAGCCGCCCCCGGGGAACTTCTTCAGGTGCTCGGTCTCGCCCTCGATCTGCTGCTCGTCCGCGGCCCGGACGCGGCTGGCGTGCTGGAGGCAGATCTCGCCGCCGTCCCGGCCCACCTCGGCGACCACGTACGGGAAGTCGTCCGGGCGGTGCCGGAACAGGGGAGTGAGATCGGGGACGTCCTCCACCTGGACGACACCGCTGCCGGCCCGGGGCCCGGGGAGGACCTCGTCGATCTCCACGGTGCCTCCGCGCACCAGCAGGTACCGGCACACCGGGTCCGGCACGCCCTCGGCCGGGCGCACGGCGGCCTCCACCGCGGCGAGGTCGGCCTTGCTCGCACCCTGGCGCTCCAGCTCTCGGCAGATGTTCTCCGGAAGCACGTCGATGGCGTGCAGCGAGTCGACGGTGCCGGTGCTGATGTCCGTGTACACGGTGCACCAGGGGCCCTTGCTCTTGAACAGTTCGGCGTAGCGGTGGAATCGGCTCGTCATGATCGACAACTCCTGCTGTTGAGCGGTGCTTCCTGTGGTGCAGACCACGTTATCCGACCACCAGGGGGCTGGGAACAGACGACCCGACGAGTAGGGTCGGAGGCACACGACCGGCCCCACGGCCGGTGGTCCCGCAGGTCCCACGACGCAGGAGGCAGTCATGAGCGACGTACCCGAGTACGACGAGGCCGACCGGCTCGAGCAGTCGATCGACGCCGATCAGCAGGATCTCGACGACCAGGACGAGGAGGCTCCGGTGCACGCGCCCGACCGCTCGGAGGCGTCCTCCCTCGAGGCGAACCCCGACGACCTCGTGGAGCAGGACCAGGAGGTCGTCCTCGACGAGCCGCAGGAGGTCTCCACGCTCGAGGAGGAGTGAGCCGCGCACCGCGCGGGGGCAAGGACCCCGCGCGGTGCGTCACACCGCGGACCAGCCGCCGTCCGAGGGCATGATCACGCCGTTGACGTTGGAGGCGTCGTCGCTCGCGAGGAAGGCGATGACGGCGGCGACCTGCTCTGCCGTGGCCGTGGCACCGGGGGCGACCGCGTTGGTGCGGATGCCGTCCGCGGCGTGCGTGAGGGCGGTGCTCTTCGTCAGCCCGGCCACGGCGTGCTCGGAGGCGGTGTAGGCCGCGCCCGCGGCGGAGCCGCGCAGGGCCGCCTCGGAGGCCACGTTGACGATCGCTCCCCGTCCGGAGGCCCGGAGCAGCGGGATCGCCGCGCGGGCTACGGCGCCGCCCTCTTCATGGTGGTGCGGAACGGGCCCGGAAAAACTTCCCGGAAAAAATGTGACCTGCTGCATCCACGGAGGGGTCCACGGCGGTAGTACGGGTGCAAGGTCGATTCCGCTTCCGCCAGGGAGCCCGTTCAAGGAGCAGTTACCATGCGCAAGACCCTTTCCGCCGCAGCAGTCCTCGGCCTCGGTGCCGGTGCCCTCAGCATGAGCCCGGCGTTCGCCGCCGAGCACGCCGAGCTCTCCGTGCTCCACGGCGTCCCCGACACCGTCGTGGACGTCTACGTCAACGGTGAACTCACCCTCGACGACTTCGAGCCGGGCACCCTGGCCGGCCCGCTGGAGCTGCCCGCCGGCAGCTACGACCTGGCCATCACGGCCCCCGACGCCGCCGACGCCTCGGAGCCGATCATCGGTCCCGTCACCGCCGACCTGCAGACCGGGATGAGCTACACGGCCGCGGCCCACCTCGACGCCGAGGGCAGCCCCACGGCCGCCCTGTTCACCAACGACATGTCCGAGATCGAGGCCGGGAAGTCGCACCTGACCGTCCGGCACGTGGCCGCGGCCCCGGCCGTGGACGTCCTCGCGGGCGACCAGGCGATCATCACCGGGCTCGAGAACCCGAACGAGGAGACCCTCCCGGTCGACGCCGGCACGGTCTCGGCGTCCGTGGCCGCCGCGGGCACCACCGAGCCCGTCATCGGCCCCGCCGATCTCGAGCTCGCCGAGGGCACCCACAACATCGTGTACGCGTGGGGCTCCCTCGAGGCCGGGAACCTGGACCTCGCCGTCCAGACCCTGGAGGGCATGGAGCAGGCGCCCGAGGCCGTGCCGGGCGGCCAGTCCGGCCTCGCGGCCCAGGAGCAGCGCACGATGCTGACCGCCGGCCTCGCGGCCGCCGGTGCGCTCGGGCTGATCGGCGCGGCGTACGGTGCCCGCCGGGTGCTCGCGGGGAACCGCCGGTAGTGAGCGGTCCTGACAGGCACGGTCCGGGTGCGCGGCAGGCTGCGGCCCACCGCGCGCCCGGACCGACAACTCCCGGCACCCGTCGTCGTCGTCTGGCGGCGGTGGGTGCCGGGGCGGTCGCCTCGGTGTCCCTGCTCGCGGCAGCGGCCGTCACCGCTCTCCCGGAGAGCGGGGCCGTGCCGCCCGCGAACTCCCTGGCGGCGGGACCGTACCAGGGCGAGGAGGCGGTGCCGGCACTCGCCGGCCTCGACCGTCCGGTCTCCGCGGAGGCCCCGGCGCAGTCCGCCGCGGCACCCGCGGAGATCCCGGTCGCTCCCGCCACCCAGGCGCCCGCCGAGAAGGTCCCCGCCCCCGTGCGGGTGGTCGTGGACGGCTCCCCGATCGACATGCCGGTGGTCCCGGTGGGGGTCGAGGACAACGGGGCCATGACCATCCCGGACAACCACGTGGAGCTGGGCTGGTACCGGTACGGTCCGTCCCCCGGGGCGGACGAGGGCGCCGCGGTCGTCGCCGGCCACGTCGACACCCTCACCGAGGTCACGCCGATGGCGCAGCTCAAGGACGTGCCGGTCGGGGCGGAGGTCCGCGTGGAGCGCGCGGACGGGAGCGTCCAGCGCTACCGCACCGAGTCCGTCCAGCACGTGCACAAGAAGTCCCTCGCGGAGGCGGACCTGTTCCGCCGGACCGGCGAGCCGGTGCTCCACCTCGTGACGTGCGGCGGGGAGTGGCTCGAGGAGATCGGGGACTACGAGGACAACGTGGTGCTGCGGGCGGTCCCGGTGCCCTGAGCGGCGGAGGGAGGCGAGAGGCGCATGACCGGATGGCCGGTGTCCACTAGGCTGGGCAGGACTCGTGCGCCCGGGCACCGCCCGGCCGCCCGCGACCACGACCTCCGCCCCACGAGGAGTCCTTCCACGATGCCGCCGCCGCCCCCGGACTGGGGACCCGAGCTCGACGCCGCGTTCGCCGCGGGGGACGAGCAGGCGCTGAGTGCCGCGTACCGGCACTGCGCCGGGGTCATCCGGGGTCTCGCCCTCCGGGCGCTGCGCGACGCCGCGGGTGCCGACGACGTGGTGCAGGAGGTCTTCATCCGGGCGTGGAAGTACCGGTCCGGCTACCGCCCCGAGCACTCCTCGGCCCCCGCCTGGCTCATCGGGATCGCGCGCAACTGCATCGCCGACGCCGCGAGGACCGCCGGCCGCGAGGCGGAGCGGCGCCAGGCGGACGCGGTGCGCACCGACCGGGAGCCGCGGCACGAGGAGTCGGACCTGCTGGTGGACCGGCTCGTGGTGCGGGCGGAGGTCGAGCGGCTCGGGCCCCCGAAGTCGACGATCATGGCGCTGGCGTTCTACGAGGAGCTCACGCACCAGCAGATCGCACAGCACCTGGACCTGCCCCTCGGCACGGTCAAGAGTCATCTGAGGCGCGGCCTCACGAACCTACGAACACGATTGGGAGACGGTCATGGCACACCTGAGTGAGGAGTCGCTGACGCTCCTGGCTCTGGGTGAGGCCCTCGACCCCCAGAGCCGGGAGCACGTCGCCTCCTGCGCGGACTGCACGGCCGAGCTCGCGTCCCTGCAGCGCGTCGTGCACGCCGCCCGGGCCGAGGCGCCCGCCGTGACGGCGCCCGGCCCCGGGGTCTGGGCTGCGATCCACGCCGAGCTGGGCCTCTCCGACGAGGTCGCGGCGGATCCGCTCGCCGGCACCCGGGACGGCGCCCGCGGCGACACCGCCGCCGAGGACAGCGCCGGCACCGTCGGCGCCCCCACGGGCTCCGCGGCCGGCCCGCGGGGCGACGACGGCGCAGGGCGCGGCGGGGCGACCGTCGTCGACCTCGACNCTCCTTGCATTAAAACCTCTTCGAAAAGCCGCGGCCGCCGCGGCGCTGCTCGTGGGCGGCGTCTCGGTCTGGGGCGCGCAGCGCCTGGGCCTTGAGCCGGACCCCACGGTGCTGGCCACGGCGGAGCTCGAGCCCCTCGCCGGCTACACCGCCCGCGGCTCGGCGGAGGTGGACGAGCGCCCGGACGGGACCCGTCAGCTGGTGGTGCGGACCGACCCCGCCGACGTGGACGGGTTCAAGGAGGTCTGGCTGCTCGCCCCCGACGCGCAGCGGATGGTCAGCCTCGGCGTGATGGCAGGGGACGAGGCCGTGTTCGTGCTGCCCGAGAACCTGGACGTCGGCGAGTTCCCGGTCGTGGACGTCTCGAACGAGCCGATCGACGGCGACCCGACGCACTCGGGGGACTCGATCGTGCGCGGCGTCCTGGAGGTCTGAGCGGGGGCTCGGCCCCTCAGAGCAGGGCCGAGGTCAGCCGGGCCACGTTGTCGGCGTACTTGTGCCACAGCGGCCGCCGGTTCCACGCGTCGAAGTCCAGCAGGGTGCTGGCCTCGAGGAACTCGGCGACCACCGCGTCCATCCGCCGCCGGAAGTCCCGGTCCGCGATGAACACGGAGACCTCGAGGTCCAGGGCGAACGAGCGCTCGTCCATGTTGGACGAGCCGATCACGGAGACGTAGTCGTCCACGAGCACGAACTTGGCGTGCAGCACGGTGGGGGAGCGGTACCGGTAGATCTTCACGCCGGCCTCGACGAGCTCCTGGTAGTAGGAGTTCTGGGCGTGGTAGGCCAGGAAGTGGTCCGAGGTCTCGCCCACGAACAGCCGCACGTCCACCCCGGACTGCGCCTCGGTGGTCAGCGCGTGCATCAGCGACTCGTCCGGGACGAAGTACGGGCTGGCGATGACGATCTGCTCGTTGGCGTTGTAGATCAGATGGTTGAACAGGCGCAGGTTGTTCTCCGTCTCGAACCCGGGGCCGGAGGGCACGACCTGGGCGAAGACCGGCCCCTGGGTGTCCGGGAGGTCGCGGGCGGCCTCGTCGAGCAGGAGGTCGCCGGTCTCGGAGTACCAGTCGCTCGTGAACAGGGCGTTGAGCTCGGCGACCACGGGACCGGTGCACTCGAGCATCAGGTCCTTCCACTCGAGCCCCTTCCGGCGGTTCCGGCGCTTGTTGTAGGAGCGGTGGATGATGTTCTGCGAACCCGTGTAGGCCAGGGAGCCGTCGACCACGAGGATCTTGCGGTGGTTGCGCAGGTCGGGCCGCTGCCACTCGCCCTTCCACGGCCGGACGGGCAGCATGCGCTGCCACGGCAGCCCGGCCTCGTCGAAGCGCTTGATCATCCCCCGGTACCCCGGGTAGCCCACGGAGCCGAGGTGGTCGATGAGCACCCGCACCCGCACCCCCCGCCGGTGGGCGCGCACCAGGGACTCCAGGAGGGGACGCGAGGCGTCGTCGATGGCCACGATGTAGAACTCGAAGTGGACGTAGTCCCGGGCCCGGTCCACGGCGTCCGCCATGATCCGCATCGCCTCGTGGTTGTCGGTGAGGATCTCGAAGGAGTTGCCGCCGACCATGGGCAGGGCGCCGAGCTTGTAGTTCAGGGCCGCGGTGGAGGCCACCCACTCGGGCAGCTCCTCGTCCGTGTTGCCCAGGATGTGGAGGTCCGGGGTGTTCTCGCGGATGACGTCGTTCATCTTCGCCTGCATCGCCATCCGCTTCTTCGGCAGCTTGGCGGAGCCGATGGCCAGGAACAGCAGGATCCCCACGTAGGGCAGCAGGAAGATCGCGAGCAGCCAGGCCAGGGCCACGGAGGGCCGCCGGTTGTGCGGGATCCAGCCCAGGGCCACCAGGTTGATGAGCAGCCCCAGCACCAGCACCACGATCGTCGCGGTCTCCGGGAGGAGGTGCGCGGGGATGCCGCTGAAGGGGAACAGGGCCGGGATCACCTCGCCAGTCTAGGTTCCGGCGCCGCGCGGTCTACGCGGGGCGCGGCAGGACGTAGTCGGTCTCCGGGCCGGGGGTCTCGCGGTGGACGAAGCCCGCGGCGACGAGCACCTGCGCGGCCGGCGCGTTGTCCCCGGGCACGCTGGCGCGCACCCCGGTGACCGCGGGGTCCGCGAACGCGACGCCGAGCAGCGCGGTGATGCCCTCCTGCGCGTAGCCCAGGTTCCGGCGGTCCGCGGCGAGGGAGCCCACGATCTCGAGCTCGTCGTCGATCGGCGGGCCCACGAAGCCGGCCGTGCCGACGATCTCGCCGGTCGACTTCTCCACGACGGCCATCCGCGCGTACACGGACTCCGTGAAGAAGTAGCCCCCGGCCATGAGGGACTCGCGGGCGAAGTCCATGTCCTCGGCGGTCGGGAAGCCGTGGGCGAAGTGGGCGCCGTGCTCGCCGGCCGCCACGGCGTCGAGCTCCTCGGCAGTGAAGGGGCGGAGCAGGAGCCGTTCCGTCTCCAGGACGGGTGCGGGGCGCTGGGCCTCGAGGTCCTCAGTCATGCTGGTGCTGCTTTCTGCGGGTCCGGGTGCCGAGGGTGGACTGGGTGGATCCGTGGAGCGGGGTGCCGGGGGCGGGGATCCGCCCCCGGCGGATCAGCCGAAGTGCTTCGGCAGCGTGCCCTCGTGCGCGGTGCGGAGCTCGTCCAGGCCGATGCCGAACTCGCTCTGCACGTCCAGCGCGCGGTTCTCGGTGTCCACCACGCCGATCCGCGTGTGCGGATAGGCGCGCATGGTGCACATGTCCTTGAACCGTACTTCCTCGCTGCGCGGCACGGCCACCACGGCCCGTCCCTGGGTCTCGGAGAAGAGCATGGTGAACAGGTCCACGCCGTCGCGCTCGCACACCTCGCCCAGCCCGATGCGCGCACCGGTGTCGAAGCGCAGCGCCATCTCGGCGAGGGTCGCCGCGAGGCCGCCCTCGGCGACGTCGTGCGCGGCGTCGATCATGCCGTCGCGGGACATGTTGATCAGCAGGTCGCCGAGCAGCTTCTCCTGGGCGAGGTCCACGGCCGGGGGGAGCCCGCCGAGGTGCCCGCGCAGGTTCGCCCACTCGGAGCCGTCCAGCTCGTCCCGGGTGGTCCCGAGCAGGTAGATCGCCTGGCCGTCCTCGCGCCAGCCCGACGGCGTGCGCCGCCGGACGTCGTCGAGCACGCCCAGCATCGCCACCACGGGCGTCGGGTGGATGGCCACGCCGCCGGTCTGGTTGTAGAGGGAGACGTTGCCGCCCGTCACGGGCACCCCCAGCTGCTGGCAGCCGTCGGCGAGCCCGCGCACGGCCTCGGCGAACTGCCACATGGTCTCCGGGTCCTCGGGGGAGCCGAAGTTCAGGCAGTCGGAGACGGCCGCGGGGCGGGCGCCGGCGGTGGCCACGTTGCGGTAGGCCTCGGCCAGGGCCAGCTGCGCGCCGGCGTACGGGTCCAGGTAGGCGTAGCGGCCGTTGCAGTCGGTGGACAGGGCCACGCCGAGGCCGGTCTCCTCGTCCACGCGGACCACCCCGGCGTCGTCGGGCATCGCCATGGCGGTGTTGCCCTGCACGTAGCGGTCGTACTGGTCGGTGACCCAGTCCTTGGCGCAGAGGTTCGGGGAGGCCATGAGCTCGAGGACGGCGTGCTTGAGCTCCGCGCCCGAGGGTCGCCCGGCGTCGGCCGGGGATCCGGCGAAGCGGTCGGCCTGGAGCCGGTCCTGGTCCGCGGGCCGGGTGTACGGCCGGTCGTAGACGGGGCCCTCGTGGGCGACGGTGCGGGGGTCGACGTCGACGATGACCTCGTCGTCCCACTCGATCACGAGCCGGCCGGTGCCGGTGACCTCGCCGATCCAGGAGTGCTCGACGTCCCACTTGTCCATCACGGCCTCGAAGGCGGCGACCTTCTCGGGGGTCACGACCGCCATCATGCGCTCCTGGGACTCCGACATGAGGATCTCGCCCGGGGTCAGGGTGGGGTCGCGCAGGAGCACCTGGGTCAGGTCCACGTGCATGCCGCCCTCCCCGTTGGAGGCCAGCTCCGAGGTGGCGCACGAGATGCCCGCGGCCCCCAGGTCCTGGATGCCCTCCACGAGGGAGCCCTTGAACAGCTCGAGGCAGCACTCGATGAGCACCTTCTCCGCGAACGGGTCGCCGACCTGGACGGCCGGCCGCTTGGACGGCTTGGCGTCGTCGAAGGACTCCGAGGCGAGCACGGAGGCGCCCCCGATGCCGTCGCCGCCGGTGCGGGCGCCGAACAGCACCACCTTGTTGCCCACGCCGGAGGCGTTGGCGAGGCGGATGTCCTCGTGGCGCATCACGCCCACGGCGAGCGCGTTGACGAGCGGGTTGCCCTGGTAGCAGGAGTCGAAGACGACCTCCCCGCCCACGTTGGGCAGGCCCAGGGAGTTGCCGTAGCCGCCCACGCCCGCCACCACGCCGTGCACCACGCGGGCGGTGTCCGGGTGGTCGATCGCCCCGAAGCGCAGCGGGTCCATGACGGCCACGGGCCGGGCGCCCATCGAGATGATGTCGCGCACGATCCCGCCGACGCCCGTGGCGGCGCCCTGGTAGGGCTCCACGTAGGACGGGTGGTTGTGGGACTCGATCTTGAAGGTCACGGCCCAGCCGTCCCCGAGGTCGGTGACGCCGGCGTTCTCGCCGATGCCCACCAGCAGGTCCTTCTTCATCTCCTCGGTGACCTTCTCGCCGAACTGGCGCAGGTGGACCTTGGAGGACTTGTAGGAGCAGTGCTCGGACCACATGACCGAGTACATGGCGAGCTCCGCGGCGGTGGGCCGGCGGCCGAGGATCTTCTTGATCTCCTCGAACTCGTTGTCCTTGAGGCCCAGCTCGGCCCAGGGCAGCTCGGTGTCGGGGGTGGCCGTCGCGTGCTCGACGGTGTCCAGGTTGAAGTGCTTGTCGCTCATGGAGTGCTCGGTGTCCCTTACTTGACCAGTGCCTTGAGGGCGGAGACGAACAGGCCCAGCCCGTCCGTGCCGTCGCGCATGCCGACCTCGCCGGAGGCCGAGGAGTCCGCGCCGAAGCCCGGCTCGACCGCGTGCTCGGGGTGCGGCATGAGGCCCACCACGTTGCCGCCGGCGTTGCAGATCCCGGCGATGTCCCGCCGGGACCCGTTGGGGTTGCCCCCGACGTAGCGGAAGACCACGCGGCCCTCGGCCTCGAGGGCGTCGAGGGTCCGCTCGTCCGCCACGTACTGGCCGTCCTGGTTCTTGAGCGGGACCACGATCTCCTGGCCCTGCTCGAACTCGGTGGTCCACACGGTCGTGCTGTTCTCCACGCGCAGGCGCTGGTCCCGGCACAGGAACTTCAGGCGCTCGTTCTTGATCATGGAACCCGGCAGCAGGTGCGACTCGGTGAGCATCTGGAAGCCGTTGCAGATCCCGAGGACCGGCAGCGGGGCGGACCCGGAGGTGCCCGCGGCGTTCGCGCCGTCGATGATCGGCGCCATGATGGGGGCGAACCGGGCGATGGCCCCGGCGCGCAGGTAGTCGCCGTAGGAGAAGCCGCCGGGCAGGATCACGGCGTCGACGCCCTGCAGGTCCTCGTCGGCGTACCAGAGGGGGACGGGGGTGCCCCCGGCCAGCGTCACGGCGCGCGCCGCGTCGCGGTCGTCGAGGGTGCCGGGGAAGGTCACGACGCCGACGCGCGCTCCGGCGAGCCCAGCGTCCGGCGCGGGGCCGGAGAGGTCCGCGATGAGGGGGGTCTCGAGACCGGCCATGCTCAGTTCTCCTCGGTCTCGTCGAGCACGGCCACGCGCACGACGTCCTCGATGACGGGGTTGGAGAGCAGCTTCTCCGCGGCCTCGCGGGCCTGGGCCAGCGCGTCCTCGGTGGCCTCGCCGTCGACGGTCAGCTCGAAGCGCTTGCCCTGCCGGACACCGGCGAAGCCGTCCAGGCCGATGCGGGGCAGTTCGTTGGCGATCGCCTTCCCCTGCGGGTCGAGGATCTCGGGCTTGGGCATGACGTCGACAACAATGCGGGCCATCGGGGAACTCCTGAGGGTCGAGCAGCGGGCCGGGATCCGGCGAACGTCAGCCATTCTATCGGCTCGGGCACGCCGGTCGTGCCGGGCCCGGACCGCCCGCCGGGTGTGGTAGGGGTCACCTGCCGGCAGGCCGCCCGGGCGGTGGGCCCCCCGGGATTCTCCAAGGCGTGTCCGGTAGACCGTGGTGCCATGAGCACCGCACCGCAGACCGCAGGGGCCCGCACCGACGACGCACGCCTGGTCTCGGTCTACCGCCGGGTCCTGACCCTGCTGGGGATCGGCACGGTTCTCGGCGCCCTGACCGAGCTGGCGATGCTGCGGCACTGGCAGGGACCCGCCCAGCTGGTGCCGTGGGCGGTGCTGGCCGTGCTGCTGCTCGGAGCCGTGGCGTGGTTGGTGCGGCGCACCACCGGGACGGCGCGCACCGTGCGGGGCGCCGCGGTCGTCTCCGTGCTCGGCAGCGCCTACGGCGTCTACGAGCACGTCCTGGCGAACCTGCGGGCCGGACCGCTGGACCCGCGGTACGCCGAGGCCTGGGACGCGATGTCGGGCGCGGCCCGGCTGTGGGCGGCGACCAGCGGGGCCGTCGGGCCGTCCCCCGTGCTCGTGCCCGGCACGATGGGCCTGGCGGGGGTGCTGCTGTGGCTCGCCGTCCTCCGCTGGCGGCGCGGGACGGACCGAGCCCGGTCCGCCGCCGGCGGAGGGGGACGGGGCGGTGCTGGAACAATGGGCCCATGACCCAGCACCCAGCGACGACCACCCCCGGACTCAGCGGCCGGGAGGCCGAGCGGCTCGCGGACGCCCTCGAGGCCCGGGACGTGACGGTCTTCGTGGACGGCACCTCCCTGCGCCTGCCGGAGGGGGCGCGCGACGCCGTCGTGGACCTCCTCTCCCGGATGACCCGCGGGGAGACCGTCACGGTGACGTCCGCCGCGGTGACCTCCGCCGCGGAGCCGCCGGCGGACCCCGGGGACCTGCTGACCACCTCGCAGGCGGCCGCGCTCGCCGGCATCTCGGCCACCTATCTGCGCAACCTCACCACGGAGGGCGTCCTCCCCGTGCAGTACCGGGGCAGCCACCGCCGGATCCGGCGCGCGGACGTCCAGGACTGGCTCGCCCGCCACGGCGAGGACGGGGCCGCCCCCGACTCCCCGGAGGACCTGCTGACCACCTCGCAGGCGGCCGCGCTCGCCGGGATCTCGGCCACCTATCTGCGCAACCTCACCACCGAGGGCACCCTGCCCGTGCAGTACCGGGGCAGCCACCGCCGGATCCGGCGCTCGGACGTCCAGGCCTGGCTCGCCGGGCGGCAGCGGCGCGACGACGACGGCGCGCCCGCGCCGCACTGACCCCGCCTCAGCCGAAGCGGGCCACGACCCAGCCCTCGACCACGTCGACCGCCGCCGCCCGCAGGAGGTCCTTGGCGGGGTCCGGCGGTGCCTCCCGGCCGGCCGCCAGGGCCAGGCGGGACCCCACGAACCGCCCGTCGGCGGCGAAGACCCAGAAGTGGTTGGGGCACTCGAACGTCTCGGCGCGCCCGGCGGACTCCCGGCACACGGTGGCCTGCTGGTGCGTGCAGGTGTTGCGCAGCACGTGCAGCGCGCCCCCGGCGTCACGGGTGACGAGGACCGGCCCCGTGCTGGAGGGCGCCGTCACGAAGTCGAGCGGGCCCGGCACGGCGGAGACCGCCACGATCCGCTCCCAGCCGCCGGCGGGCTCCCCGGGCGCGCTCACGCCGCCGCCCCGTCGGTGGCGCGGGCCGGGTCGAGGACCTCGAGGGCCGCGCCGAGCCGGCGGCGCAGCGGCTCGGCGCGCCGGGCGAACTCCCGCTGCCGGCGCACGTACTCGGCCTTGCCATCCGGCGTCTCGATCTGCACGGGCTCGTAGCCCCAGCCGGAGAGGTCGTAGGGGGCGGCCCGCATGTCGGTCTCCCGCACGTCCCACGCCAGCTCGAAGCAGTCCATCAGCAGCTCGGAGGGGATCCCCGGGACGAGCTTGTACGCCCACTTGTAGAGGTCCATGGTGGCGTGCAGGCAGCCCGGCTGCTCCATCCGGCGCTGGGACTCCCGGGTGGGCCGCAGCTCGTTGAGCGGCACGGCCTGCGGCTGGAAGAACCGGAACGCGTCGAAGTGGGTGCACCGGATCCGGGCGGACTCCACCACGGCGTCGGTGCCCGCGGCCCCGAGCCGCAGCTCGAGCTGCTCGTGGCGGAGGTCGTTGTCCTCCGAGCGGTAGGCCATCGCCCACTCGTGCAGGCCGAAGCAGCCGAAGAAGCCCGGGTTGCCCGCGTGCGCGCCCAGCACCGCCCGGGCGAAGTCGATCGCGGGGGCCCGCCGGTCCCGGAGGGCGTCGTCGTCCACGGTCACGGCCCCGTCCCGGGCGCTGAGCCCCAGGGCCGTGAGCTCGGCGCCGGTGAGCGCGCGGTAGAACTTCTCCCCGGCGCGGTCCGCGGCGTCCAGCAGCACGGTGCCCGCCCCGGGGTGCCAGCGCTTCAGCTGCGCGGGCTTGAGGGTGTAGTAGGTGAACAGGAAGTCCTCGACCGGGTGCTTGTGCCCGCGGTGGCGGCGGGCCACGAACGGGTCCGCGCGGCGCGCCGCGCGCTGCTCGTGGGCGTGCGACCGCGGCGCCCACTCCGCGCGGGACAGGACGACGACGGGGCGGGTCACGGGACCCGNCGAGGGGCTGAAAAAGGTTTTCGAAAACACGGGACCCGCCCCGTCGTCGACGGACCGGTGGAGCGCGGCACGGGGATCAGCGGCCGGTCCCCGCGTGGACCGTGGCCTCCTCGTCGGAGTCCAGGCCGAAGGCGCTGTGCACCACGCGCACGGCCTCGTCGAGCCGGTCGGCGGCCGTGACCACCGAGATCCGGACCTCGGAGGTCGAGATCATGTCGATGTTGATGTTCGCGGCCGCGAGCGCCTCGAAGAACGTGAAGGTCACCCCGGGGTTCGACTTCATGCCGGCGCCCACGAGGGAGAGCTTGCCGACCTCGTCGTCGTACTCCAGGCCCGCGTAGCCGATCTTCTCCTCGGCGGCGCGCAGCAGGCTCATGGCCAGATCGCCCTGGGACTCGTCCACCGTGAAGGAGAGGTCCGTCAGCGGGTCGTCGCCGGTGGAGATGTTCTGCACGATCATGTCCACGTTGACCTTCGCCTCCGCGAGCAGCCGGAAGATCCGGGCGGCGATGCCGGGCTTGTCCGGCACTCCGACGACGGTGACCTTTGCCTGCGTGCGGTCGTGGGCGATGCCGGAGATGAGGGGCTGTTCCAACGGGATCTCCTTCGGGGAGGTGACGGCGTCTTCGGGGCCCGGGATGACCCAGGTGCCCTCGTTGTGGGAGAAGGACGAGCGGACGTGCAGCTTCACGCCGAAGCGGCGGGCGTACTCGACGCAGCGCAGGTGCAGGATCTTCGCGCCGTTCGCGGCGAGCTCGAGCATCTCCTCGCTGCTGACCACGTCCAGCTTGCGGGCCCTGGGCGCGATGCGGGGGTCGGCGGTGAACACGCCGTCGACGTCGGAGTAGATCTCGCAGACGTCGGCGTCGAGGGCCGCGGCCAGCGCCACGGCCGTGGTGTCCGAGCCGCCGCGGCCCAGGGTGGTGATGTCCTTGGTCTGGCGGTGCACGCCCTGGAACCCGGCGATGATCGCGATGTTGCCCTGGTCCAGGGACTCGCGCACTCGCAGCGGATTGACCTCCACGAGGAGGGCGGCGCCGTGCGCGCCGTCGGTGACCATCCCCGCCTGCGACCCGGTGAAGGACTGGGCGGGAGCGCCCATCCCGGACACCGCCATGGCCAGCAGCGCCATGGAGATCCGCTCGCCGGCGGTGAGCAGCATGTCGAGCTCGCGGGCCGGGGGCTTGCGGGTGACCTCGTGGGCGAGGTCCAGGAGCTCGTCCGTGGTGTCGCCCATCGCGGAGACGACGACGACGACGTCGTGGCCCCTGTTGCGCGTCTCGACGATCCGCCGTGCAACGCGGCGGATGCCGTCGGCGTCCGCGACGGAGGATCCACCGAACTTCTGCACGATCAGGCTCATGGGTTCAACTCCTGTGCTCGAGGGCGGCCGGCGGTCTGGGCCGGGCCGTGCGCCCGCTCCCCGCGGCAGGGCACCAGGACATCCTACGCGAGTGCGTCAGGCGACGACCGTCCGGCCCTCGAACGCGCGGCCGAGGGTCACCTCGTCGGCGTACTCGAGATCGCCGCCCACGGGCAGCCCGGAGGCCAGGCGGGTCACGCGGATCCCGAGGGTCTTGAGCATGCGGGAGAGGTAGGTGGCGGTGGCCTCACCCTCCAGGTTCGGGTCGGTGGCGAGCACGACCTCCTGCACGGTGTCCCCGGAGAGCCGCGTCATGAGCTCCCGGATGCGCAGCTGGTCGGGGCCGATGCCCTGGATGGGGCTGATCGCCCCGCCCAGGACGTGGTACCGGCCGCGGAAGCTGCGGGTGCGCTCGATGGCCATGACGTCCTTCGACTCCTCGACCACGCAGATGACGCTGTCGTCCCGGCGGGCGTCGCGGCAGATGGCGCACTCGTCCAGCTCGGACACGTTCCCGCAGATCCGGCAGAACTTCACCTTGTCCTTGACCGCCGTCATGGCGTCGGCCAGCCGCCGGACGTCCTCCTTGTCGGCGTCGAGGAGGTGGAACGCGATCCGCTGCGCGGACTTCGGCCCGACGCCGGGCAACCGGCCCAGCTCGTCGATCAGATCCTGAACAGCGCCTTCGTACACGTTTCCCTCGATTTCCGGGCCGGTGCACGGCCCTCCTGATCGTCCTCGGCCACGACGTCACCGGGGTGCCGGTGCGCGGGGCGGTCCCGGCTCACTCCCCGGTGTGGAGGTCCCGCTCCTCGATCAGCATCCCCCCGAGGATCCGCTCGATCGCGGCGCGGCCGTAGAGGGTGGAGTCCTCGAGCGCCTCGTCGTCCGAGCTGGGCACGAAGGAGTCGTCCCATTCTACGCCGCTGTCCTGCGGGGCCGCGGCGGAGGCGGGTGCCTTGCGCCCCGCGGCGATGGCCGCGGCGTGGCGCTCCCGGAAGCTCAGCCGTGCGTTCCGGTCGGCGCCGGCCGGTGCCGCCGACGGGGCGTCCTGCTGCGGGGCGGCCGGGGCCGCTGGGGCCGCCGGGTTCGCCGTCGGAGCCGGGGCAGAGGCGCCCGTCGCGGTCCGGGGATCCTCCGGGCGGGCGGCCGGGTGGGCGGTGGGTGGCGTGGCGCTGCCGGTCGACCGGTTGCCGGGTCCGCCCCCGGAACGGGGAGCGGACGCAGGGCTCTGCCGTGCGGGGGCCGCGGGCCGCCACTGCTCCGGGGGCGCCGCGTCCAGGTCGTCGGGGTAAGGGGGATCGTCCGGGTACGGGGGCTCCTCGGGCGGCGGGACGTCGTCGTCCGACGGGGGGACGTCCCGGTCCCGTGCCCCCGGGGCCTCGCCGGGGAAGGCGGGGCCCGGGCGCCCGGTCCGACCGGGGCCGGACGGTGCTCCGGGCTGCGTCCCGGGCTGCGGTGCCGGCCGGTCGGCGGGCTGGGCGCCGGCGGGGTCCTCCGCCGTCCGGGCCGGTCCCGGCGGCCGGGCCTCGGGCTGCGCCGGAGCCCGGGGTGCGGGTGCGGCCGGGGGCCCGGCCGGGGCGCCGCCCTGGGGAATGGCGGCCACGGACCAGCTGTGCACGGGCTCCTGGGCCCAGGCGGGGTCGGTCCACTCCGCCGGCGCGTCCGTGGCGGGTCGGCCGTGGGCGTCCCAGGGGTCCTGGCCGCCGCCGTCCCCGTCCGGGGACGGCGCGCCCGCGGGCGGCTCCGGCGCGGAGTCCGTCGCGGTGCCCGGTGCGCCGTCCGGGGGCGTGCTCGCGGCCCGGGGCGGGGTCGGCTGCTGCTCCCGGCCGCGCGGTGCGCCCGGCCGGTCCTGGGCCGGGGGTCGCCGGTCCTGGCCGCCCCGGGACCGGTCCTCGGGGGCGCGCCGCTCGGGGCGCTCCCCGTCGGTCCCGGGCCCCGGTTCCGCCGGGCGCCCGGGCGGGCGCGTCGACGGCTCCGGGCCGCGCGGGGCTCCGCCGCCGCCACCGTCCCGGCCGTGCCCGCCGCCGCCCGGCGGGACGGCCTCCGCACGGCAGTCGATGCCGAGGATCTGCTGGACCGCCTGCCGCAGGTCGTCCTCGAAGCGCGGGAAGTTCATGAGGTCGCCCTCGGCGTCGAACATGATGCGCAGCACCTTGCCGTCGAAGGACTGCGGGGTGCCGCGCTGGACCGTGAACCACGCGACGCGGCGGATGTCCGCGAGGGCGTTGACGATCTCCGGCCAGGAGGCCCGCAGCAGGTCGATCTCGTTGCCGCCCTGCTCGCCCGCCCGGGGCGTGTCCTGGCGGGGCGCCTGCGCCGCGGCGTCCTGCCGCGGCGCGTCAGGACGCTCCGCTGCGGCGGGCGCCTCCCGTCCGGTGGGCCGCTCCGGTCCGCTGTCCTCCCGGGCGGACGGGCGCTCGGGAGCCGCCGCGGCGTGCCCGGGGTCCTGTCCAAAGCCCTGTCCAGCGCCCTGGGCGGTCCGCTCGCGCGGATCCGTCCCCCGCGGGACCGCCGGGACCGCCTGCTGCGCGTCCCCGCCGGGCGCGGGCGGTGCCGGTCGCTCCGGCGCCGGGGCAGACTGCGAGGCGGGCTGCGAGTGGCTCCGGCCCCCGGGCGGGGCGCCCGGACCCGCCGGCGCGGTCGGCGCGGCGGAGGAGGCCGCGGGGGCGTCGGCGGTCTCGTCCGGACCGGCTGCGGCGGCGCCCCGGCCGATGCTCAGGCGCCGTTCCAGCCGGTCGACGCGGGCCGTGACGCCGCGCGTGGTGTCCTCCGAGGACGGCAGGAGGATGCGCGCGCACAGCAGCTCGAGGTGCAGCTGGGGCGAGGTGGCCCCCGTCATCTCGGTGAGGGCCGTGTTCGTGATGTCGGCGGCGCGGGAGAGCTCCGCCGCCCCGAGCTGGGACGCCTGGTTGCGCAGCCGGGCGATCTGGTCCTGGGGCATCCCGTGCAGGATGTTGCCCGCGGACTCCGGGACCGCGTTGACGATGATGAGGTCCCGGAACCGCTCGAGCAGGTCCTCCACGAAGCGGCGCGGGTCCTGCCCCGTCTGCACCACCCGGTCCACCGCGCGGAACACCGTGGCGCCGTCCCCCGACGCGAAGGCGTCGACCACGTCGTCGAGCAGGGCGCCGTGCGTGTAGCCCAGCAGGGCCACGGCGAGGTCGTAGCCGATGCCCTGCTCGTCGGAGCCGGCCATGAGCTGGTCGAGCACGGAGAGGGTGTCGCGGACGGATCCGGCGCCCGCGCGGACCACGAGGGAGAGCACCCCCGGGGCCACCTGCACGTGCTCCTCGGCGCAGAGCTGCTCCAGGTAGTGCATGAGCGGCTCGGTGGGGACCAGCCGGAAGGGGTAGTGGTGGGTGCGGGACCGGATGGTCGTGAGCACCTTGCTCGGCTCGGTGGTCGCGAAGATGAACTTGATGTGCTCCGGCGGCTCCTCGACGATCTTGAGCAGGGCGTTGAAGCCCTCGCGCGTGACCATGTGCGCCTCGTCGATGATGAAGATCTTGTACCGGTCCCGGACGGGCGCGAACGTGGCGCGCTCCCGCAGGTCGCGGGCGTGGTCCACGCCGCCGTGGCTGGCCGCGTCCATCTCGATCACGTCGAGGGAGCCGGCGCCGTCCCGGGCCAGGTCGCGGCAGCTGTCGCAGCGGCCGCACGGGGTGGCGGTGGGGCCCTCCGCGCAGTTGAGGCAGCGGGCCAGGATGCGGGCGGAGGTGGTCTTGCCGCAGCCGCGCGGGCCGGAGAAGAGGTAGGCGTGGCTGACCCTGTCCTTGCGCAGCGCCGTCATCAGCGGCTCGGTCACGTGCTCCTGACCGATGACGTCCTCGAAGGTCTCCGGGCGGTAGCGGCGGTACAGGGCGGTAGTCACAGATGACACCTTAGCGACGGAATCCGACAGGCGGGCCGGGCGGATCGGCGCTGGGGACGCGGGCCGCCGCGGGGACGAGAAGACCCCTCGCGCACCCGCCAGAGCCCATTTACCCTTGCTACCTTCCGGTCCTGGGGGAGTTCAACAGGATGACGCCACGCGAGGGGCTGTCGACGAGTCTAGCGGATGCGGCGGGCCGGGTCGAAACCCGGCCCCGGCGCCGTGGATTCGGCATTGCCCGGCGGTTCGGTTATGCTGGACCCCGCATGTTCCGGCGCCGTCAGGCCGCCGGTCGTGCGTGCCTGGAGGATTCGCCTAGCGGCCTATGGCGCACGCCTGGAACGCGTGTTGGGTTCACGCCCTCGGGGGTTCAAATCCCCCATCCTCCGCACTCGCAGCAAGAGCCCCGCACCGGAGACGTTCATCCCGGTGCGGGGCTCTTCCTCGTTCCTCCGCCGGCCCGCGGCCACCCGGCCCGTGGGTCGCCGGCCCGCGGCTCCGGCCGCCGCGGCGCCCCGGCGGCCGCCCCTCAGTGCGGGCGGCGCGCGCGGGAGCCGCGGGCGACGACGCCGCCGGCCGCCGCGGCGCCCAGTGCCGCGAGCCCACCGACCCACCACGCGGTGGAGGAGTCCCCGGTCGCGTCCTGCGCGGGAACCCGGGTCACGGTACCCACCGAGATGCGCGTGAGCGTCCCGGGCGTCACCTGCTGCTGCCCCGCCAGGACCTGCGCCCGCAGCGCGGCCCCGTCCCGGACCAGCGCTCCGGAGCCGGGACGGTGGGCCACGGCGGGGCCGGGCCCGACGAAGGAGGCGCGCTCCAGGGCGGAGAGCTCCCCCGGGTCCGGGTCCCGGTCCGGGTCCGAGCCGGGGTTCGAGTCCGCACCCGAGGGCGTGCCGGGGGCCGCCTCCGGGCGGGCATCCCCTGCGCGGTCACCTCCTGCGCGGTCACCTCCTGCACGGTCGTTCCCCGCGCCGCCGTCCTCTGCGCGGGCGTCTCCGGCACGGCCGTCCTCGGCGCGGACTCCGCCGGGCTCCGGTGCCGCGTGCCCCCCGGGAGCGGGGGAGGGGTGCGCGCCCGGCGCCGTGCCGCCGGGCTCCGGCGCGGGGGCGCCGCCGGGCTCGGGCGTGGTGTCGGGGGCCTCGGCGGGACCGGTTCCCGGTCGGGTGTCGGCCGGCTCGTCGTCGGACGGGGGCGCGGGGGACGGAACTCCGGCGGGGGAGTCCGCGCCCGGCGCGGGGGGTAGCGCGGTCTCGGCGGCGTGGGCCGCTCCCGGCACGGGGGCGAGCAGGAGCAGGGCGGCCAGCGCCAGGGGGCGAAGGGTCATGGGGGCGGTCTCTCCGGGGGGAAGCGGGCGGGACAGGAGCACACCGTAACTTTACGTCGTTCCGTCCCCTGCGTTCACTAATGCAATACCCTGCTGATGTGGCGGAACGGGCTGTTCCGCCGCACTCGCAGTTGCCCCCCGGCTGCGCGCCCCCCGTCCTCTCTCCCCCCAAGAGGTCCTCATGAAGCTGCCTTCATTCCCCATGCCCTCGACCGCTCTGCCCGCCGCTCTGCTGGCCGGCGCGATGCTCGCCGGGACGATGGCCGGCGCGGCCGCCCCGGCCCACGCCTCGACGACCAACACGGTCCACACCGCCGCCGGAATCTCCTCGCAGTACCACCTCTACGACGCCGGGGTGGACCGCTCGAAGACCGTGGGCGTGGTCTTCTACTTCGACGGCGACGGACAGTACTACGCCCAGCGCCCCACCACGTCGATGCTCAAGAGCATGGCCGCCCGGGCCGCGGCCCGGAACATGATCCTCGTGGTGCCGGTCGCCCCGGCCAACCGGTCCTGGACCTCCAACAGCGAGGCGGTCGGGGACTGGTTCCGCGCCCTGGCGGCCAAGGTCGTCGCCGAGCAGCGCGTCGACGCGACCCGCATCCACCTGGCCGGGTACTCCGGCGGCGCCGAGTTCATCTCCACCGAGGTGCTCTCCGACCGGGCCGGCTGGATCCGCGGCGGCGGGTCGACCCTCATCGGCGGCGGCGGCGTCTACAACGGCAGGCTCGAGAGCACTCCCGACGCCGCGCTCCGGGCCACGGACCCGACCTGGTACGTCGGCTCCCTCGACAGCTACGGCGCCACCCAGCCGTCCACCTGGTCCGCGCTGGAAGCGGCCGGCAAGGGCGCCGCCGCGTACCAGAAGGCCGGGTTCACGAAGGCCGACCGCGTGGTGATGCCCGGGCTGCACCACACCAACTACGACCTGGCCGACCTGGTCGGCGACGACGTCGACCGCCTCTACGCCGGAGCCGCCCCGAAGCCCGAGACCGTCGCGCCGACGGGCAACGACGTGGTCGACGGCTACCAGCTCACCGGTGCGATCGGGCGCACGTGGGCGGCGCTGGGCGGCACCGCGTGGGCCACCCCGGTCAGCGCGGAGTACGCCTCCGGGCACGGCTCCGTCTACCAGCGCTTCGCCGGCGCCGACGGACGGGACAAGGCCCTCTACTGGTCCGTGACCACCGGGACCCGGGTGGTCGACTACGGCGGGTCCATCGGCCGGAAGTTCGCGGCCGGCGGCTACGCGGGCAACTACGGCCCGCCGCGGACCGACGAGCAGCGTGCCGCCGACGGCGGCGCATACCAGCTCTTCGACGCGTCCGGGAAGCGGACCAAGATCCTGTGGTCCGCGCGCACCGGCTCGAACGCGGTCAAGGAGTACGGGGCCATCGGCCGGAAGTGGGCGGCGCTGGGCCACGAGCGGGGCCTGGGCTATCCGACCACCGACGAGTACAGCACCCCGGGCGGCGCGGCCCAGAACTACACCGGTGGGCGGATCGAGTGGAACGCCACCACCCGGGCCGTCACCGTGACCCGCGGCTGACCCCGGGCACGCGCCGGCCGGCGGGCCCCGCAGGTGCCTCCTGCGGGGCCCGCCCCTAGGATGAACGCATGATCTTCAAGGCCGTGGGCGACTCCCGCCCGTACCCGGACCACGGCCTCGTCACGCCGACCGACTGGTCCGGCATCGCGCCGCGGCAGGTCCGGCTGGACGAGCTGGTCACCACGAAGACCACCCTGGACCTGGCGACCCTGCTGGACGCGGACTCCACCTTCTACGGCGACCTCTTCCCGCACGTGGTGCGGTGGGGAGGCGACCTCTACCTGGAGGACGGGCTGCACCGGGCCCTGCGCACCGCGCTGCACCACCGCACCGTGCTGCACGCGCGCGTGCTGGAGCTCGCCCCGGCGCCGGGCACGCGGGCGGGGAGCGAGCGGGGCGCGGTCAGGACGCCGCGCTGAGGGGTGGCCGCTCGGACGCGAGCGGCACGGGGTGGCCCCCGGCGTCGAACTGCGCCCCCAGGCCCTGCTGGATGAAGCGGACGGTGGAGCGGATGTGCTGCTCCCGCGCCGCCCGGTCCTGGTCGGAGTTCTGGCCGCGGTCCGCCGCGGCGGTCAGGGACCCGTGGACCAGGGCGGCGAGCTCCGAGATGTCGCCCTCCGGCAGGTAGGCCCGGCCGATCGCGTCCCGCAGGATCGCGGCCAGCAGGCCCTGCAGCTCGCCCACGTGCTCGCCCAGCTTCTGGTAGTCCTCCGGGGAGAGGACGGTGCGCATGGTGGGGCCCGGGGGCAGGTGGCGCCGGGTGAGGTCCTCGATCTGGGCGCGGATGTAGACGGCGAGCCGGTCGACCGGGTTGGCGACGCCCTCGAGGTCGCGGCGCAGGTCGGTCATGAACCGCTCGGTCTCGTCCAGGGCGTAGGCCACGAGGAGCTCGCCCATGTCCGCGAAGTAGTTGTAGACCGCGGTGCGGCCCACGCCGGCGTTCTTGGCCACGTGCGTCATGGTCAGACCGGTGAGGCCCTGCTGGTAGAGCAGCTGGCCGAAGGAGTCGAGGATCGCTCGTTTGGTGTTCTCCCGCTGCGCGGCGTTGGTGGCCGCAGAAATACGAGGCATGATGACACCTTATCTGTCCGTGTCACCAAATTATGCACACTTTTCTGGGCCTTGGTGACGGTGTGTCTGACTATGACACCACCGTTTCCCGCGTTCGGGCTCCTTCGCGCAGACAGTCTGGGGAAACGTCCAGGAAACCCCCAGCACGGGCGGGGTGAGGCACGGCGGGCCCGGGTGCCGATCCGGCGGCCGGGCCCGCCGCCCGCTCACCGTTCGGCGGCCGAGCCGCCCTGCCAGAGGGAGTCGAACGGGGCGCGCGAGGTGATCCGGCGCCGGATGCCGGCGGAGACGAAGGCCTTCGCGGTGCGGGCCGCCTCGAGGGGCGCGGCCCCCTTCGCCAGCTCCGCGGCGACCGCGGCGGCCAGCGTGCAGCCGGCCCCGGCCACCGGGACCTCGCCGACCTTGGGCTCGGAGAGCACCTCGAGGGTGGTCCCGTCGTAGAAGACGTCGACGGCGTCGGGGCCCGCGAGGCGGACCCCGCCCTTGGCGAGGACCACGGCGCCGGACGTCTCGTGGATCCGCCGGGCGGCCTCCTCGAGGTCCTCGACCGTGCTGATCTCGTCCATGCCGGCCAGGGAGAGGGACTCGAAGTGGTTCGGGGTCACGAACGTGGCCAGCGGCAGGATCTTCGCCTTCAGCGCCTCGTCCGTGTCCAGGGCCGCGCCGGGCTCCTGGCCCTTGCAGATGAGGACCGGGTCCAGGACGAGGTGGCGCGGGGCCAGCGCGGTGAGCACCTCGGCGGTGGTGGCGATGGTCTCGGGGCTGCCCAGCATGCCGATCTTCACGGCGTCGAGCGCGTGGGCGGCCGTGATCGCCTCGAGCTGCTCGCGCAGGACGTCCTGCGGCACGGGGAACAGGCGGTGGCCCCAGTCGGCGGACGGGTCGAAGGACACGATGCAGGTCAGCGCGAGGGAGCCGAAGACCCCGAGCTCCTGGAAGGTCTTGAGGTCCGCCTGCGCGCCGGCGCCGCCGGTGGCCTCGGAGCCGGCGATCGTCAGGGCGACGGACGGCTGGTCGGCGGGGCCCGCCGCGGCGGGCGTGGGAACGGTGCTGGTGTCGGTCATGGGAGCCATTCTGCGCCCCCGCGCGGTGCCGGGGCCAACCGCCGGGGCTAGACTGTCGGACGGTCTCCGGCCGGCACGCGGTCCCCGCAGGGACCCGCGGCGGCGGGAAAGGGGCTCCCGGGTGGCAGGCGGGCGCCCCGGGTCCGTCCAGCACACCGCACAGATCGACCCTCGGCGTCCGCCCCGCGCGGGCCGGCGCCGCGTCACGACAGATTGGTGACCGACCGTGTCCTCCTCCGATTCTGCCCCCGCCGGGTTCGCCCGCCGTCCCCGCACGTACTTCGACCTGGTGGTCGCGGCGTACTGCGTGGTCCTGGTGCTCTCCAACGTCGCCGCGACCAAGGGCGTCGCGTTCGGCCCCGTCATCACCGACGGAGGCTTCTTCCTCTTCCCCCTCGCCTACGTCCTGGGCGACGTCGTGGCGGAGGTCTACGGCTTCCGGGCCGCGCGCCGCGCCATCGTCACGTCCTTCGCCGCGGGGCTGTTCTCCTCGGTCGTGTTCTGGCTGGTCATCGCCCTGCCCCCGGCGGAGTTCTACGAGGGCCAGGCGGCCTTCGAGTCCGTGCTCGGCCCCGTCCCGCTCATCGTGGCCGGCTCCCTGCTGGGCTATCTCGCGGGGCAGCTGCTGAACGCGTTCGTGATGGTCCGGATCAAGGCGCGCACGCGGGAGAAGCACCTGTGGGCCCGGCTCATCGGCTCGACGCTCGTGGGCGAGCTCGTGGACACCGTGATCTTCTGCACCGTGGCGGCCCCGGTCATCGGCATCACCACCGCGGCCGACTTCCTCAACTACGTGGTGGTGGGCTACGTGTACAAGGTCCTGGTCGAGGTGCTGGTCATGCCGGTGACCTACGCCGTGATCGGCTGGCTCAAGCGCCGGGAGCCGACCTACGGCGAGTCAGCCGTCCCGGGGGCGGCCCTCGCGCCCCAGCGCTGACGGGCCCGGGTGCCCCGGTCCGCCGGGGCGGTGCACGGGCCTACGATGAGCGCATGGATCTCCTCACGGGCACCGGGCTCGCGGCCTCGGCGGGGCTGAACGCCTACATCCCGCTCGTGGTGCTGGGCCTGCTGGACCGCTGGACCGAGGTCGTCGACCTCGGCCCGGGCTTCGCCTGGCTGTCGAACGGGTGGGTCCTGACGGTCCTGGCCGTGCTGCTGGCCGTGGAGGTGGTGGCGGACAAGGTCCCGGTCGTGGACTCCTTCAACGACCTGCTGCAGACCTTCGTGCGCCCGACCGCCGGGGGCATCGTCTTCGGCTCCTCGGCCACCGCCCAGATCGCCGGGATCGACCTCGGCGGGCAGACGGCGACCGTCACGGACCCGGAGGCGTTCCTCTCCTCGCACGCCTGGATCCCCGTGGCCACCGGGGTGGTGATCGCCCTGGTGGTGCACGTGACCAAGACGGTCTCGCGGCCGGCCGTCAACACCCTGAGCGCCGGGGCCGCGGCGCCCGTGGTCTCGACCGTGGAGGACGTCTCCGCGCTCACGCTGTCCCTCGTGGCCGTCCTCCTGCCGCTGCTCGTCCTCGTGCTGCTGGCCGCCGTCGCCGTCCTGCTGTTCTTCCTCTACCGCGGGCTCCGGCGCCGCCGCCGGCCGGGGACGGACCCCGGCCGGCCGGGCGCCGCCGGCACGGCTCAGAAGCCGAGATAGGCCAGCTGCGCGCCCACCGAGCTCCGGGCGGCGGGCAGCACGTGCTCCGGGACGTCGGCGTAGATCCGCGCCGTGATGGCCTCGAGCGTCGCGGCGCGGCCCAGGGTCCGCAGGGCCTCCCGGACCTCGCCGAGACGCTCCATCCGGTGCTCGAGGAGCTCCTCGCACACCGCCTCCACGTCCTCCCGCACGTCCCCGTGCGCCGGGAGGACCAGGGCGTCGCCCAGCACCGCCAGGCGCTGCAGGGAGCGCAGGTAGTCGCCCAGGCTCCCGTCCGGGTGGTCGAGCATCGTGGTCCCGCGCCCCAGGACCGTGTCGCCCGTGAGCACCGAGCCCGAGGTGCGCCCCGCGGCGGCGGTGGTCGCGCCCGCGACCGGGGTGTCGTCGGGCAGGTGGAAGCTCACGGAGTCGGAGGTGTGCCCGGGGGTGTGCAGCACCCGGATGCGGCACCCGGCGGCCTCGATCGTCTCGCGGTCGAGCAGCGGTCCGGCGTCGCGGCAGAACTGCGGCAGGACGGCGCGCACGGGCGCGCCGGTGAGCGCGTGGAAGTCGTCGACGGCCTCGGTGTGGTCCGCGTGGCGGTGCGTGATCAGCGTCAGCACGGTCCGCCCCGCCGCGGCCAGGGCGGCGAGGTGTCCGCGGTCGGCCGGCCCCGGGTCCACGACGACGACGTCCTGCTGCCCCGGCGCCCCGACCAGCCACGAGTTGGTGCCGTCCAGGGTCATGGGGCCCGGGTTGGGGGCGGTCAGCCGCCGGGTCAGAGCGGTGGTGCGGGTGCCGGCGTCCTGGGTCATGCGGGCAGACTATCCGAGCCCGGCGGGGAACCGGCGCCCCGGCTCACCCCGCGGCCAGCAGGGCCTCGAGCCGGGCGAAGGAGCCGCGCCACGCCGCAGCCGCCCCGGGGTGCACCGCGGGGGGCAGCGGCCCCTGTGTGAGCACCAGCAGGGTGCCCCCCTCCTGGGTGGGGACGAACTCGGTGCGCGTCAGCACGTGGCCGGCGGTGGGCCGGCCGTCCGGTCCGGGCAGCGCCTCGCGGCCCTCGAGCAGGGCGTCCCGCTCGACCCGCAGATAGGTGCCGTGCACCGGTGCCACCTGGGCGGGGTCGGTGTCGTGGACCATGCGGAAGCGCTGCCGGCCCCCGGGCCTGACCTCGAGCAGCACCGACTCCCGGGGCACGCTCCAGCCCGGCGGACCGAACCAGGCGGCGAGCCGGTCCGGCTCCGTGAAGGCGGCGAAGACCGCGGCCGGGGGGTGCGCGAGGGCGTGGGAGACGGAGAAGACCTCCGCGGGGTCCAGATCGGTGACGTCCATGCCCCCCATTGTCCCCGGTCGCTCTCGGCCCCCGGTCGCGGCGGTCGGTACAGTGGCGCACGTGAGCACCGAATCCGCGCCGGAGCCGGGGCCCCGCGAGCCCGGCACGCGGCCGGCCTGGGTCACCGCGCTCAAGGGCGGTGCGCTCCTGCTGCTGCTGGCCGTGGCGGTCTGGTACCTCATCGGCCACGAGCTGCCCACCGTGGAGCAGGTCCGGGTCTTCGTCGAGGGCTTCGGTGCGTGGGGGCCCGTCGTCTTCGCCGCGGTCTTCGTCCTCGTGGCGGCCACGCCGGTCCCGGTGACGATCATGGCCGTGTCCGGGGGATTCCTCTTCGGCATGGCCCAGGGCAGCGTGGTCGGCGTCCTGGCCACCACGGCGGGAGCCTGGCTGGGGTACTGGCTCGCGCGGTTCCTCGGCCGCGACGCCCTGTACCGGCTCGCGGGCAACCGGGTCGAGCTGGTGGAGCGCAAGCTCGTCGGCAAGGGCTTCCTCACGGTGCTCGTGCTCCGGCCCGTCCTGCCCAACTGGACCCTCAGCTACGGTGCGGGCCTCGTGCGCATCTCGCAGCGCGACTACCTCGGCGCCACCCTGCTCGGCGGGATGCCGGGCCAGGTGAGCTTCGCCGCCGTGGGAGCTTTCACGTCCCGGCCGTCGTGGCCGGCCCTCGCGGCGGTCGCCGCCTCCTGGGCGGTCGTGGTGGTCGTGGGCGTGCTCGCCTGGCGGCGCTCCCGCGGTGAGTCCGAGCGCGCCCCCGAGGCCGACGGCGTGGGGAGCGCCGACTAGGCTCGGCCGCGCCGCGGGTCCACGGCACGGCGACGCCCGGTCCTCGGGGCGAGGACCGGGCGGACGCCGTTCGGGGTGACCGGCCGGTGCGGCCGTGCGGTCCCCGGGCCTAGACCTGGGGCCGGACCGCGGTGGACCCGTCGGTCGGCTCGTTGCCGAGGAGGTGGAGCTTGCCGCTCCTGCGGTCGGCGAGGTACTCCTTCATGTCCCGCTTGATGACGGGCAGCAGCAGGTAGACGCCCAGCAGGTTCACGAACCCGCAGACGAACAGCGCCGCGTCCGCGAAGCTGATGACCTCGCTGAAGGTCAGGACGCAGCCCGCGATCGTGAAGAACAGGTAGATGCCGCGGAAGATGTTGTCGCTGAGCCGGCTGCGCCCGAACAGGTACTCCCACGCCTTGAGCCCGTAGTAGAACCAGGTGATCAGGGTGGAGAAGGCGAACAGGACCACCGCGACGGCCAGCACGATCGGGAACCAGGGGATGACCGTCGCGAAGGCGTCCGAGGTGAGGATGACGCCGTCGGGGGCGCCCCCGCCGGCCTGCACCTGGTCGATGCCGGCCTGCAGGCTCGGCGCGCCGGCGATGATGATGGCCAGGGCCGTCATGGTGCAGATCAGCACGGTGTCGACGAGCGGCTCGAACAGGGCCACGAAGCCCTCGCTCACGGGGCGGCGGGTCTTGACGGCGGAGTGGGCGATCGCGGCGGAGCCGAGACCGGCCTCGTTGGAGAACGCGGCACGCTGGAAGCCCACGATCATGACGCCCAGGACGCCGCCGGCCATGCCCTCGGGGGAGAACGCGCCGTCGATGATCGCGGCGATCGCGCCCGGCACGTGGTCGAGGTTGGCGAGGATGACGATCAGGCAGGCGGTGACGTAGACGGCGCCCATGGCCGGCACGAGCCGGCTGGTGGTGGCGCCGATCGACTTGATGCCGCCGATGATGACCAGGCCCACGAACAGGGCGAGGACGATGCCGAAGATCAGGGCCGCCCCGGCGCTGCCGAGGAAGCCGTCGGCGCCGCCGGTGACGTTCTGCACCTGGGCGAAGGTCTGGTTGGCCTGGAACATGTTGCCGCCGGCCGCACCGAAGAACAGGATCGCCACGGCGAAGACGCCGGTGAGGATCTTGGCGGGGATGCGGCCGAACTTGCTGAAGGCGATGGGCAGGTAGCGGAAGGGCCCGCCGCTGACCGTGCCGTCCTCGTGGACCTCGCGGTACTTCACGCCCAGGGTGCACTCGGCGAACTTGGTCGCCATGCCGAGCAGGCCGGCGCAGATCATCCAGAACGTCGCGCCGGGGCCGCCGAGGGCCATGGCCGCGCCGACGCCGGCGATGTTGCCCAGTCCCACGGTCCCCGACAGGGCGGAGGTCAGGGCCTGGAAGTGCGGCACCTCGCCGGGGTCGTCCTTGGTCGAGAACTTGCCCCGCACCACGTCGGCGGCGACCTTCAGACCGCGGAACTGGATGAACCCGAAGTAGATCGTGAAGATCACGCCGGCCGCGATGAGCCAGGCCACGACGAACGGGAAGCTCACCCCCGCGATGGTGATGGGGTAGAAGACGATGGTCGAGAAGACCTCGGTGATCGGAGCGAACGCGGTGTTGATGGCGTTGTCGATCGCTGCGAGCCACCCGACGTCGTCGGTGACGGTAGTCATGGGTAACGCCTGCGTGATCTGCATCTCACCACTACATCCTGTGGACAGCCCGTTGGCAACAGACACGCTTGTCGCCGAAAGAGCCATCTTGCCGTGGCAACAAAGAATTAACACGCAGCGGCCCGGCCTCCGCGCGAGGACGTCTCGTCGCGCGGTGGCCGGGCCGTAGGCGGTGCCGGGGCGGCGTCACCGTTGACGCCGCCGGCGCAGGGTCAGCGACCGGCGCGGGTCCCGCCGGCCAGGAACTGGGGGGCGGTCATGGCGCACACGCGCAGGCCGCGGGCCAGGTCGCTGCCGGCGCTGCGGAGGGCGCCGCCCACCGAGGTGGCGCGGGACGGTGCCGCAGCCCGGCCGATGGCGGTGAAGAGGAGGGCGGGGAGGCCGAAGACGAGGAGGAGAGCCATGGCAGCAGGCAACTTTCTGTGGGTGGTGCGAGGAGGTCCTGGGGTCCGAGGGCGTGCGGCCGGGTGGTCCGGCGAGCAGCGACGCCTCGGTTGACATCTGAAGTCTAACGGGCCGATAGTGAATCAATCAATGTGAGAACCCTCACCAGAGAGGTGAATCGTTGCGTCTTGACGAGATTGACCAGCAGATCGTTGCGTCCTTGGTCCAGGACAGCCGGGAGAGCTACGCGGCCATCGGCCAGAAGGTGGGTCTGTCGGCCCCCGCGGTGAAGCGGCGGGTCGACGTCCTGCAGCAGACCGGGGCCATCAAGCGCTTCACGGCGGAGCTCGACCCGTCGGTCATGGGGTGGAACATCCAGGCGTTCGTGGAGCTGCACTGCGACGGCGGGCTCTCGCCGTCGATGATGCGCACCATGGCCGCCGAGATCGCCGAGGTGACCGCGGCCTACACGGTGACCGGCGAGGCGGACGGCATCTTCCTCATCCGGGCCGAGAACACCACCCACCTGGAGGACGTCATGGTCCGGATCAGGGAGTGGAAGGGCATCAACCACACGAGGAGCTCGGTCATCCTCTCGCACCTCTGAGCGCGGCCCGCCGGGCTCTGGAATACTGGCCGCACAGCACCCTCGTCACCGCATCGGAGGACCGGTCATGGAGAACGCAGCGGAAGCAGTCGTCGTCGTCGGGGTCGACGGATCCCCCCAGTCCGTGGAGGCGCTGCGCTGGGGCGCGCGTCTCGCGCCCGCGTACGGGGCGACCGTCAAGGTGGTGGGGGCGTGGGAGAACCCGCCCGAGTACGTCGGCTTCGTCCACTTCAAGGGCGACCGGTTCGACGAGCTCGCCCGGGAGCGGGTGGAGCGGGCCGTCCAGGAGGCGTTCGGGGCGGACGTGCCGGCCGGGCTCAGCACCGTGGTGGAGTTCGGGCACCCGTCCAAGGTGCTGATGCGCCACTGCGAGGGGGCCGAGCTGCTGGTCGTGGGACGCCGGGGCCACGGCGGCTTCAAAGGGCTGCTGATGGGGTCGACGAGCTCCGCGTGCGTCGCCCACGCCCCGTGCCCGGTGCTCGTCCTCCCCGACGAGACGGTCGATGCCGGGCGGGCGGAGGACTCCGGGCAGGCGCAGGGGGCCGGGCCCGCCGGCTGAGGGCGCCGCCCGTCCCGCCCGGGGCCGGAGGGACTCGTCCGCCGTGTCCCCACAACATGCTCCCGCGACGGTGCGCGCGGCGCCGCCCGCTCTGTGATACTGATCACGTCAGCGTGATCACGTGAGCAAAGGATTCGGCATGAGCAACGGAACCGCAGCAGCGATCGTCGTCGGGGTCGACGGCTCCCAGCAGTCCGTCGAGGCGCTGCGCTGGGCGGCGCGGATCGCGCCGTCCCTCGGCGCGGGCATCAGGGCGGTCGGGGCGTGGGACTACCCGCCCGAGTACGCCGGGTACGTCCCGCTGGGCAGCGACAACTTCGACGAGGTCACCCAGAAGCAGGTGGACAAGGCGGTGCGGGAGGCCTTCGGCGACGACGTGCCGGCCGGGCTCACCACCTCCGTGGTGTTCGGCCACCCGTCGAAGGTCCTGGTGCACGAGAGCGAGGACGCCACGATGCTCGTCGTCGGGCGCCGGGGCCACGGCGGGTTCCGCGGGCTGCTGCTGGGCTCCGTCAGCGCCGCGTGCGTCGCCCACGCGAAGTGCCCGGTGCTCGTGATCCACGAGCACTCCGAGGCGGAGGGGCCGGCTCAGGAACGTCCCGCGTAGTAGCGGCCCAGGACCTCGTCCCGGTACTCGAAGTACGTCCCGTCGGCCATGGCCTCGCGGGCGCCGTCCACCATGCGCACGACGAACCGCTCGTTATGGATCGACGTGAGCGTCGCGGACAGGCGCTCCTTGGCCTTGAACAGGTGGTGCAGGTACGCCCGGGTGTAGTGGGCGCACGTGTAGCAGTCGCAGCCGCTGTCGATCGGGGAGAGGTCCGTGCGGAAGCGGGCGTTGCTGACGGTGAAGCGTCCGTCCGGGGCGTACACGGTCCCGGTGCGGGCCACCCGGGTGGGGGAGACGCAGTCGAAGGTGTCCGCGCCGTTCTCGAGAGCCGTGAAGATGTCGTCCGGCTCCGAGATCCCCAGCAGGTGCCGTGGCCGGTCCTCGGGCAGCTCCTCGTTGCACCAGCGCACGATCGTGCCGAGGTTCTCCTTCTCGAGGGCCCCGCCGATGCCGAACCCGTCGAAGTCCATCGCGCCCAGGTCCCGGCACGCCTTCCGGCGCAGGTCCTCGTACTGGGCGCCCTGGATCACGCCGAACAGGGCCTGGTAGGGCCGGTCGGCGCGCTCCTCGGTGAGCCGGGCGTGCTCGGCGACGCACCGCAGCGCCCACCGGCGGGTCCGCTCGAGGGACGTCTCCTGGTAGCCGCGGGAGTTGTGCAGCGTGGTCAGCTCGTCGAACGCGAACATGATGTCCGCGCCCAGCCGGTGCTGCACCTGCATGGAGATCTCCGGGGTGAAGCGGTGGACGTCCCCGTTGATGTGGGACGTGAACGTGACCCCGTCGTCGTCGACCCGCGCCATGCGCTCCTTGCCGGTCGCGACGTCGTCGTCCCCCGCCGCCGAGGCCGCGACCGTGGACATGTCGATGACCTTCCGGAACCCCGAGCCCAGGGACATGACCTGGAAGCCCCCGGAGTCCGTGAAGGTGGGGCCGGACCAGTTCATGAACGCCCCGAGCCCGCCCGCGGCGTCCAGGACGTCCGCGCCGGGCTGGAGGTACAGGTGGTAGGCGTTGGCGAGCAGGGCCTGCGCGCCGAGCTCCGCCATGGACTCGGGCAGCACCGCCTTGACGGTGGCGGCGGTGCCGACGGGGACGAACGCCGGGGTGCGGATCGTCCCGTGCGGGGTGGTGATGGTCCCGGTGCGGCCCAGGAACGGGCCGCCGTTGGCCTCGAGGCGCCCGCCGGCGATCGTGGCGGTCTCGGCGAGCCGGTGCTCCACCGCGAAGCCGAAGTCGGAGCGGGCGGCGGCGGGGAGCAGGGTCTCTTCTGGAGCGGGCACCCGTCCATTGTGCGTCACCGCCCCGGGGGCGGGTGACGGCGAGCGCCCGTGCGCCGGTGACGCCGCTCAGCGGCCCCAGCCGGCGTGGGCCACGGCCTGGCGCACCAGGTCTCCGCGACCGCCCGCGAACTCCGCCTGCACCTCGGGGCTGAGCGCCTCCTCGGGGCTCATCCAGGACAGCTGCAGGGCGTCCTGGCGGGGGCTGCACTCCCCGCGCACCGGCACGATGTAGCTCAGGGCCACCGCGTGCTGCCGGTCGTCGGTCAGCCCCGTCTCGGACGGCGAGGGGAAGAACTCGGCCACGGCGAAGGGCGTGGTGGAGACCGGCAGCTGCGGGAACGCCATGGCCCCCAGGTCCTTCTCCAGGTGGCGCAGCAGCGCGGCCCGGATGGTCTCCCGGTACAGCACCCGGCCGGAGACGAAGGTGTACATCATCTTCCCCTCGGGGGTCGCCTGCAGCAGCAGCCCGATCTCGGAGAGGTAGCCCAGCGGATCGAGCCGGACCGGCAGGGCCTGCACGTAGACCATCGGCAGGCGGCGCCGGGCCTCCTGCAGGTCGTCCTCGTTGAGCCAACCGGGGTTCGGATCGGGGGTGCGGAGGAAGTTCATACTGCTGTTCTATCCCAAGACCCCGGGCGGGGCCACGGCCCGCACCGCCCGGGGCGGCCGGTTCAGCGCTCAGCGGAGCCGGAGGCCCCGGGGCCCGCTCCCGGGCGGGCCAGCCGGGCGGCGGCCTCCAGGACCGTCCACGCCTGCACCTGCGTGGACAGCTCGACCGGCACGCCGGGGCGCTGCGACTCGTCGGCGTGCCGCGCCGGGTCCGGGGAGAAGATCGCGACCGTCTCGCCGGCGGCCGCCGGTGCGGTGGGGGGCGCGTTGAAGTCCACCGCGGGATCGAACTCCCGCCGGCCCGCCCACAGGGCGTCGGCGG
Organism: Kocuria sp. UCD-OTCP; assembly: GCF_000349605.1. Taxonomy (NCBI): domain Bacteria; kingdom Bacillati; phylum Actinomycetota; class Actinomycetes; order Micrococcales; family Micrococcaceae; genus Kocuria; species Kocuria sp. UCD-OTCP. The sequence continues at coordinate 44,682 of NZ_AOSQ01000031.1, forward strand.
TGCCGGTCACGAGCGCGGCCGCGGTGCGGCGCGCCGCGGCGGGCAGTCCCGGGTGCAGGGCGGCATCGGAGAGGTAGCGGGCCAGGATCCCGCTGAACAGGCCGCCGTCCCCGCCGCCGTGGGTGCGCAGGACGGGGCGTCCGTCCAGGTCGCGGCCGTACTCCTGCGCGGCGCCCGCCACCACGTCGGCGGCCGTGCGCAGCAGGTCCGCCCGGTCCTGCTCGCCCGTGCCCGGGGCGTCCGCGAGCTCGAGGAGCAGACCGAGCACCGGCCCGGAGTTGTAGCTGAACAGCCTCTCGTCCCGGCGCGTCACCTCGGTGCCGGACCCGGCGGCGACCAGCTGCAGACCGTCGTGGAAGACCTTCCGTTCCGGGTCCCAGAGGGTGGCCCGCAGCCAGTCGAGCACCGCGCCGGCCTGTTCCCGGCGGTGCGTGCGCACGAAGCCGAGGGCCGTGGGCGCGGAGGACGCCGTGTTCTTGACGTCGTGGCGGGTGTTCCAGAAGACCCCGCCCCCGAGGTCCCCGGTGTGGCCCCGTTCGAGCCGGGCGAGCAGGGCGCTGCCCGCGTCCAGGCACGCGACGTCCGGCCGGCCGGTCAGGGCGCGGTCCAGCTCGGCGAGACGGCCCACGGCCAGCAGCAGCCACGCCATGTCGTCGTAGTAGGAGTTGTGGGTCACCCGGCCGCCGCTGCGCAGGGTGATGCCCCGCAGCAGGCGGTGCCCCTCCCGGCGGAACCGCCGGGCCCGCGCCGGGTCGGCCAGGTGCCGCAGCCCGGCGTCCACGAGGGCGTCGAGCAGGTGCGCCTGCCACCAGTAGTGCCACGGGGCCTTCGGGGACTTGGGACGCGGGTGCGCCGGGGCGCCGAGCAGCGTGCCGGGCACCCCCAGCGCCCGTCCGGCGAACAGCTCTCGGACCGAGTGGGCGGCCTTGTCGGCACGCAGCGCGGCCGCGGCGCCCGGTGCGGCGGCGCCGGGGTGCTCGGTGGGCGTGGGGTGTGCGGTGGGCTCGGGGGTCGCCGCGGTGGGCGCGGCGCCCGCTCCGGTCGTCGGGGGCATGGGAACTCCTGTGCTGGCGGGGGAGGGGTGCTGGTGCCGAGCCTAGGCGCTCGCCGGGGCCGGCGGCCCGCCGCGGTCCTCGGCGCGGTTCCCGCCGGGGCCGAGGAAGAGCCGCCGGTGCAGGGTCTCGGCCGGTCCGGGGAGGCCGCGCCGCTCCAGCAGGGCCGCGCCGAGCAGCGTGACCAGCCACACGGCGGAGCCGAGCAGCAGCGCGGCGGTGGGCGTCAGAGAGCGGCCGAGCCCCAGTGCGAACGGGGGCAGCAGCACGGTGAACAGCACGGACTGGGCGAGATAGCCGCTCATCGACCGGCGGCCGAGGGCCTGCAGCGACCACAGCGCGGGATGCTCGCGCGCCCGGAGGGCCGCGGCCCGGGGGCCCAGCACGCGGTCGCAGACCAGCGCCACGAGCAGCGCGTAGCCGATGCCCTGCGCGGCGCCGGTCACCGCGTCCAGGCCGGTGAGCACGGACCCGGCGGTCGGCGAGGGCTCGAGCCGGTCCGTGGTCAGGAGTCCGGTGCCCACGCCCGTGAGCAGCCCGAGCCCGATGCAGACCAGGGCCGTGACCAGCAGCCGGCCGCGGCGGGGCCCGGGGTCCTCGAGCACGCGGTACCGGCTCAGGGCCAGCCCGAGCAGCAGCATGGGCAGCAGGCCGAGCAGCTGGAGCGGGGCGAAGGACACCACCCCGAGCCCCTCCACGAGCCCGAGGACCAGCCGCTCCGGGATCGAGTCCGCCACCAGGCTGGGGAAGGGCGGCGTGCCGGGTGTCCGCACGGACCAGCTCGCCGCACCGTAGAGCACCATGAGCACCGAGCCGAGGGCGGAGAGGATCACGAGGGTGCGCGTGCTCTCGGCGATCAGCACGGCGAGGAAGAGCCCGCCGAACGCGTAGGCGGTGATGATGTCCCCGGGGAAGAGCAGGCACGCGTGCAGGGCCCCGATGAGGAGCAGCCACCCGTAGCGGCGCAGCAGCAGCCGGCGCGCCAGGGGCGGCGGCGTGCCGCGGGCGGCCTCCCGCGCGGCGATCTGGCCCACGCCGTAGCCGACCAGGAACGAGAACAGGGGGAAGCCGCGGCCGTCCACGAGCATCGACATGGCCATGTTGGCGACGTCGTCCGCCGTCCACGCCGCGGTGCCCGCACCGGTGCCCAGCGTCCGGTCCCGGGGACCGTCCGTGGGCCCGGCAGCCCAGATCCAGACGGTGACGTTGGCGACCGCGATGACCCAGAGCATGAGCCCCCGGGCCACGTCCGGCGCCGGGACGCGGCCCGTCGCCCGGGGGGCGTGCGGAGCCCTCACGCGGCGTCCCCGGACGGCAGGGCGCGGCGGCTCTCGAGCACGAGCGGCTCGCCGGTCACCGGGTGGACGAGGGCGATGCGGCGGGCCAGCAGCTGAAGCGGCCGGCCGGGGTCCTCGGCGCCGGCCGGCCGCACCTGCGGGTACAGGGGGTCGTGGCGCACCGGGACGCCCAGGCCGGCCAGGTGCACCCGGATCTGGTGGGTGCGCCCGGTCTCGGGCCGGAGGACGTAGCGGGCCCACGTCCCCTCCTCGTCCGCGAACGGCGGCCCGGCGCTCTCCACCTGGGTGCGGGCGTTGACGGGTCCCGGCACCTCCCGCGCCTGCAGGGACGTGCGGTCCTTGACGATGCGGGACTCGACGAGCCGCGGGAGGCGCAGCCCGGGCCGGTGCGCGGCCACGGCCTCGTACTCCTTCGCCACCGCACGCTCCTGGAAGAGGGTCTGGAACCGGCCCCGGGTGCCGGGGTCCCGCGAGAGCAGCAGCACCCCCGCGGTGCCGCGGTCGAGCCGGTGCAGCGGGGAGAGCCGGTCCTCGCGGCGGGAGCGGCGCAGCTTCACGAGCGCGCTCTGCGCCACGAAGCCGCCGCGCGGCGTGGTGGGCAGCCCGTGCGGCTTGTCGACCGCCAGCAGCCACTCGTCCTCGAACAGGACCGGCAGGTCCCCGGGCAGCTCCGGCTCCTCGGGCAGGGCGCGGTGGTACCAGACCGAGCCGCCGGGGCGGAGGGGAGCGTCGTGGGGGAGGGGCCGCCCGGCGTCGTCGACGATCCCGCCGGCCGCGAAGAGCTCCTCGAGCTCGGGCGCGGACGCGGGGAACCTGCTCAGCAGATAGCCGCGGACGGTCCCGGGGGCGTCGGCCCCGGCGGCCGGCAGCCGCACCCGGACCGGGTCCACCCCGTCCCGCAGCGGCAGGGGGGCGGTGGCGGGCCGACGTCGTCGCATGGTTCCCGATCGTGCTCCGCCCGCGCCCCGTTGTCCACTCGGCGGGCCCGCGTACCGCCGCCCCGCGGATCCTGCGAGAATGGGGGAGCACCCGCACCCGCCCGCCGACCGGAACGAGGCCCATGTCAGCCGAAGAAGTCGTCCTCCTCGACGAGGCGCACCGTCCCATCGGAACCGCGCCCAAGGCCGGGGTGCACACCACGGACACCCCCCTGCACCTGGCGGTCTCGTGCTACGTCCTCGACGACGACGGGCGGCTGCTGCTGACCCGCCGGGCGCTCGCGAAGAAGACCTGGCCCGGGGTGTGGACCAACAGCTTCTGCGGTCACCCGGGCCCCGGCGAGGGGTTCGTGGAGGCCATCGCGCGCCGCGCCGGCCAGGAGCTGGGCTTCGAGGTGACGGCGATGACGGAGGTGCTGCCCGACTTCCGCTACCGGGCGGTGGACGCCTCCGGGATCGTGGAGAACGAGTTCTGCCCCGTCTACCTGGCGCGGGCCACCGGGCGGCCCCGGCCGCTGCCCGCCGAGGTCGCGGAGGTCGCCTGGATCGCCCCGGAGGAGCTGTTCGCCGCGGCGGAGGCCGCGCCGTTCCTGCTCAGCCCGTGGCTGCTGGAGCAGATCGCGGACGACCGGCTGCGCGGGGCGCTCACGAGCCGGGCAGCGCTCCGCCCGTAGCGCTCCGCCCGGCCGGCTCCCTCCGGCTCACTCCATCCGTCCGGCCAGGCCGGCGGCCACCATCTCGAGGGCGGCGCGCAGCGCGAGGATCGCCGGGCGGTGGGCGCTCGCTCCGCGGATCGAGGTGAACACCGTCCGCCGGGGCCCGGTCGGCAGGTCGACCAGCCGGCAGGGCGAGTCCCCGCCCGCCCACATCAGGTCCGGCATGAGCGCCACGGCGTTGCCGGACTCCACGAGCCGGGTCTGCGCCTGCAGGTCCGCCGTCGAGAACCGGACGTCCGGCTCGAAGCCCGCCCGCCGGCACAGCTGCTCGCCCCAGTGCCGCGAGGCGGCTCCCCGCGGTTCCATGACCCACGGGAGCTCGCGGGCGTCCCGCAGGGAGGCGACGGACGCGTGCTCGGGGCCCGGGGGGACGGCCAGGCGGATGGCGTCCGTGATCAGCCGCCGCCGGTCCAGGTCCGGGTGGTGGGCGGCGGCGTGGCTCGGGTACTGCTCCGCCACGACCACGTCGAACTCCCGGGCCCAGGTCTCGTAGAGGGCCCGCTCCGGCTCGGCCTGCACCATCTCGACCCGTACGTCCGGGTGCTCGCGGCGCATGGCGCCCAGCACCTCCGGCAGCAGCGCCAGGGCCGCGGACTGGAACACGGCGACCCGCACGGTGCCGGTGACCGTGCTCAGCGACGCCGCCAGGTCCGACTCGGTGCGCTCCAGGACGTCCAGCAGCTCGGTGGTGCGCGCCACCAGGATCTCCGCCTGCGGCGTGAGCTGGACCCGCCGGCCGGCCTTCGAGAGCAGGGCCACCCCCGCCTCCTTCTCCAGCGCCGAGAGCTGCTGGGAGACCGCCGAGGGGCTGAAGTTCAGGGCGGCGGCGACCTCCGCGAGGGTGCCCCGCAGCGCGAGTTCCCGCAGCAGCCGCAGCTTGCGCACGTCCAGCATTCCGCCGCCTCCCAAAGATTAGTACTGCTGATGAATCATCTGTGGAATTCTTCACTTTATCCGAATCGTCCCGGGGCGCACACTGGACGTACCGCAGTGCTTTCGACCCAACCCAGGGAGTACCACCCATGACGACGATCCCCGTCCCCCCGGCAGCGCAGGCCCCCGGCCGCCCCGCGGTGGGACGCACCCTTTCCCACGCCGCCATCCCGGCGTCGCTGCCCGAGCAGGCCGTGGCCACGGTGCGCCGCTGGCTCACCGAGGCGGAGCAGTTCCCCAGGGACGCCTCGGGGGAGCAGCTGGCGGGGGTGCTGAAGGATCCCGCCGGCCTGGACTTCACGGTGGGCTTCGTCGACGGCGTCATCCGCCCCGAGGACCTCCGGGTGGCGGCCCGCAACCTGGCCCGGCTGGCGCCGAAGGTCCCCGGCTTCCTGCCCTGGTACCTGCGCTCCGCGGTGCGCGCGGGCGGGGCCCTCGCCCCCGTGGCCCCGCAGGTCGTCATCCCCGCGGCCCGCAAGGCGCTGCGCGAGATGGTGGGCCACCTCATCGTGGACGCCAGCGAGGCCAAGCTGGGGAGGTCGATCGCGAAGATCCGCAAGGACGACGTCCGGCTCAACGTCAACCTCCTGGGCGAGGCCGTGCTCGGGGACCGCGAGGCCGCCCGGCGGCTGCAGGGCACCCACGACCTGCTGGCCCGCCCCGACGTCGACTACGTCTCCATCAAGGTCTCCTCCTCCGTCGCCCCGCACTCGCCCTGGGCCTTCGACGAGGCCGTGACCGAGGTCGTCGAGAAGCTCGCCCCGCTGTACGAGCGGGCCGCCTCCTTCACCGCGCCCAAGTTCATCAACCTGGACATGGAGGAGTACAAGGACCTGGACATGACCCTCGAGGTCTTCACCCGGATCCTCGACCAGCCCCGGTTCAAGGACCTGGAGGCCGGCATCGTCCTGCAGACCTACCTGCCCGACGCCCTGGCCGCGATGATCCGCCTGCAGGAGTGGGCCGCCGCCCGCCGCGCCGCCGGCGGCGCCCCCGTGAAGGTGCGCGTGGTCAAGGGCGCGAACCTGCCGATGGAGCAGGTCGAGGCGTCCCTGCACGACTGGCCGCTGGCGACCTGGGGCACCAAGCAGGACTCGGACACCCACTACAAGCGGGTCCTCAACTACGCGCTGCAGCCCGAGCACACGGACGCCGTGCGCATCGGCGTCGCCGGGCACAACCTCTTCGACATCGCCTTCGCCTGGCTGCTGGCCACCGAGCGCGGCGTGGCCGGGGCCGTGGACTTCGAGATGCTGCTCGGCATGGCCACCGGCCAGGCCGAGGCCGTCAAGCGCGACGTCGGGTCCCTGCTGCTCTACACCCCCGTGGTGCACCCGGCCGAGTTCGACGTGGCCATCGCCTACCTGATCCGCCGGCTCGAGGAGGGCGCGTCCCGCGAGAACTTCATGTCCGCGGTCTTCGAGCTCTCCACCGACGAGGAGCTCTTCGAGCGCGAGAAGCAGCGCTTCCTCGCCTCCCTGGCCGGCCTCGACGACACCGTGCCGGCCCCCCACCGGGTCCAGGACCGCAGCCTGCCCGAGCCGCCCGCCCCGGTCGACGCGTTCACCAACACGCCGGACACCGACCCGGCCGTGGCCGCCAACCGGGACTGGGGGCGGGCGATCCTCGCCCGGGTCCCCGGCTCCCGGGCCGGCGTGGCGACCGTCACGGCCGCGGCGCTGCACACGGAGGAGCAGCTCGACCGTGTCATCGAGGCGGCCCTCGAGGCCGGGCGCGGCTGGGCCGCGCTGAGCGGCGCCCAGCGCGCCGAGGTGCTCCACCGCGCGGGCGACGCCCTGTCCGCCCGCCGGGCCGAGCTGCTCGAGGTCGCCGCCGCCGAGGCCGGCAAGACCCTCGACCAGGCCGACCCGGAGATCAGCGAGGCGATCGACTTCGCCCACTACTACGCCGAGCGCGCCCGTGAGCTGGACGAGGTCGACGGCGCGTCCTTCGTGCCCTCCCGGCTCACCGTGGTGACCCCGCCGTGGAACTTCCCGGTGGCCATCCCGGCAGGGTCCGCGCTGGCGGCCCTCGCCGCCGGCTCCCCGGTGGTGTTCAAGCCGGCCGGCCCGACCAAGCGCTGCGGCGCCGTGGTCGCCGAGGCACTCTGGGAGGCCCTCGACGCCTCCGGGATCCCCCGCGACGTGCTCGCCCTCGTGGACCTCGAGGAGCGCGCCCTCGGCCGCCAGCTGATCTCCCACCCGGCGGTGGACCGGCTGATCCTCACCGGCGCCTACGAGACGGCGGAGCTGTTCCGCACCTTCCGCTCCGATCTGCCGCTGCTGGCCGAGACCTCGGGGAAGAACGCGCTGATCGTCACGCCCAGCGCCGACTTCGACCTCGCCGCCAAGGACGTCGCCTACTCGGCGTTCGGCCACGCCGGGCAGAAGTGCTCGGCGGCCTCCCTGGTGATCCTGGTCGGCTCCGTGGCGCAGTCCCGCCGCTTCCGCAACCAGCTCGTGGACGCCGTGACCTCCCTGACCGTCGACCACCCGACCAACCCTGCCGCGCAGATGGGCCCGCTCACCGAGCCCGCCGAGGGCAAGCTGCTCCAGGCCCTGACCACCCTCGAGGAGGGGCAGTCCTGGCTGATCGAGCCGCAGCAGCTCGACGGGACCGGCCGGTTGTGGTCCCCGGGCGTGCGCACCGGCGTGCAGCGCGGCTCCGAGTTCCACCTGGTGGAGTACTTCGGCCCGGTGCTCGGCGTGATGACCGCCGAGACCCTGGAGGAGGCCGTGGCCCTCCAGAACGAGGTGGAGTACGGCCTCACCGCCGGCCTGCACTCCCTGGACCCGGAGGACATCGGCTACTGGCTCGAGCACGTCCAGGCCGGCAACCTGTACGTCAACCGCCACATCACCGGGGCCATCGTCCAGCGCCAGCCCTTCGGCGGGTGGAAGAAGTCGGCCGTCGGCCCCGGCACCAAGGCCGGCGGGCCCAGCTACCTCATGGGCCTGGGCGAGTGGGAGCCGGCGCCGCTGCGCGGGGCCGGGCTCCCCGTGGCCGACGCGGCCGCCGTCGAGCTGCTGCAGGCCGCGCACTCGGGCACGGCGGACCTCGGGCCGGCCGAGGCGCAGGGCCTCGAGCAGGCGCTGCGCAGCGACGAGGCCGCCTGGGCCGAGGAGTTCGGCGTCGCCGAGGACGTCACCGGGCTCTACGCCGAGCGCAACGTCTTCCGCTACCTGCCCCTGCCCGTCACGGTGCGCCTGTCCGAGGGCGAGCCGCTCGCCGACCTGCTGCGCGTCGTCGCCGCCGGGCTGCGGGCGGGCTCCGCGCTGACCGTCTCCACGGCGCACGAGCTGCCCGCCCCGGTGCGCGCCGTGCTCACCGACCGCGGCGTGCCCGTGCGGGTGGAGGACGACGCCGCGTGGCTGGCCGGCGCCCCCGCCCTCGGGGGCGGGCGCGTCCGCCTCATCGGCGGGGACCGCGCGGCCCTCATCGCCGCGACGGGCTCGCGCCCGGACCTGGCCGTCTACGCCCACCCCGTCACCGGGGCCGGCCGGGTCGAGCTGCTGCCGTTCCTGCACGAGCAGGCGATCAGCATCACCGCCCACCGGTTCGGCACGCCGAACCACCTCACGGACGAGCTGGTCTAGCGGCTCTTCCGGCCACGGCCCCGGACCTCGGTCCGGGGCCGTGAATCCAGTTCGGGAAACGGTTCCGGCGCTGGACAGGAGGGGCGCCGTCCTCGATGCATCAGGACGAGGGCGGCGCCCGTGGAGCTCGACCGGCTGTGCTCCGGTGTCCCCCCACGTGCATCGCACATCGGACCCGTGAGCCGGCCGCTGCTCGCCGATGCAAGGGTACTGACATGTAAATAAATGTTCACCATTTCGTAAGGCGGCTCACAATTCCGGTACGGATCGGCTCCGACGTGCGGTGACGTCCTCCGGCAGGTCGCCGCGGCGGCCCGGGAGCGCGACCGCCCCGGCGCTCAGTAGGCCGTGCGCGCGACGTTCCTGGCCCAGGCCTCGAACGGCGCGGTGCGCTCGGCAAGGGCCACCGGACGCACGGGCAGCGACCGTTCGTGCTCGGGCGTGGCGAAGTACTCGTAGAACTCGGCGTCGTCGAAGCCGCCGGCGGCCGCGTCGTGCCGGTCCGCGGCGAACCAGACGGCGTCCAGCCGGGCCCACAGCGAGGCGGACAGGCACATGGGGCACGGCTCGCAGCTGGTGTAGAGGGTCGCGCCCGAGAGGTCGAAGGTGCCCAGCTCGCGGCAGGCGGCGCGGATCGCCATGACCTCCGCGTGCGCGGTGGGGTCGTTGTCGGCCGTGACGCGGTTGACGCCGCTGAAGCGGCGGCCGTCGGCGGTGACGACGACGGCGCCGAAGGGGCCGCCGTCGACGGCGGCGTTGCCCACCGCCAGGTCGATGGCCTCCAGCAGCAGCTGCCGGGCGTCGGCGGGCGGGGTGCGGTCAGTGTCCATGCGGAACTCCCGGGGTGGGGGCAGATGTCGCCGGGGAGCGTCCCGGGCCGGGGCGGGGGGACGTGCGCCGACGGCGGCCGCTGCGTGGTCGATGGTGCGGTTCTGCCTGGTAGATGGCCCGGGGATCCGGGCCCGCCGTGGGCCTGTCCAGAGGTTACCGAGGAGTGTGCCCGACCACAACAGGTGCCCCGGCGTGCCGGCGGGGGAGGAGGGCCGGGCTCCGCGTGCCGCGCCGCCCGCGCTGTGTCACGCCGCCCCTCCCTCGGCCGATCCTCCGGCGAACCGTGGAACACTGCTGACAGCACTGCTCCCGGTTCCTCGGAGCATCAGCGGGCACGCCGTCCGGCGGGCCCACGACACCGGAAGGAGCGGCCATGGGTCGGCAGACGAGACCCTCCGGCACGCCCGAGCCCCTCCGTCTGGGGCTGCGCGCCAACGCCGCCCAGTTCACGCTCCTGGTGGCGGTCAACGCCCTGGTCGGCGGCATGGTCGGCCAGCAGCANCACGACACCGGAAGGAGCGGCCATGGGTCGGCAGACGAGACCCTCCGGCACGCCCGAGCCCCTCCGTCTGGGGCTGCGCGCCAACGCCGCCCAGTTCACGCTCCTGGTGGCGGTCAACGCCCTGGTCGGCGGCATGGTCGGCCAGCAGCAGACCGTGCTGCCGCTGCTGGCCGCCGACGAGTTCGGGCTGACCGACTACACCTTCATCTTCACCTACGTGGCCGCGTTCGGGATCACCAAGGCGATCGCCAACTGGTTCGCCGGCACCTTCTCCGACCGGTACGGGCGCAAGCCGGTGCTGCTGGTGGGCTGGCTGTTCGCCGTGCCGGTGCCGCTGATGCTGATCTTCGCCCCGGACTGGGGGTGGGTGGTGGCCGCCAACGTGCTGCTCGGCGTCAACCAGGGCCTGACCTGGTCCACGACCGTGGTGATGAAGATCGACCTGGTGGGCCCGGCCCAGCGCGGACTGGCCATGGGGCTCAACGAGGCCGCCGGCTACGGTGCGGTGGCCGTGACCTCCCTGCTGGCCGGGTACCTGGCCGAGCAGTACGGGCTGCGCCCGGCCCCGTTCCTGCTGGGCCTGGCCTACACCGCCCTGGCGCTGCTGCTGTCGGGGGCCTTCGTCAAGGAGACCCGCGGCCACGCGCTGCTCGACGCCGGCCGGCACACCCCGCGCGCCGACGGGATGCACGACCACCTGCACGCCGGTCTCACCGACCGCCAGATCATCGCCCAGACCAGCCTGAGGGAGCCCGCGCTGTCCTCGGCCAGCCAGGCGGGGCTGGTCAACAACCTCAACTTCGGGCTCTCCTGGGGCCTGTTCCCCCTGCTGTTCGCCACCGCGGAGCTCACCGTGTCCCAGATCGGGCTGCTCTTCGCCCTCTACCCCGGGGTGTGGGGCGTCGGGCAGCTGGTCACCGGCGCCCTGTCGGACCGGGTCGGGCGCAAGCACCTGATCACCGCCGGGATGGCCACCCAGGCCGCGGCCCTGGCCGTCATCGCCGCCGGCGACGGGTTCGGCGGCTGGGCCGCCGGGACGGTCCTGCTCGGGGCGGGCACCGCGATGGTCTACCCGACGCTGCTGGCGGTGGTGGGCGACGTCGCCCACCCCGTGTGGCGCGGCCGGGCCGTGGGCGTCTACCGGGTCTGGCGCGACCTGGGCTACGCGGTCGGGGCCGTGCTCGGGGGGATCGTGGCCGACCTGCTGGGCCTGCACGCCGCGGTCTGGGCCGCCGCCGGCATCAGCGCCGTCTCGGCCCTGGTCGTGGCGGCGCTGATGTACGAGACCCACCAGCCGGTCCCGGCCGGCCTCCGGGACTGAGTCCGCGGGACCGAGCCCGCGGGGCGGGAAGCCCTCGGGCGCTCCCCCGGCCCGGGGCCCCGGCCAGGAGAGCGACCCGGCGCCTCGAGGGCCCCGCGACCGGTCGCTAGAGTGGGGAGCGCCCACCCGCCGCACCGGGTCCGCACGCCACCGGGCCCGGGCCGGACCGTCGCCGGCGCCGTGCCGGCGACCGGAGTCCCCGAGCTCTCAGGAGGACGCCCCTCCCATGGCCGACCTGTTCGACTTCAACCACGGCGGCGCCACGCACCCCGGCGCTCGCGCCGCCGTCCACCCCGGGGCGGACTCCGGCGAGCACGTGGTGCTGTACACCGTGGTCACCGAGACGGACCGGCACATCGTCCTCGACGACGGCTTCACCTACGACAAGCGCACCGGTGTGGTCCAGGGCCCCGCGGGGCGCCCCACGCTGCAGAACCGCGTGACGGCCACCGAGGGCAGCGCGATGTTCGCCTCCTGGTCGGAGATCGCCCGGCAGCCCCGCCGCCCGGACGGACGCACGGAGGGCTCCGCCCCGCGGCGGGCCCCGGCGCGACGCCTCGGCCCGCTGCTCCGCCGGCTCGGACGCCGGTGAGGTCTCCGGCGACCTGCGGGGCCGCACGCTGACGGCCGCCGGCACGGGCAGGCCATAGGCTGGTCGGCGGACCCGTCCACCCGTTCCCTTGAGGAGTGCACCGTGCCCCTGATCCAGCGACACCTGTTCGGCCCCGGCCCGTCCAACCCCTACCCGGAGGCCACGGCGGCGCTGGGCCACCCGCTGCTCGGCCACCTCGATCCCGCCTTCCTCGACGTCATGGACAGCGCCTGCGACGGCCTGCGCACCGTCTGGGGCACGGACAACCGGCGCACCCTGCCGCTGAGCGCCACGGGCTCCGCCGGCATGGAGGCGGCGTTCGTCAACACGGTGGAGGAGGGCGACGTCGTCGTCGTCGCCGTCAACGGCCTGTTCGGCGAGCGGATGTGCGACGTCGCGGCCCGGTGCGGTGCCGAGGTGGTGCGCGTGGACTTCCCCTACGGGGAGCCGATCGACCCGCAGCGCGTCGCGGAGGCGCACCCGTCCCCCAAGATCATCGCGGCGGTGCACGCGGAGACCTCCACGGGCGTGCGCTCCGACATCGCCGCGCTGGGGGAGCTCAAGGGCGACGCCCTGCTGCTCGTGGACGCGGTCACGTCCATCGGCGGCATCGAGCTGCGCGCGGACGACTGGGGGGTGGACCTCGGCTACGCGGGCACCCAGAAGTGCCTGGGGGTCGCCCCGGGACTGGCGCCGTTCACGATCTCGGACGCCGCGTTCGAGCGCCGGGTGCAGCACCCCCGCTCCTGGTACCTGGACCTGGGCATGCTCGGCGGCTACGTGGGCGAGGCCCAGGGCCGGGCCCGGACCTACCACCACACCGCGCCCACGGCGATGATCGCGTCCCTGGACGCCGCGCTGCGCAGGATCGCCGAGGAGGGCCTGGAGAACGTCTGGGCCCGTCACCAGGCCGCGGGCGACGCGCTCCAGGCCGGGCTGCAGGACATGGGGCTGGAGCTGTTCGCCGCCGAGGGGCACCGCCTCCCGGAGCTGACCACGGTCAAGGTGCCCGAGGGCGTCGACTCCGCCTGGGTGCGGGCCTATCTGCTGGAGCACTTCTCCGTGGAGATCGGGGCGGGCGTGAAGGAGTACGCGAACACCGTGTGGCGGATCGGCCTGATGGGCCCCAACGCCGACGCCGGGTCGGTGACCCTCGTCCTGGGCGCCCTCCAGGAGGCGCTGCGGAAGGTCCCCGCCCTGGTGTGAGCCGCTCCGCGTCCGCTCAGATGAGGTCGGTCTCGGAGCGCTCGATGCGCTCCCCGGTGCCGGGGTCCGCCACCGTGCGGCGGGTGGAGCGGCGCCGGGACGGCACGGCGGCGGCGACCCGGCCCGACGCGGAGGGTCATGTTCGGTCACGACGGCGCGGGCGCCCCGTGTCCCGCGGGGCGACCCGTGCTCCCCGGCCCGGCGCCGCGCTGCTCGGGCGGCCCGGGGGCGCGGCGGGGCGGAGCGGGAAGCGTGCTGCCGAAACCGCCGCTGGCAAGGCACGATCCCCCGGCCACTGCGCCGGCGGAGCACGCACCCGGGCGGCGCGGGTCTCCCGCGCACGCCGCCCGGCGGCCGGTGCGCCCCGTGCCGGTGGCACGACCCCGGGGTGCTCCGGCACGGAGCCGCCCGCCGGGGCGCCGGGGCCTGTAGCCGGACCCGTCCGGCTCTGCTTCTATTGAGGAACGTGGGGACCTACCGAGGAGGAACATCCGATGGAAACCTGGATCTGGATCGTGCTGGCCCTGGCCGTGCTGGCCGTGGTCGTCCTGGCCGTGCTGGCCGGGAGCCGCAAGAAGAAGGAGCGCGAGGCCGTGGAGCGGCGGGAGAACCAGCAGCGCGCCGCCGAGCTGCGCGCCCGCAGCGAGGAGGAGGACCTCTCGGCCCGCGAGCGGAAGGCGGACGCGGACGCGGCCCGCGCCGAGGCCGAGAAGGCCCGGATCGAGGCCGACCGCCTCGAGCAGGACGCCCAGCGGCGCACCGAGGACGCCGAGAAGGTCCGCCAGGAGGCGGAGACCCATCGCCGGGACGCCGCCTCGCTCGTCCCGGACGGGGACGACTCCACCCCTTCTGATGCCTCCCGCGGACGCCGCGAGGACGTCACCGATCGCGCCTCCGGGACGCGCTCCGACGAGGCCCCCTGGCAGGACGGCGACGCCGGACCGGACACCCGGACCCGGCACGACGGCGACACCCTGCACGGGGACACCCTGCACGACGGCAGCGCCCGCCCCGCCGGCGACCCCGGCCCCGGGGACCGGCCGCGCACCTGAGCCCCGGCTCGGACGCGGCGGTCGTCGAGCCGCGGAGAGCGAGCGGGGCCGGTGCGGGATCCCGCACCGGCCCCGCTCATTCTCCGCGGTCACTTCTCCCAGGGAGCCTTGATGGGGTAGTAGCGCTCCAGGAACTCCGTCATCCGCTCCGCGCGCTCGGGACCGGGCACCTCCGGGAAGCTGCCGTCGTTGAGGCAGAACATGTCGAGGTTGCGGCGGCCGAGCAGCTTCTCCATCTGCTGCAGCCCGGCGCGCGTGGTGGTGTCCACGTACTCCGTGCGGGCCGTCTCCTGGGTCACGGCCCGGCCGGTCAGCAGCGCGTAGTAGTGGTAGAGCGAGTTCGTCACCGAGATGTTGTCCGCCGCGCGGAAGCGGCTGGACGCGGTGCGGGCGAACTCCGCCGGGAACTCCCGCTCCATCTCGGCCACCACGCTGCGCCGCAGGGGCGCGGCGCAGTGCTGCAGGTGGCGGGTGGTGATCCGGCCGAAGCGCTCCCACAGGAGCCGGCGGTTGACGCGGGCGGCGTTCTCGAAGCCGGAGCGCTCGGCGGAGTTCTCGCCCAGGCCGATGCGGGTCTCGTTCTCCACGAACTTCGTGATCCCGCCCGGGGAGAAGAACAGCGCCGGGCCGATCGGGCGGCCGAAGAACATGTCGTCGTTGGAGTACAGGTAGTGCTCCGAGAGCCCCTCGATGTGGTGCAGCTGCGCCTCCACCGCCTGGGAGTTGTAGATCGGCAGGGCCGAGGTGTCCGCGAAGAACTCCTCGCTGCGCACGACCCGCACGCGCGGGTGCTCGGCCAGCCACGCCGGCGGCCGGGAGTCGGTGGCGATGTAGATGTTGCGCACCCAGGGGGCGAACATGTGCACCGAGCGCAGGGCGTACTTCAGCTCGTCGACCTGCCGGAAGCGGGCCTCGTGCGCGTCGCCCTCGCCCACCACGGCGTCGGCCATGTACGAGGCCCGGACCCTGCGGTACTCCTCGTCGGAGCCGTCCACCCACGAGAAGATCATGTCGACCGCGAAGTCGATGTCGATGGCGTGGTCGGCGAACATGTTCTCGATCGTGGGCCAGGTGAGGCCGAAGCGCTCCACGGTGCCGCGCACGGCCTCGGCCACCGGGACGGTGCGCCGGGTCAGCGAGTTCTCGATGGGCAGCCGGATCTCGTCCTCGCCGAACTCCCACAGCTCCACCTGCACCCCGGTGCCGGCGCCGTAGTAGAGCCTGGCCTCCGCGGAGTAGTGGGGCCGGAACAGCCGCAGGACCCGCGCGTTGCGGCGCGAGGACAGCTCGCCGTCGGCCAGCAGCTGCACGGTCTTCTTCTTGGTGTCCATCGGCTTGACGTAGTACGGCTCGCCCACGGCCGCGTCCACCAGGGCCTGCCGGAGCCGGGGCCGGTCCTTGAGGTCCACGGCGATGACGGGGCGCTCGTCGTTGCCCCGCACCAGCAGGTAGTCGACGCCCGCCGAGTCCAGGACCCCGCGCAGGAAGAGCAGGTTCTGGACCATGACGTCGTGCGGGGTCTGGTCCGTGATCCGCAGCGCGAAGCGGTCCTTGTAGCGGACCACGTCCTCGCGCTGGTCCAGGGCCGCGGCAGAGGCACGGGAAGCGGAGCGGAACACCTCGCCGTCCGTGCCGTCCTCGGGTGCCGCGAAGTACTCTGCGCCGAGCAGGGTCGTGTTGATGGTGCCTCCTCATGGTGTCGGGCCGCTGGGGCGGCGATCTCATGATAAGCCGCGGCGGCCGGACTCAGGAGGGGAGGGGCTGGCAGCGCTCGCAGAACCACACCGCCCGGTCCCGCGGCGGCCCGGGGTACGGCTCGCCGGGCACGAGCTCGGCGTCGTCGATCCGCGCCTCCCGGACCGGGGCCCCGCACCGGCGGCACGGCTGCCGGCCGCGGCCGTAGACCCAGAACTGCTCGCCGCGACGGGCCGGGCCCCCCACCGTGGAGCGCTGCGAGCGGTCCCGGTTGACGTGCAGCAGCCGGTGGGAGAGGTCCACGACCGCGCCGAGGTCCGGGACCTCGGCCACCGGGGTGAAGGGGTGCAGCCGCTGGAGGAACAGGATCTCGTTGCGGTAGACGTTGCCGATGCCGGCGAGGTTGCGTTGGTCCATCAGCGCGGCCCCCACGCGCCGGAGCGGGTGGCGGGCGAGCCGGGCCAGGGCCTCCGCCCGGTCCCAGTCGGGGCCCAGCAGGTCCGGGCCGAGGTGGCCCACGAGCTCGTCCTCGTCGGCGGTGGCCACGAGGTCCAGCATGCCGAGGTCGAAGCCGACGGCCTGCGCGGCCGCGTTCTCGAGCACCGCCCGCGCCTGGTGGCCGGGGCGCCGCCACCGGGCGCCCCGCGGGTAGACGTGCCACATGCCCTCCATGAGCAGGTGGGAGTGCAGGGTGAGCGGGGGCAGGCCGTCGGGCCCGCCGTCGGTGCGGACCAGCAGGTGCTTGCCCCGCGGCACCACCTCGGTCACGGTGCGCCCCGAGAGGTCCGCGGTGGCGATCGACGGGAACCGGAGGTCGCTGCGGGTCAGGATCCTCCCGGCCAGGGCGCGGCGCAGCAGGACGGCCTGGCGGTAGACGGTGTCACCCTCGGGCACGGCCGCCCCCGGTGCTCGGGTCCGCGCTCATCGGCGCATCCTCAGGCCGCGCGGCGTCGAGTAGAACCCGCCGGCCAGCAGGGACTCCCGCACCGCGGTCTCGACGGGGCCGTGCCCCAGGACCCCGGCGCCGTTGACCTTCTCGACGGTCAGCTTGTCCACCGCGCCCCGGCGGACGATCTCGGCCACGGCGGGTCCGGCGGCGGCCAGGGCGGCCGCGTCGTCGGTGAACGCGAGCACGGTCCGCCCGCCGCGCTCCACGTACAGGGCCAGGGCGCCGTCCACGAGCACGACGACGGCGCCCGCCTTGCGCCCGGGCCGGTGCCGCCCCGCGGGCGCGTCCCGGCCGTCCGGGGCGGGCACGGACACGGGCTCCGGCCACTCGAGGGCCGCCCCGTAGGGGTTGGCGGGGTCGGTCGCGGCGAGCGCCAGCGCCACGGGCTCCTCGGCGCGGACCTGGTCGTCGGTGCTGAACGTGCGCAGGTGGTCCACCGTGGCGGCCTGCGCGAACTGGGCGGCGCCCAGGCCCTCGATGAAGTAGCCGCGGCGGGCCCGGCCCGTGTCCTCGAGCGTGGAGAGCACCTTGTAGACGGTGGCGAAGCCGCCGGGGAGCTCCTCGACCGCCACGGGGCCCTTGGTCACCACGCCGTAGCGGTCCATGAGCAGCTCCGCGGTGGCCGACGCCCGCAGCGTGGGGTCGAGGGGCTCGGGGCGCAGCATCGACCAGCGCCCGGCCACGAGCGGGGAGTCGTGGCGCTCCAGGGTGGCCGCCCGCGCCGGGGCACGCAGCGCCCCGCCGATCCCCGGGCGGGAGGCCGCGCCGGGCCGCAGCCGGGCGGCGCCCCGGCGGGACGTGGTGCGTCCCCGCGGGGCCTGGGCCCGGTGCCGGTGGGCGGCCTGCCCGCCGGAGAGCAGGGTGCGCACGGGCAGGAAGGTGTCGTTGGTGATCAGCCCGGACCAGACGAGGTTCCACAGCGCGGTGGTCAGCGCCGGGGCGGGAACCGGGTCCCCTGCGGCGTCGAGCAGGCCCAACAGCTGCGGGAAGAACCACGCGCCGCCGGGGGCCAGGACGTCGAGGACCCGCCGCTCCAGCGTGGAGTCCAGGGCCGACGCCGCGACCTCGAGGGTCTCGGCCGGGGGCAGGGTGAGCTGGGCCGCCTCGCTCAGGTGCAGCGACACCCATCCGTCGTCGCCCGCCAGGGACCCGGCCCCGGACCACAGGATCTCCCCGGTGGCGGTCAGCTCGTCCAGCAGCTCGGGCCGGTAGTCCGCCACCCGGGCGGCGAGCACCAGCGGCTCCCAGGCCGAGGCGGGGACGGCGACGCCCGCGAGCTGGTCCACCACCGTCAGCACCCCGTCCTCGCCGCGCAGCTGGTGGCCCCGGCCCACGTGCTGCCAGGCCGGCAGGAACCGGGCGTAGACCTGCCCGGAGACGGGCTCAACGTCCCGGCGCAGCGCGGCCAGCGAGCGGCGCCGGATCCGGCGCAGCACCTCGGACTCGCACCACTCGGAGGCCGCCGGGCCGGCCCCGCCGCCGTCGGGGCGCACCGGCCGGAACTCGCCCTCGACCACGCGCCGGTCCGCGGCCAGCCGCTCCAGCGTGGTGCGCACCACGGCCGTGCCCAGCCCGAGCCGCGCCGCGGCCTCGTCCACGGTGAACGGCCCGTGGGTGCGGGCGTAGCGGGAGACGAGGTCGGCCAGCGGGTCCTCGACCGGTTCCACGAAGGCCAGCGGCACCCCCATGGGCAGGGGCACGCCGAGCGCGTCGCGCAGCCGGGAGGCGTCCTCGATCGCGGCCCAGTGCTCGACGCCGCGCAGGTGCACGCGCAGGGCGCGGTTGGCGGCCACGAGCTGCTCGAGCCACCCGGCGGCGACGTCCTCGGGGCACGCGGACTCCGGGTCCCCGGGGTCCTGGAGCCGGCGGACGGCCTCGGCGGTGGTGAGCGGGCCGAGCAGGCGCAGCAGGTCGGCCGCGCCCTCGACCCCGCGCAGCCGCCGGTCCGGGGCCAGTCGCTGCAGCTCCGCCTCCGTGCGCTCGATGACGTCGGGGTCCAGCAGCTCCCGCAGCTCGGCGCGGCCCAGGAGCTCGTTGAGCAGGGCGGCGTCGAGGGACAGGACGGCCGCCTTGCGCTCCGCCAGCGGGGAGTCGCCCTCGTAGAGGAACTGGGCCACGTAGCCGAAGAGCAGGGTCCGGGCGAAGGGCGAGGGCTGCTCCGTGGTGGTCTCGACCACCCGGATCGCGCGCCGCTCGACCGCCCGGTGCAGCTCCTTGAGCGCGGGCAGGTCGTAGACGTCCTGGAGGCACTCGCGGATCGTCTCGAGGATGATCGGGAACTGCGGGTACTTCCGGGCGACGTCCAGCAGCTGCGCCGAGCGCTGGCGCTGCTGCCACAGCGGGGAGCGCCGGCCGGGGTCGCGCCGGGGCAGCAGCAGGGCCCGGGCGGCGCACTCCCGGAACCGGGAGGCGAACAGTGCGGAGCCGCCCACCTCCTCGGTGACGATCTGGTCGAGCTCGTCGGCGTCGAAGAGGAACAGCTCCGCCCCCGGGGGCTCGTCCTCCATGGCCGGCACGCGCAGCACGATCCCGTCGTCGGCGGCCTGCGCGGAGCCGTCGAGGCCGTACCGCTCGTGCAGCCGGGCCCCCACGGCCAGCGCCCACGGGGCGTGCACGGGCATCCCGAACGGGGAGTGCAGCACCACGCGCCAGTCCCCGAGCTCGTCGTGGAAGCGTTCGACGACGAACAGCCGGTCCGACGGGACCTGCCCCACGGCCTCCTTCTGCTCGCCCACGTAGGCCAGCAGGTTGTCGGCGGCCCACTCGTCGAGACCGGCCGCGCGCAGCCGGGCGCGGGCGTCCTCCGCGGAGGCCCCGGCGATCTCGCGGTTGAACCGGCCCACCGCGCGGCCCAGCTCCACGGGCCGGCCGGGGCCGTCGCCGTGCCAGAACGGGAGCTTGCCCGGCACACCGGGGGCGGGGGAGACGATGACGCGGTCGTGGGTGATCTCCTCGATCCGCCAGCTCGAGGCGCCCAGGGCGATCACGTCCCCCACGCGGGACTCGTAGACCATCTCCTCGTCGAGCTCGCCCACCCGCCGGGAGTTCTTCCCGTCCTGCTCGCCCACGAGGTAGACCGCGAACAGGCCGCGGTCCGGGATCGTGCCGCCGGAGGTCACGGCCAGGCGCTGCGCCCCGGGCCGGCCCTCGATGGTGCCGGTCTCCCGGTCCCACACGATCCGCGGGCGCAGCTCGGCGAACTCGTCGGACGGGTAGCGGCCCGCGAGCAGGTCCAGGGTCGCGTCGTAGGCGGAGCGGGGCAGGGTCAGGAACGGGCAGGACCGGCGGACGGTGTCGAACCACTCCTCGACGTCGATCGGCCCCAGCGCGGTCGCCGCGACCGTCTGCTGGGCCAGGACGTCCAGGGGGTTGAGCGGGACCGCGAGCGGCTCGATCCGTCCCTGCAGCATCCGCTCCACCGTGACGGCGGCGTCCAGTAGGTCCCCGCGGTGCTTCGGGTAGAACCAGCCGCGCGAGACCTCGCCCACCTGGTGGCCGGCGCGGCCCACGCGCTGGAGGCCCGAGGCCGCCGAGGGCGGGGCCTCGATCTGGACCACCAGGTCCACCGCACCCATGTCGATGCCCAGCTCCAGGGAGGAGGTGGCCACCACGCAGCGCAGCCGTCCGGTCTTGAGGTCGTCCTCGATCACCGCCCGCTGGTCCTTCGAGACCGACCCGTGGTGGGCGCGGGCCAGCACCGGCGCCGCGCCCTCGTAGCGGCCGGTCTGCCGGCGCAGGTCCGCGGGCTCGGGGGCGGCGGGCCCGCGGGCCGCGGCCGGCTCCTGCCCGGCGAGGGCGGAGCGCAGCACGTCCCCGACCTGCTGGGGCGCGGAGCCGGCAGGGGGCCCCGGCGCCCCGTCGTCGCCCGGACCGGCGCCGTCCGCGGGGGCGCCGTCCCGGGGCCCGTCGTGCGGGTCCGCGTGCTCCACGCGGAACGCGTAGATCTCGTTGAGCCGCGCGGTGAGCTTCTCGGCGAGGCCGCGGGAGTTGGCGAACACGATGGTCGACCGGTTCTCGAGCACCAGGTCCACGACCCGCTCCTCGACGTGCGGCCAGATCGACGCCGTGGTCGTGGGGGCGAGGGCGTCGAGGTCGTCGTCCCCGAAGGCCGAGCCGGCCAGGGACGGCGAGGCGCTCGGCCCGCCCAGCACGGTCATGTCCGGGATGGGCACCGAGACGGTGAGGTCCCACGTCTTCTCCGTGCGCGGCGCGACGACGGTGACCGGCTCCCGGCCGCCCAGGAACCGGGCGACCGTCTCGATCGGCTCGACGGTCGCGGACAGCCCGATGCGCTGCACCGGCTGCTCCAGCAGGGCGTCCAGCCGTTCGAGCGTGAGCGCCAGGTGCGCGCCCCGCTTGGTGCCGGCCACGGCGTGCACCTCGTCCACGATGACCGTCTGCACGTCCGTGAGGGTCTCCCGCGCCTTGGAGGTCAGCATCAGGTACAGCGACTCGGGGGTGGTGATGAGGATGTCCGGGGGGTTCGTGAGCAGGGCCCGGCGGATCGCCTGCGGTGTGTCTCCGGAGCGGACGCCCACGCTGATCTCCGGCGGCTCGATCCCGGCGTGCCGGGCAGTCTGCGAGATGCCGATCAGGGGGGCCCGCAGGTTGCGCTCCACGTCCACGCCCAGGGCCTTGAGCGGGGAGATGTAGAGGACGCGGGTCCCGCGCCGCTCGCCCGCGGCGCTCGCGGAGCGGGCCTTGGCCCGCAGGGTCCCGCCGGGGGCCGGGGCGCCGCCCGCAGGGCCGGGGGCGGGCCCGGCGGCCGGCGTCCCGGCGCCGGGCGCGGCCTCCGCCACGAACCGGTCCAGGGCCCACAGGAACGCGGCCAGGGTCTTGCCCGAGCCGGTGGGCGCCACGATCAGGGCGTGGCGCCGCGCGGCGATGGCCCGCCACGCGCCCTCCTGGGCGGCGGTGGGCGCGGCGAACGCACCCGAGAACCAGGCCCGGGTGTGCTCGGTGAACAGGCTCAGGGCTGGTTCAGGCGCCAAAGCCCTGGATCTCGAGCTGGTGGATCCGCGGATCGCCGCAGGCCTCCACGGGGAAGGGGATCACGACGGACTCCGTGTTCTCGGGCGGGTAGACGCGCAGACCGGTGGCGGTCCGGGCGTCGCAGGTCGGGTGGTTGCCGGCCTGGCTGATGCGCAGGCCGGCGGTGACGGACTCCCCGGGTGCCAGGACCTGCCCGGTGCCGGGGACGGTGGCGTCCCTCAGGGCCGGGGAGCCGATCATCGTGCCGTCGGCGTCGACGAAGGACACCCCGGCGTAGCCGGCGAGCGTGCACGGGTCCTCGCCCGCGTTGGTGAGGACGACGTCCACGTGGACGGAGCCGGCGGCGCCGCCCACGGGGGCGGCCGCGACCTCGAGCCGGGAGGTGGTGCACAGGGGCGAGCCGCCGGTGCCGGTGCCCGCGGTGCCGCCGCGGGCGGCCGTGCCTTCGCCCTCCGCGCCGGCGTCGGGGGCGCCGCCGTCCGTCCGCTCCGCCGCAGCCTCGTCCGGCCCGTCCGCGGCGGGCTCCGCCGCCGGGTCCTCCGCCGCCGGGTCCTCCGCCGCCGGGTCCTCCGCCGGACCGGCGGTGCCCTGCCCGCCGGTCCGGTCCTCGGCCGGGGCCGTGGTGTCCTCCGTCCCGGTGGCCGGGGCGGTCTCCGGGGTCGCCGCCGAGGTCGGGGCCGGCCCGCTCTCGGCGGGGGCGTCGGCGGTGCCGGTCTGCTCCGGCTCCTCGCCCGCGCAGGCGGTGAGGAGCAGGGCTGCGGCGAGGGCGAGGGCTCCCAGGACGGGGCGGGGGGCGGGGGAGAGCGAAGACACGGGGGGATATCCTCCTCGGACGGACGTCGTGGCGTACCACGTCCCGGGAAGGGATCCCTCCCAGGTGCTTCATTCTAGGCAGGGCCACCGACACCGCTGCCGGAGGCGGCGCCCGCCCCGGCCGGGGCCGCTCCCGGCGGGGCTACCGCTCGCCGGGCTCCGCCGGGGGCAGCGCCGCGCGCATCACCTCGGCGAGGTGGACGCCGTCCGCGCCCGTGCCCTGGGCGATCTGGGTGCGGCACGAGAAGCCGTCGGCGAGCACGATCGTCCCGTCCGCCGCACTGCGGATCGCGGGGAACAGCTCCCGCTCGCCGAGGGTCTGCGAGACCTCGTAGTGGCCGGGCTCGAAGCCCCAGTTGCCCGCGAGCCCGCAGCACCCGCCGCCGACCACGGCAGTGTCCACGCCCAGCTTCGCGAGGACCTCCAGCTCCGGGCCGTAGCCGCTCATGGACTGCTGGTGGCAGTGGACCTGGCACACGGCGCCGGCGGGGCCCGCCTCGGTGGCCAGCTCCCGGAACGGCCACGCGCCGCCCTCGGCCAGGTGGCGGGCCGCGAACGCGCCGATCGTCGTCGTCAGCTCGGTGACCCGCCGGGCCCGGGGGTCGCCGGGGAGCAGCTCGGTGATCTCCTCCTGGAGCATGACCGTGCACGAGGGCTCGAGCCCGATGATCGGGTACCCGGCCTCGATCAGCGGCTCCATCACGTCCAGGGTCTGGCGGAGCACCTTCTGCGTCATCTCCAGCTGCCCGGTGGAGTGCCAGGTCAGCCCGCAGCAGACGTTGCCCATGGGCATCAGCACCCGGTAGCCCATGGCCTCGAGCACCTCCACGGCGGCCCGGCCGGGGGCGTCGGCGGAGAAGTTCGTGAACGTGTCCGGCCACAGCACCACGGACGGTCGGGCCTCGGCGGGCCCGCCCCCGGACCGCGCGGCGGGACGGCCGCGGAACCACCGGGTGAGCGGCTGCTCGGCGAAGGTGATCATCCGCCGCCTCGGCTCGATCCCGCCGAGCCGCTTGGTCAGCTCCTCGACGCCGCGGTGGGACTCGAGGAGGTTGATCAGCCGGAAGGAGAGGGGCACCTTCTCCACGATCCGCATCAGCAGCGGCATCCAGCCCATCGTGAAGTGGGCCATCGGCCGCCGGTTCCGGCCCAGGAAGGAGCTCAGGCCGTGCCGGTAGTGGTGGTGCAGGAACTCGGCCTTGTACGTCGCCATGTCCACGTTGACCGGGCACTCGGACGCGCAGGCCTTGCAGGACAGGCACAGGTCGAGGGCCTCGAGGGTCTCCTTCGACTTCCAGCCGTCCGTGATGGACTCCCCGCGCAGCATCTCGGCGAGGGACCGGGCGCGGCCGCGGGTCGAGTGCACCTCGTCGTGGGTCGCCTGGAAGGACGGGCACATGGCGCCGACGTCGGAGCGGCAGGAGCCCACGCCCACGCACCGGTTGACCGCGCTGGAGAACGAGCCGCCGTCGCGGGAGAACGCATGCACGGGCGTCAGCTCGAACGTGCGGGCGCCGGGCCCGGGGCGCACGCCCTGGTCGATGGGCTCCGGGTCCACGAGCACGCCGGGGTTGAAGACGCCGTCCGGGTCGAAGACGGCCTTGAACGCCGCGAAGGCGGCCAGGGCCTCGGGGGAGTAGATCGTGGCCAGCAGCTCGGACCGGGCGCGGCCGTCGCCGTGCTCGCCGGAGACCGAGCCGCCGTAGCGGTGCACGAGCCGCGCGGCGCGCTCGATGAACGTGCGATAGGTCGCCATCCCCTCCTCGGTGCCGAGGTCGAAGGAGATGCGGATGTGCACGCAGCCCTCCCCGAAGTGCCCGAAGGGGATGCCGGTGAGGCCCAGCTCGTGCAGCAGGTCGTAGAGGTCGCGCAGGTACTCGCCCAGGCGCGCCGGGGGCACCGCGGAGTCCTCCCACCCCGGCCAGGCCTCCCCGCCGTCGGGCAGGCGGGTGACGATCCCGGCGCCGGCCTCGCGGATCCGCCACAGGGCGCGGGCCTGCCCCGCGTCGGAGACGATCACGGAGTCCACGACGTTCTCCGGGACGAGCCCCGGCAGGGTGCGGGCGGCCGCCTCGGCCTCCTCGAGGGTGTCCGCGCCGACCTCGCAGTAGAGCCAGCCGCCGCCGCGGGGCAGCTCGCCGCCGGCGTGCTCCTGGCCCTGCCGGGTGCGCAGGGCGTCGAGCAGGTCCGCGCCCATGCCCTCGATGGTGTACACCCCGGGCACGCGCAACTTCGGCGCCGCCGTGGCGGCCTCGAACGCGTCCTCGAAGCCCAGCACGGCCAGGGCCGTGTGGGCGGGCCTGCGGACCAGACGGACCGTGAGCTCGGTGATGACCCCACAGGTGCCCTCCGTGCCGGCGAAGGCCTTGGCGGCGTCGAAGCCCTTCTCGCCGAGCAGGTAGTGCAGCCCGTACCCGGAGACCTGGCGCGGGAACTGGCCGAGCTCGGTGCGCAGCATGGCCAGGTGCCGGTCCCGGATCCCGGTCAGCGCCCGGTCGATCCCCGGCTCGGAGGTGCCGCCCTCGTGCAGCTCCACCACCCGGCCGTCGGCGAGCATGACCTTCAGCGAGACCAGGTTGTCCGCGGACGTGCCCCACGCCACGGAGTGGGAGCCGCAGGCGTTGTTGGCGACCATCCCGCCGATCGTGCACCGCGAGTGCGTCGAGGGGTCGGGTCCGTAGGTGAGGCCGAACTCGGACGCCGCGGAGCGCAGCTGGTCGCAGATCACCCCGGGCTCGATCGTGGCGGTCATCGCCTCGGGGTCGATCGACAGGATCCTGTTGAAGTGCCGGGAGGTGTCGATGACCAGCCCGTCGCCGATCGCGTTGCCCGCCACGGAGGTGCCGCCGCCGCGGGAGACCACCGACCAGCCCCGCTCCTTCGCCAGCGCCAGCAGCTCGCGGACCTCCTCGACGCTGCGCGGCTCGGCCACCGCCTCGGGCAGCCGCCGGTAGATCGACGCGTCCGAGACGTAGGCGGCGCGGGTGGTGAGGTCCTCGCGGATGTCGGTCATGGTCCACTTTCCTGCGCGCCGGCGAGGCCGGTCCGTCCGGGGTCTGGTCAGGGCTGGCGGGGGCGTCCCCGCGGGGACGGGGGGCTCACCACTCGGGGGCGATGGTGACCTCGGCGCCGTCGAGCTCCTCCGCCCACTCGACCTGGCAGCTGAGCCGGGAGGTGTCGTGGCGGGTGTCGTCGAGCATGTCGAGGAGGTCCTCCTCCTCGTCGTTGATCTCGTTGGCCTTCGAGAAGGAGGTCTGGTCGAGGTAGGAGTGGCAGGTGGAGCAGGACGCGTTGCCGCCGCAGGTCGCGAGGATCGGGTACTTGTGGCGGGTGAGGGCCTCCATGAGGCTCTCGTAGTCCTTCCACTCGACGCCCTCGGTGCGGTTGCCCTCGCGGTCGATCACGGTGATGTTGATGCTGCTCACTGGGTGTCCTCCTCGGGGCGCGGTCGCCCCTGGTCTCGACGTCGGAAATCCCGCCCCATTGTACGGTCGCGCGGCGGCGCCCACCGACGGGCCGGGGCCCGCGCCCGGCCCGTCCGGCTCGGCTCAGCCGGAGACCGGGAGCGGCCGGATCGTCAGGGACTGGGCGACCTGGCCCAGGTAGCCGGCCTCGTCGTGCAGCGCGGACTCGGTGAGGCCCACGCCGGTGTCGCCGAAGGTGACGTGCGTGTCGAGGCCCACCCACGGGGAGACCGGCTCCCGGACCAGGTGCACGCTCAGGTCCACGTTGGGGAAGACCATCTCGTCGGGGCCCACCCGCACGGCGATGCCGTTGGCGGCGTCCACGGCCGCCAGGAACCGCGCCGTGGTGGAGGACTCCTCCCCGGCGACGACGGCGTGCGGCGCGCGCAGCCACATGGCCGCCTGGCCGGGCCGGTGCTCGCGCACGGTGCGGCCCTCGAGGGAGGCGATGTAGCCGCCCGGCCACCGCCCGGTCATCGTGGCGGGCAGGGCGTCGCCCACCGGCGGCAGGGCCTCCCGGTGCGTGCCGGCGGTGTCGGCGGTCTCGCCCCGGAGCAGCCGCCACACGCTCAGCCGGATGCAGGAGCGCCCGGCGTGGCTCATGGTGGCCTCGACCAGCTCGATGGTGCGGCCCGGGCGGACCACGCGCGTGGTCACCTCGACCTCGCCGCCGGGGATGAAGCCGAGGATGTCGTAGGAGAAGCGCACGGGCAGGAGGTCCGCGCGCGGGTGGTCGGCCTCCACGGCGTGGGCGAGCAGCCCCGAGGCGGCGCCCATGTGCTGCTCGGCCTCGCTCCACGCGCCCTGCGAGTGCAGCGTCGAGCGGAACCGGGTGCGGTCCAGCCGCACGAAGTACGCGTCCGGGTACTCCTCCCCGTCCGCTCCCAGGTGTCCGACTGCCTGCGTCGACGTCGTCATGCTGCCCCTCTTCCGTTTCCGTCCGGGCCCGCCGCACGGCGGGCGTGGTGATCGCCACCACGGTATCCAACGGCGGCCCGCGCTCCCCGCCGCCGGGTCGCCCCGGGCCGGGGCTGTCCACGTCCTCCGGGGGCGCCGGACGGGGCGGGACCGGCGGGCGGGCATGCGGAAGGCCCCGGATCCCTCAGGACCCGGGGCCTTCCCGACTGGCGGTGACGGAGGGATTTGAACCCTCGTTGGCTCTTACACCAAACATCATTTCGAGTGATGCACCTTCGGCCGCTCGGACACGTCACCAGCTCGCAGTACTGTACCGGCTGGCGAGCTCAACCGCCAAAACCCGCGGGGCCGGCGGGACCGGGAGCGGCGGGCTTTTCGAAAGATTTTTAGGATGTCGCGNCGCTGCAGCTCGAAAACCGGTTCGAAAAGGCGGGCCCGGCGCTGTCGTCCCCGCCGCGCCGGTGCTCCGCGAAGAAGTCGAGGAGCAGCCGGGAGCACTCCTCGGCCAGCACGCCGCCGGTCACCTCCACCCAGTGGTTGAGCCGCCGCTCCCGGAGCACGTCGAGGACGGAGCCGGCCGCCCCGGCCTTGTCGTCCCACGCGCCCAGGACCACGCGGGGCACGCGGGCCAGGACGATCCCGCCCGCGCACATCGCGCAGGGCTCGAGGGTCACCACCAGCGTGCAGCCGTCCAGCCGCCACGAGCCCAGGGCGCGGGCGGCGTCGCGCAGCGCCAGGATCTCGGCGTGGGCGGTGGGGTCGCCGTCGGCCTCCCGGCGGTTGCGGCCCCGGCCGACCACCGTCCCGTCCGGACCGACCACGACGGCGCCGATCGGCACGTCCTGCGTCCCGAGCGCCGCCCGGGCCTCGGCGAGGGCCAGCCGCATCCACTCCTCCGCCCGGGCCTCGGAGCGGGTGCGCGGGGGCAGTGCCATGCGGTTCTCCTCCTGGGCGGGTCGCCGGGCCGGGCGGGGTCCGGCGAGGGGGCGGGGCGCCCCCGTGGCCCGATGGTAATTTTGGTCCATGCGAGTGACCGTTCTCGACCACCCATTGGTGGCACACAAACTGACCGTGCTCCGGGACAAGAACACCACGTCCCCGGTGTTCCGCCTGCTCGTCGAGGAGCTCGTGACGCTGCTCGCGTACGAGGCCACCCGGGGCGTCCGCGTGGAACCGGTGGAGATCGACACGCCGGTCACGCGCACCACGGGCGTGGGGCTGTCGAAGCCCCGGCCGCTGGTCGTGCCGATCCTCCGTGCGGGCCTGGGAATGCTCGAGGGCATGACCCGGTTGATCCCCACGGCCGAGGTGGGCTTCCTCGGCATGGCCCGCAACGAGGACACCCTCGACATCATCACCTACGCCGAGCGGCTGCCCGACGACCTCACCGGCCGCCAGGTCTTCGTCCTCGACCCGATGCTGGCCACGGGCGGGACGCTGCGGGAGGCGATCAAGTTCCTCTACCGCCGCGGGGCCGAGCAGATCACGTGCGTCTGCCTCCTGGCCGCCCCCGAGGGCCTGGCCGCCCTCGAGGAGGAGCTGGGGGACTCCGAGGTCAACATCGTCCTGGCTGCGAGGGACGAACGGCTCGACGAGAACGCCTACATCGTCCCGGGCCTCGGGGACGCCGGGGACCGGCTCTACGGCGTGGTCGACTGACCGCCGTCCCGTGACACCGCAGACCACGCGCTGAAAAGGCCCGCCGACGTCCTCGGCGGGCCTTTTTTCGACCTCCGGCCACGTGTTCACATCGTGAGACGAAGAGTTCACCGACGAAGCCGTCTTGACAACAGGATCGGGACCTGCTTGAGGAGCGGAAAAGCCCCTGCATCGTCCCAGAGGTCTGATATCCCGGGGGTCGGACGGAAAACGGCATCACAGCCGCAAGGTGAAGGAGGTTCATTTTGGCGGAGCACTTGGACAGCCGTCGTTCCAATCTCGCATCGTGAGATAACGCCTCGAATATTACTTGCGGGATCCAGGGGGCTGGTGGACCATGAGAGCAACGCCACTGTCAGGAATTTGCCAGCTTCGCGGGGACCCTCCCCGACCACCACGGAGCGGGCCGGTTCGGGAGCTGGGAGCGGCGGGGCCGTTCCGAGGGGCGGATCGACTCAGGCGGACGGAACCTCGTCCGCCGCACGACGGAAAGACGAGGGGCACCAGATGCCAGGCACACCGGGATACGTGCACATTTCCCAGCGCAACCGCACGAGCGAGGCCCGTGCTGTCCGCGGTCCGGCCGCGGCCCCCGAGCGGGGGCAGACCGCCCCCGCCGACTACCGCAGCCTCCGGAGCACGATCGGCCCCATGCCGGCCGCGCCGGGCGAGACCCCGCTCCCCACCCGCCTGCAGCGGGACACGGCGCCGCGTCCGCAGGTGCAGGAGAACGAGGCGCGCGGGTTCGTGATCTACGTGGGCCTCGACGAGGAGACCGCGGCGGCCAGCGGCACCTCGCTGGTCAAGATGGTCCAGAGCATCCGGGCGTACGCCCAGCAGCTGGTCCCGCAGGCCGATTCCTACGCCGCCGTGGCGCTGGCTCCCGCCAACACCGCCGGCACCGACCTCGAGGTCGTGCGCAACGCCCTGGGCGACCCCACCTCGGGGGCTGTGCGGCCCACGGCGCCCGCCGCGCCCGCGCCGGCGCCCGAGACGAAGACCAGCCAGTCCACCGGGGTGCTCATCGACCTCTCCCGCCGGGAGGTCTTCCTCGACGGCGGCCTCCTGAACCTCACGTTCAAGGAGTTCGAGCTGCTGAACTACCTCGTGGAGAACGGCAGCCGGACCGTGGGCCGCCACGAGCTGCTGCACAGCCTGTGGCGCGACTCCGAGGAGGTGCCCAACGAGCGGACCATCGACGTGCACATCCGGCGCCTGCGCTCCAAGCTCGGCCGGCTCGCGAACACCGTGCGCACCGTCCGCGGCCAGGGCTACCGCTTCTACGAGCACCCCGAGGTCGTCGTGTGGGCGGCCCCCGAGTACTCCATCTGATCCGCGTCCCCGATCCGTGCAGGCCCCGGTTCCGTCCCGCGACGCGGAGGAGCCGGGGTCGCTCCGTGCCCGGCGGACGCGTGGCATCATGAACCGATGACCCGCCACGACCGGAAGAAGCTCGTCCTCATGCGCCACGCGGAGGCCGAGCACCCGTGGGGCGTGGCCGACCACGACCGCCCCCTGGACCG
Source organism: Kocuria sp. UCD-OTCP (assembly GCF_000349605.1). Classification (NCBI taxonomy): domain Bacteria; kingdom Bacillati; phylum Actinomycetota; class Actinomycetes; order Micrococcales; family Micrococcaceae; genus Kocuria; species Kocuria sp. UCD-OTCP. Next base: position 74,732 of record NZ_AOSQ01000031.1, read on the forward strand.
CGGCGGGGCCGCGGACGCCGCCGCCGCGGGGCGCTGGCTGCTGGCGAACGGGCACGTGCCGGACATGATCCTGTGCTCGAGCGCCCTGCGCGCGCGCCAGACCTGCACGTGGGTGTGCAGCGAGCTCGGCGACCTCGCCCCGACCGCCCGGCTCGACGAGTCCCTCTACGCGGCCCAGGACAGCCGGATCATCGCGGTGCTCAACCACGTGCCGGACACCGTGGAGTCCCTGCTGCTCATCGGCCACCTGCCCGGTCTGCGCGACGCCGCCCTCCGCCTGGCCACACCGGACTCCGACTACGACGCCGTCATGGCCCTCGCCGACGGCTGCCCCACCTCCGGGCTGGCGGTCCTGGAGGTTCCCGGCACCTGGGCCGGACTGGACGGCGCCGACGCCCGCCTGGTGGACTTCACGGTGCCGCGACCGTCCGCGGGAGACCGCTGACCGGCGGTCCTCCGGGCGCCGGCGCGGCGGCCGGACCGACGAAGGAGCACTGGATGCGACAGATCGAATTCACCCCGTCCGGGGACCGCGTGGGCGCGATCGGGTTCGGGGCCATGGGCCTGAGCTGGGTCTACGACCGGCACGGGCTGACCGAGCGGCGCAAGCACGAGGTGCTCGGCCTCGCGGTGGACCTCGGCATGAACGTGGTGGACACGGCGGTGCTCTACGGCGGGGGAGCCAACGAGGAGCTCGTCGGCGCCGCCCTCGCCCCGCGCCGGGACGAGGTGTTCCTCTGCTCCAAGACCGGGCTGCGCGCGGCCTCCCTGGAGCCGCCCCGGACGGAGCGCTGCGGGCACCCGGACGAGGTGCGCCGCTCGATCGAGGACAGCCTGCGCCGGCTGCGCACCGACGCGGTGGACCTCTACTACCTGCACCGCGTGGACCCCGACGTGCCCCTCGAGGACACCTGGGGCGCGATGGGCGAGCTCGTGACCGCGGGCAAGGTGCGCCACCTGGGGCTCTCCGAGGTCAGCACGGAGCAGGCCGAGCGGGCGCACGCCATCCACCCGGTCGCGGCCGTCCAATCGGAGTACTCCCTGTGGACCCGCAACCCCGAGGGGTCTGGCCCCACCGCCGACGGGGACCCCTCCGGGGACGTCATCGGGTGGTGCGCCGAGCACGGGGCGGTGTTCGTCCCCTTCTCCCCGCTGGGCCGCGGCTACCTCTCCGGCGCCCTCGCGGGCCGGGAGTTCTCCGGCTCCGACTTCCGCTCGCGCAACCCCCGGTTCACGCCGGAGGCCATGGCTGCCAACGAGGACGCTGTGCTGGCGCCCCTCCGCGAGGTCGCCGGCCGGCACGGGACCTCGCCCGCGGCGGTCGCGATCGCCTGGACCACGGTGCGCGGCGAGCACGTGCTGCCGATCCCCGGCACCACCGACCCCGGCCACCTGCGGGAGGACGCCGCGGCCGCGGACCTGCGCCTGACGGCCGAGGACCTGACCCTGCTGGACGGCGTGGCAGCCGTCGGCGACCGGTACTGAGCGGCGCCGGCCGTGCGCGCGGTCGTCTGCGGGGCGGGCATCGCGGGACTGGCCCTGGCCGGGTGCCTGGGCCGGCGGGGCTGGGACGTGGTGGTCCTGGAACGGGTGCCGCGCCCGCGGGAGCAGGGCTACATGATGGACTTCTTCGGCCCCGGCTGGGACGCCGCCGAGGAGATGGGCGTGCTGCCGGCGGTCCTGGAGCTCGGCTACCGGGTCGAGCGGCTCAGCTACGTGGACGACCGCGGCCGCGACCGGGCCGGGCTGCCGTTCGCCCGGTTCGCCCACGCCCTCGACGGGCACTTGGTCAGCGTGATGCGCCCCGACCTCGAGCGGGTGCTGCGCGAGCACGCCCGGGGCGTCGCGGAGCTCCGCTACGGCCGGCGCGTCGCCGGGGTTCGGCAGCGGCCCGGCGGGGCGGGCGCGGTGCTCGACGACGGCACGGTGCTCGACGCCGACCTGGTGGTCGGCGCCGACGGGGTGCACTCGGCGGTGCGGCGCTCCGCGTTCGGGCCCGAGGAGCGCTTCCGCCGCTGGCTGGGCCTGCACACGGCGGCGTTCGTGGTCGACGACCCGGAGGCGTGCCGGCAGGTCGGCGACCGCTTCTGCCTCACGGACAGCATCGACCGGGCGATGGGGTTCTACGGGCTGCGCGACGGGCGCCTGGCGGTGTTCGCCGTGCACCGGGCCGCCGCGCCGTCCCTGCCGGCCGACCCCCGGGAGAGCCTGCGCGCCGTCCACGGCTCGCTGGGCTGGATCGTGCCCCGCGTCCTGGCGGCCTGTCCCGGCGGGGACCGGCTCTACTACGACCAGGTGGTGCAGGTCGAGCTGCCGCGGTGGAGCAGCGGCCGGGTCGTGCTGCTCGGGGACTCGGGCCAGGCGGTGTCCCTGCTGGGCGGCCAGGGCGCCTCGCTGGGGATCGCCGGGGCGTGGCTGCTCGCCGAGCGGCTTGACCGCGCCGGATCGGTCGAGGAGGCGCTGACGGGCTGGGAGCGGGTCTGGCGGCCGGTCGTGGCGGAGAAGCAGCGCGTCGCCCGCGGCGGGGCGCAGTGGTTCCTGCCGTCCTCCCGCGCCCGCCGGCAGGTGCGGCGCCTGGCGCTGCGCCTGGCCGCCCTCCCGGGGCTCGACACCGTGGTGACCCGCGGCCTCGTGGGGCGCGCCGGGGGAAACGTCCGGGCGCTCGCCGCGGCCCCGGCCTGAGCCGTCCGCGGCCCGGGCCGCAGCGGCCGGGCACGAAAGAGCCCCTCACCGGCGTCTCCGCCGGTGAGGGGCTCTTTCGTGGATGGTGCGCCCGAAGGGATTCGAACCCCCAACCTTCTGATCCGTAGTCAGATGCTCTATCCGTTGAGCTACAGGCGCATCGGCGTCCCGGCGTCACCGCCGTTCAAACCGGACATCACTCTACATGCGGCCCCCGGCTGCGCAAAATCCGGGGGCGCCCCGCCCGGCACCCGGCGCGACGGGCCGCGGCGCGCGTAACCCTGCTGGGGCGGCCGGGGCCGGGGCGATACGATGGACCCACATCACAGTAGAGACCGGCCGCCCACCTCCACGCCGCTCACTGTGGGCCCGGTGACACCGGGTCGAGTGTTCGACGACGAGCACCACCACGAGAGCCCCGGGCGGTCGGCGGACGGCCTCAACGAGGAGACATGTCAATGGCTGACAACCCCACTGCAACGACGGAGACCACCGGGCTGAACGAGGCTGTGAAGGACGCGCTGGACAGCGCGCCCACCACCCATGCGCACCTCCTCTCGTGGGTGCGGGAGATGGCGGAGCTGACCCAGCCGGACCGCATCCACTGGGTCGACGGCTCGGAGGCCGAGTGGACGCAGCTCACCGACGAGCTCGTGGACGCCGGCACCTTCGTCCGCCTGGACGAGGAGAAGTTCCCCAACTCCTTCGCCGCGTTCTCGGACCCGGACGACGTCGCCCGGGTCGAGGAGCGCACCTTCATCTGCACCAAGACCGAGAAGGGGGCGGGCCCCACCAACAACTGGGAGGACCCGGAGGTGATGCGCAGCTCCCTGCGCAAGAAGTTCCGCGGCGCCATGCGCGGGCGCACGATGTACGTCATCCCCTTCGTCATGGGCCACCTGGAGGCCTCGCGGCCGAGCTACGGCGTGGAGATCACCGACTCCGCCTACGTGGTGTGCTCCATGCGCATCATGGCGACCATCGGCACCCCGGTGCTGGAGAAGATGACCGAGCAGAACGGCTTCTTCGTCGAGTGCCTGCACTCGCTGGGCGCCCCGCTGGCCCCGGGCGAGCAGGACGTGCCCTGGCCCTGCAACCCCGCCAAGTACATCGTGCACTTCCCCGAGGACCGGGCCGTCTGGTCCTTCGGCTCCGGGTACGGGGGCAACGCCCTGCTCGGCAAGAAGTGCTACGCCCTGCGCATCGCCTCCGCCATCGCCCACGACGAGGGCTGGCTGGCCGAGCACATGCTCATCCTCAAGGTCACGAACCCCGAGGGCAGGAGCCGGTTCATCTCCGCGGCCTTCCCCTCGGCCTGCGGCAAGACCAACTTCGCGATGCTCGAGCCCACGCTCGAGGGCTGGAAGGCCGAGATGGTCGGCGACGACATCTCCTGGATCCGCTTCGGCAAGGACGGCCAGGCCCGGGTGACCAATCCGGAGGCCGGTCTGTTCGGCGTGGCTCCGGGCACGGGGTGGCCCACCAACCCCAACGCCATGCGCGCCATCGCCCGGGGCAACACGATCTTCACCAACGTGGCGCTCACCGACGACGGCGGCGTCTGGTGGGAGGGCATGACGGACGAGACGCCCGAGCACCTGACCGACTGGAAGGGCCGTGACTGGACCCCGGAGAGCGGCCGTCCCGCCGCGCACCCGAACTCGCGCTTCTGCACCCCGATCAAGCAGGCCGACATCCTCGCCCCCGAGTACGACGACCCGGAGGGCGTGCCGCTGTCCGCGATCGTCTTCGGCGGCCGCCGCAAGACCACCATCCCGCTCGTGTCCCAGTCCTTCGGCTGGGAGCACGGGGTGTTCCAGGGCGCCACGCTGTCCTCGGAGACCACCGCCGCCGCGAAGGGCGCCGTGGGCGTCGTCCGGCGCGACCCCATGGCCATGCTCCCGTTCATCGGCTACAACGCCAACGACTACCTCGAGCACTGGGTCGAGGTCGGCGAGCGCATCGGCGAGGACGACATGCCGAAGGTCTTCTACGTCAACTGGTTCCGCCGCACCCCGAGCGGCGGCTTCGCCTGGCCGGGCTTCGGCGAGAACTCCCGCGTGGTCAAGTGGATCTTCGACCGCCTCGAGGGCACGGCCGGCGGCCGGGAGACCCCGATCGGCATCGTGCCCACCAAGGAGGACCTCGACCTCACCGGCCTGGACGTCTCGGACGAGGAGCTCGAGGCCGCCCTCAAGGTCGACGTCGAGGAGTGGCGGGCCGAGCTGCCCAGCATCGACGAGTGGTTCCACCGGCTCGGCCACGTGCCCGAGCCCATCCTCGAGCAGCGTGCCGGGCTGGAGGACCGCCTGAACCAGGCGTGATCCCCGTCCCGGGGTGCTGCGGCGCCCCGGGGCCGGCGGTCGGACGAGGGGTCTCCCATGCCGGGAGGCCCCTCGTCCGTGTCCGCCGCCCGCGTGGGACAATGGGGGCGCTCCCGCGGCCGGCCGGGACGCGCGAGGTCTCGGAAGGAGCCGCCATGAGCGACCGGAGGACCCCGCCGTGCGGCTGACCGCGTTCTCGGACATCGCCCTGCGCGTCCTGCTGCTGACAGGAGCCGTCCCCGAGGGGGAGAAGCTCACCACGCGCGCCATCGCCGAGGGCGTGGGCGCCCCCTACCACCACGTGACCAAGACCGTGGGCCGGCTGAGCGGGCTCGGGCTGCTGGCCTCGAGCCGCGGCCGCACCGGCGGGGTGTCGATCACCCCCGCCGGCCTGGACGCCACCGTTGGCTCGCTCCTGCGCGAGCTGGAGGCGGGCTCCGCGATGGTCGAGTGCGAGTCGGCCGGCGGCGACTGCCCGCTGGACCGCGGGTGCCGGCTGCGCCGCGCCCTCGCGGACGCGCGGGAGGCCTTCTACGGCGCGCTCGACGACGTGCGGGTGCGGGACCTCGTGAGCGAGCGGCAGGTGGGTCCGGTGCTGGTGTCCATCGGGCTGCGCCCGCCCGAGCCGCCGGCGGCCACCGCGGGGGGCGCGCCGCCGCCGATGACGTAATCAAGCATTTGAGATGCTACTTTTGAGGAGTCATCCACCGGCTCCCCAGGAGGCAACCGTGCTGTCCGACCAGTCCCGTCCCGTCATCGAGCAGACCATCGGCGTCGTCGCCGAGCGCATCCCGTTCATCACCCCCGAGTTCTACCGGTCCATGTTCGAGGCGCGCCCCGATCTGCTGGACGGCATGTTCAGCCGCTCCAACCAGAAGAACGGGACCCAGGCGCAGGCCCTCGCCGGCTCCATCGCGATGTTCGCCTCCTGGCTGCTGACCCACCCCGAGGGCTACCCGGACGAGCTGCTCTCCCGCGTGGCGCACAAGCACGCGTCCCTGGGCGTGCTGCCCCAGCACTACCCGATCGTCCACGAGCACCTCTTCGGCGCGATCGCCCGGGACCTCGGCGACGCCGCGACGCCCGAGGTCGTGGCCGCCTGGGACGAGGTGTACTGGCTGATGGCCGACGCCCTGATCAAGATCGAGGAGGGCCTCTACGCGGGCCAGGCGAACAGCGTGGTCTTCGCCCCGTTCCGGGTCGCGGCCAAGGAGCAGACCGGGACCACCACCACGGCGATCACCCTCGAGCCCGCCGACGGCACCCCGATGACCCCCGCGGTGGCCGGCCAGTACGTGACCGTCGAGGTGCGGATGCCCGACGGCGTGGACCAGCCGCGGCAGTTCACGCTGGTGCCCGGGCCCGAGGGGACCCGCCGGATCGCCGTGCGACTCGACGAGCGCGGCGAGGTCACCCCGGTGCTCTGCCACGACGTGCAGGTGGGCGACGTCCTGCGGGTCTCCAACCCCTACGGGGACGTGGTGCTCCCGGAGGGGGAGGGGCCGCTCGTGCTGGCCTCCGCCGGCATCGGCGTGACCCCCATGCTGGCGTTCCTGGACCGGCTCGTCCGCCAGGAGTCGCAGCGGCAGGTCCTCGTCCTGCACGCCGACCGCTCGGCGGAGGACTGGGCGCTGCGCGAGCTGCACGAGATGCTGGTCGCCGAGCTGCCCCACGCCCGCCTGGAGACCTGGATGGAGACCCCGGGGGACGGCGACCACGACGGGTTCATGGACCTCGGCGCCGTGCGGATCCCGGCCGACGCCCAGGTGGTGCTGTGCGGCCCGCTGCCCTTCATGCAGGCCGTCCGCTCCGCCGTGATCGCCCAGGGCGTCCCGGGGCGCAGCGTGGCCTACGAGATCCTGGGCCCGGACCAGTGGATGCTCCACGACGAGGCGCGCGAGACCGCCGCGGTCTGAGCGCCCGCAGCGCACGGGGCCTCGCCGGACGGCTCGTCCGGCGGGGCCCCGTTGCGTGCCGGGGTCTCAGGCGCGCACGATGTCCAGCACCCGGTCCCGGACCCGCTCCATCGTCGCCGGGTCCTTCGCCTCGACGTTGAGGCGCAGGAACGGCTCGGTGTTGGAGGGGCGCAGGTTGAACCACCAGCCCTCGTCCGGGCAGCTGAGCGTGGTGCCGTCCAGCTCCTCCACGCTCACGTCCCGGCCGGCCAGGGCGTCGACGACCCGCCGGACGGCACCGGCCTTGTCCTCCACCGTGGAGTTGATCTCACCGGAGGCCGCGTACGGGTCGTACTGGTGCATCAGCTCGCTCAGCGGCCCGTCCTGCTCGCCCAGCGCGGCCAGGAGGTGCATCGCGGCGAGCATCCCGGTGTCCGCGTTGAAGAAGTCCTTGAAGTAGTAGTGCGCGGAGTGCTCGCCCCCGAACACGGCGCCCTCCTCGGCCATGACGGCCTTGATGAACGAGTGGCCCACCCGGGTCCGCACAGGGCGGCCGCCGCGGGCGGTGACCAGCTCGGGCACGGCGCGGGACGTGATGAGGTTGTGGATGATCACCGGGTTCTCCACGCCCTCCGCCCGGGCGCGCTCGATCTCCCGCTCGGCCACGAGCGCGGTGACGGCCGAGGGCGAGACGGCCCCGCCCTGCTCGTCGACCACGAAGCAGCGGTCGGCGTCGCCGTCGAACGCGATGCCCAGGTCCGCGCCGTGCTCGCGCACGGCCCGCTGGAGGTCCACGAGGTTCTCCGGCTCGAGCGGGTTGGCGGGGTGGTTGGGGAACGTGCCGTCCAGCTCGAAGTACAGGGGCACGACCTCCAGCGGCAGCGGCTCCAGCACGGCGTCGCCCAGCACCGCGGGAGTGGTCAGCCCCGCCATCCCGTTGCCGGCGTCGACCACCACCTTGAGCGGGCGGGTCCCGGACAGGTCCACCAGGGAGCGCAGGTACTCCGCGTAGCCGGTCAGCACGTCCCGCTCGGTGACCGTGCCGGGGACGGGGGCCTCCGGGACCGCTCCGTCGTCGAGGTAGCGCTGGGCGAGGTCGCGGATGTCGTAGAGGCCCGTCTCGGAGGAGACCGGGACGGCCCCGGCCTTCGACATCTTCATGCCGTTGTACTCGGCGGGGTTGTGGCTCGCCGTGAAGGTCACCCCGGCGGCGCCGAACGTCCCGGACGCGTAGTACAGCTCGTCGGTGGAGATCAGCCCGATCTTCACGACGTCCGCGCCGCGGCGGACCGCGCCCTCGGCGAAGGCGTCCACGAACTCCGGCGAGGAGGGGCGCATGTCGCCGCCCACCAGGACCGTCAGGCCGGCGAGGCCCAGGACGTCCACGAACGCGGCGCCGGTGGCCCGGACCGTCTCCGCGGTGATGGACTCGCCCACGATGCCGCGCACGTCGTAGGCCTTGAACGAAGCTGAGAGATCGATAGTCACAAGGGGTGATCTTAGGCCACGGGCGCTCCCGGGTGCCGCGGGGCGCGGGCGGTCCTGTGATTGGATGACGAGCATGGTCGAGATCCTCCGCATGCGCAATCCCGTCCAGCACTATGCGTGGGGCTCCCGCGAGGTGCTGGCCCGCCTCCAGGGCAGACCCGTGCCGAGCCCCGAGCCCGAGGCCGAGCTGTGGGTCGGCGCGCACCCCTCCGCGCCCTCCGTCGTCGTCCGGGACGGCCGGGACGAGCCGCTGGAGGGCCTGCCGTTCCTGCTCAAGATCCTGGCCATCGACGCCCCCCTGTCCATCCAGGTGCACCCCTCGCCGGAGCAGGCCGAGGCGGGCTTCGAGCGCGAGCAGCGGGCGGGGATCCCGCTCGACGACCCGCGGCGCAACTACAAGGACCGCTCCGCCAAGCCCGAGACCGTCGTGGCCCTCACCGACGTGGAGCTGCTCACGGGGGTGCAGCCGGCGGACCGGCTGCGCGCCACCGCCGCGCGCCTGGGGCTGGACTGGCTGCGCGACGCCGCCGCCGGCGGGCACCCCGTGCTGCCGGCCGTGCTGACGCTCGACGACGCCGCCGCCGCGGCCGCCGTGGCGGCGACCGTCGACGCGGCCCGCGCCGCGGGCCCGCAGGACCCGGTGGCCTCGCTGGTCCGCTACGTGCACGACCGGCACCCGGGCGACCGCGGGCTGCTGGTCGCGGTGTGCATGCACCACGTCCGCCTCGCCCCGGGGCAGTCCCTGCACACCCCGGCCGGGCAGCTCCACGCGTACCTGTCCGGGACGGCGATCGAGGTGATGAGCTCCTCGGACAACGTCCTGCGCGCCGGGCTGACGGGCAAGCACGTGGACGTGGCCGAGCTGCTCGCCGTGCTGGCCGACGAGCAGGCGGCCCCGGAGGTCGTCGAGCCCGCCGCCGACGAGCACGGCCGCCGCGTCTACCCCCTGTGGGACGAGCGGCTGTCGCTGACCGCCCACGAGCTCGTGCCGGGACGGGCCGTGCCCGTCGGGCTGCGGGGCACCACGGTCCTGCTGAGCACCGGGGACCGGGTGCTGGTGCGGGCCGCCGGCCGGGAGTGGGAGCTGGCCGGCGGGGAGTCGCTGCTGCACCGGGGCGGCCCCGGCACCGTCGAGCTGTCCGGCGACGCCAGGGTGTTTACGGTCTCCTGCCGCTGAGCCGCCCCCGGCGCGCGGCGCCGCTCAGGGGGTGGTCAGCTCCGTGCGGACCTCGATGAGCGTGGGGCCCTCGGCCGCGAGACCCTGCCGCACCAGGTCGGCGAGCTCCGCGGCCGTGCCCGCGGCCTGCGCGGGCACCCCGTAGCCCCGCGCGAGGCTCAGGAAGTCGATGCCCGGCACGTCCAGCCCCGGCACGTCCCCCGTGCCCAGCATGCCCGCGAACCAGCGCAGCGCGCCGTAGGTGCCGTTGTTGAGGATCACGAACACGACCGGGACCCGGTACTGCGCCGCGCTCCACAGGGCGGTGATCCCGTAGTTGGCCGACCCGTCGCCGACCACCCCGATGACGGGACGGTCCGGCCGGGCCAGCTTCACGCCGACCGCCGCGGGCAGCCCGAAGCCCAGGCCGCCGGAGGCCGGCCAGAAGTAGGAGCCGGGCTCCCGCAGGTCCATGTGCCTCCAGAAGTCCCCGTTGGTGGAGGTCGACTCCACCACGTAGGCGGTGTCCGCCGGCGCCGTCTCGCGCAGCACCTCGAACACGGCGCCCGGGTGGAAGACGCCGTCCACGGGCTCGCGGGCGGGCGGCGGCACCGTCCACCCGACCGGGGCGGCCGGGCGCGCCCCGCCGTCCCGCTCGTGCAGGGCGGCCACCAGGGCCGCGGCCGTCGCGGCGAGCCCGGCCACGAACGAGGTCCCGAACGGCGCCCGGGCGGCCTCGCCCGGGTCCTCCGTGACGTGCAGCAGCTGCGTGCCCTCGGCCAGGTACCGGGCGGGCTCGTACTGGTGGTAGCGGAAGACGGGGGCGCCGAGCACCAGGACCACGTCGTTCTCCTCGAGGGCGGCGTGCACGCCCCGCTCCGAGGCGGGGAGGACCCCGCGGAACTGCGGGTGCCGGTTGGGGAAGGGGAGCCGGTAGGGGGAGGGCGCCACCCACACGTCGGCGCCGAGCAGCTCGGCGAGCTCGCGGCTGACCCCGTTCGCCGCCACGGCGTCCACCTCGGAGCCCAGCACCAGCGCGGGCCGGCGGGCTCCGGCCAGCAGACCGGCGATCTCCCGCACGTGCTCGGGGGCCGGGTGCAGGCCCTCGACCACCCGCCGGGGCAGCAGGTAGTCGTCGTTGTCGGCGGACTCCCGGTCCCAGTCGTCGTAGGGGACCGAGACGTAGGTGGGGCCGCGGGACCCGGTGCACGCCTCCCACAGGGCCTGGTCCAGCATGCGGGGGACGTCCTGCGCGGACAGCGGCTCGCCCGCCCACTTCGTCAGCGGGGAGGTCAGGTCCGGGGCCGCCACGTTGGCGAGCATGGGCTCCGCGCCGATCGTGGCGCGCACCTGCTGGCCGGCCGTGACCACGAGCGGGGTGTGCGAGCTGGCGGCGTTGGTCAGCGCGCCCATGGCGTTGCCCGTGCCGGAGGCCGAGTGCAGGTTCACGAGCGCCGGCCGGCCCGTGGCCTGCGCGTAGCCGTCGGCCATGCCCACGACCACTCCCTCGTGCAGCCCCAGGACGTACCGGATGCCGGGGGGCAGGTCCCGCAGGAAGGGCAGCTCGTTGGAGCCCGGGTTGCCGAACACGGTGTCGAGGCCCCGGGCCTGCATCCAGCGGTGGGTCCTGGCACGGATGGTGGTCACGCTGCGCTCCAATCGGGACGCGGCACCGGCGTGCCGCCTCACCGCGAGAGTAGAAGGGGGCCGGGGGCACGGCCAGTCGATGTTTTCTATCCCCTCATAGACGGCGACGATGCCAGGGCCCGGGCCGCAGCGGCGCCGACGGGTCCGGCGAGACGGACTCCCGCAGCGTGTCCACGACCAGCCGCGCGAACCACTGCTGCGCCGGGCGCTGGTGGGCGGTCTCGCGGGTGTAGGCGGCCAGCTGCAGGACCGGCATCTCGACCGGGTGCGGGAAGACCCGGATCCCGGCCGCCTCCTGGAGCGTCTCGGCGAGGAACCGCGGCAGCACCGCGAGGCAGTCGGTGCGCTCCACCACGGAGACCAGGCCCGTGAAGTGGGACAGCCGCAGGGCCGTGCTGCCCGGGGCGCCCGCCCGCTCCGCCGCGACCTCGGCGAGGTCGTGGCCCATCGACGGGGCGAGCCGGATCCGCGGCTCCTCCGCGAACTGCTCGAGCGTGAGCCGCTCCCGGACCCGCGGGTGGCCGCGGGCCGCGATCACCACGTACTCGTCGGTGCCGACGACGGTGCGGACGATGCCGGGCCCGCCGATGTACGGGGCGCAGATCGCGGCGTCCACCCGGTTGCGCAGCAGGTCCTCCGGGACGCGCTCCACGTCCAGGGGCAGCACGGTCAGCTCCACACCGGGTGCCTGCTCCCGCAGCGCCACCATGACGGACGGCAGGAACGCCAGCTCCCCGAGGTCGGTCAGCGCCAGGGTGAAGCGCTCGCGGGCGGTCTCCGGGTCGAACAGCCCGCCCGAGGAGACGGCCGCGGTCACCTGGGCGATCCCCGCCTTGACCTGCGGGAAGATGCTCCTCGCGAACGGCGTGGGGCTCAGGCCCCGGCCCTCCCGGACGAACAGCTGGTCGTTGCACTGCCGGCGCAGGTTCTTCAGAGCGTGGCTCACCGTGGGCTGGGTGAGGTGCAGCTCGGCGGCGGCCCCCGTGACGCTGCCCTGCTCGTAGACCGTGCAGAACACGCGCATCAGGTTCAGGTCCAGCTCCACGGCACCCCTCCTCGGTCAGCGACTCATAGATGTCATACATCGGTCCATCGACAACATGCACTGGTTTGTGAATGCTACGTCACTAGAGTGATCCCCATCACAACGGGCACCGGACGACACAGGGGAGGCACGATGCGGCGACCGCTCATCGGCTTGGGAGCAGCAGGATCCGTACTGGCGCTGGCCGCGTGCGGCGGCGGCGGCGACAGCGGAGGCGGCACGGAGGCCGAGGGGGAGATGCAGGCCGTCACCGTCGGCGTCATCCCCATCGTCGACACCGCCGCCATCTGGCTGGGCGAGGAGCAGGGCTTCTTCGAGGAGGAGGGGATCGACCTCGACATCCAGACCACCAGCGGCGGCGCCGCCGCCGTGCCGGGCGTGGTCAGCGGGGACTTCGACTTCGCCTTCGGCAACACCCTGTCCGTCATGGTCGCCCAGGGCGAGGGGCTGGACCTCGAGTACGTCGCCAACGGCACCACGACCTCGGGCGACACCGAGCGGGACTTCGGCGCCGTGGTGGTGCCCGCCGACTCGGACATCCAGGGCCCCGAGGACCTGGCCGGCAAGACGGTGTCGGTGAACAACCTCAACAACATCGGCGACACGACGATCCGCCACGTCGTCGAGCAGGCCGGCGGGGACCCGCAGAGCATCGACTTCGTGGAGGTCGGCTTCCCGGACGCCCCGGCCGCGCTCGACCGCGGCCAGGTGGACGCGGCCTGGATCCTCGACCCGTTCCTCACCCAGGTCCTCGACGAGGGCGCCCGCGCGGTGTCCTACAACTTCGTGGAGTTCGACCCGGAGCTCGACATCGCCGGCTACTTCACGACCGCCCAGAAGCTCGAGGAGGACCCCGAGCTGGTGGAGAAGTTCCAGAACGCCATGAACCGCTCGCTCGAGTACGCGAACGAGAACCCGGACGCGGTCCGGGAGATCGTCGGGACCTACACGGAGATCAGCGACGAGCTGCGCGCCGAGATGGCCCTGCCGCGCTTCCGCACCGAGTTCGACCGCGAGGCGCTGCAGAAGCTGGGCGACGCCGCCGTGGAGTACGGGACCCTCGAGCAGGCCCCCGACCTCGACGCGCTGCTGCCGTAGCCGTCCGCGGACCCGGCACCCGAGGGAGGGAGCACGACATGGCACGAAAGCGCACGGGACGGGCCTGGGGGCCCGGGGTTCTCGGGGTGCTGGGGATCCTCGGGTTCCTGCTCACCTGGGAGCTGCTGCCCCTGACGGGGATCGTCGACCCCCGGTACCTGCCCCCGGCCAGCGCGGTCCTGCTGGAGCTCGGGGAGCAGCTCGGCTCGGCGGGCTTCTGGCTGGCGGTCTGGCAGACCGTCCGGGCCTGGTTCCTCGGGCTGCTGATCGCCGCGGTCGCCGCGATCGTCCTGGGGCTGGTCATCGGCAGCAGCACGTTCCTGCGCCGGGCCACCCACAGCACGATCGAGTTCCTCCGGCCCATCCCGTCGGTCGCGCTCATCCCGCTGGCCGTCCTGCTGTTCGGCGTGCAGCTCGAGTCCACCCTGCTGCTGGTCGTGTACGCGTCCTTCTGGCAGATCCTCATCCAGGTCCTCTACGGGGTCGGGGACGTGGACACCGTGGCGCAGGACACGGCCAAGAGCTACGGGCTCGGGACGCTGGCCCGCGTCCGGTACGTCACGTGGCCCACGTCCCTGCCCTACGTGATCACCGGGCTGCGGCTCGGGGCGGCCGTGGCGCTGATCCTGGCGGTCACCGCCCAGCTCGTGATCGGCACGCCGGGGCTGGGCCGGGAGATCTCCCTGGCCCAGTCCGGCGGCGCCGTCACGGCCATGTACGCGTTCATCGTCACGGCCGGGCTGCTGGGCGTGCTCATCAACCTGGGGATGCGGGCGCTCGAGCGCCGGGCGCTGGCCTGGCACTCGTCCGTCCGCGGAGAGGTGGCGGTGTGAGACTCGTCAAGACCCTGGGCTACGCGCTCGCGCTGCCCGTCCTGCTGGTCCTGCTGTGGTGGGCCTACACCCTGACGACGACCAACTTCTACGTCCCGGAGCCGGGCGAGTTCGCCACGACGTTCGTGGACGTCTGGTTCGGCGACCGGTTCTTCGACGACGTGCTGCCGAGCATCGGCCGGCTCCTGGTGGGGCTGGCGCTGTCCATCCTGGTCGGCGTCGTCGCCGGTCTCGTGATCGGGTCGGTGCGCTGGCTGCGGAACCTGCTGGAGCCCGTGCTCGAGTTCTTCCGGGCGATCCCGCCTCCGGTGCTGGTGCCCGTGCTGATGCTGCTCATCGGCGTCAACGACCAGATGAAGGTGGTGGTGATCGTGCTCGGGTCCGTGTGGCCCGTCCTGCTGAACACCATCGAGGGCGTGCGCTCGGTCGACTCCGTCATGAACGAGACGGCGCGCTCGTACGGGATCCACGGGTGGTCGCGGATCGTCCACCTGGTGATCCCCGCCGCCAGCCCCCAGATGATGGCCGGCATCCGGCAGGCCCTGTCGATCGGGCTGATCCTGATGGTGATCTCGGAGATGTTCGCCTCGTCCTCGGGGCTCGGCTTCACCATCGTGCAGTTCCAGCGATCGTTCGCCATCCCCGAGATGTGGAGCGGCATCGCCGTCCTGGGTCTCATCGGGGTGGTGCTGGCGTTCGTCTTCCAACGTGTTGAACGCAAGGTCCTCGCCTGGTACCGGGGCCTGAAAGAGGTGGAGAATGCAGGCTGAATCAGGAAGCTCGGCAGTGGACGGCGGCGCGACCGCACCCCGGACCGGCACGGACGCGACCGCCACCGGGGTCTCGGACGCCGGCGCGGGACGCACCGGCGGGAAGAACGTGCTGCTGTCCGTGCGCGGGCTGCAGAAGATCTACCAGAGCGACCACGGCGACGTGGAGGCGGTCCGCAACCTCACGTTCGACCTCGGCCGCGGCGAGCTGGCGTGCCTCGTGGGGCCCTCCGGCTCCGGCAAGACCACGCTGCTCAAGTGCATCTCGGGGCTCATGGCGCCGACCTCCGGCGAGGTGCTGCTGGGCGGCGAGAAGGTGACCGGTCCGCCCAAGGACATGGCCGTGGTCTTCCAGGAGTACGGGCGCAGCCTGTTCCCCTGGATGACGGTCCGCGAGAACGTGGAGCTGCCGCTGAAGAACGCCAGGCTGGCCCGGGACGAGCGGAACCGGCTCGTGGAGGAGGCGATCGCCGCCGTGGACCTGCGCGGCGCGGACAAGAAGTACCCGTGGCAGCTCTCCGGCGGCATGCAGCAGCGCGTCGCCATCGCCCGGGCGGTCGCCTACCAGCCGAAGATCCTGCTGATGGACGAGCCCTTCGCCGCGGTGGACGCCCAGACCCGCGCCGACCTCGAGGACCTCATCCGGGACGTGTGGCACCGGATGGGCGTGACCGTGCTGTTCGTGACCCACGACATCGACGAGTCCGTCTACCTCGGCGAGCGCGTCATCATCCTCTCGAGCTCGCCCACCGTGGTCCAGGAGGACCTCCCGATCGACCTGCCCGACGACCGCGACCAGCTCACCACCCGCGGCCTGCCGCGGTTCACCGAGCTGCGCGGGCACGTCTACGAGGAGATCCAGCGCGCCAAGCGGGAGGCGGGCACGAGGGTCTGAGCCGGCCCGCGGCCGCGTCCGGAGCCGGTGCGCCCACTACACTGGGCCCACCGGCTCCGGAGCGCCCGGGGCCGTTCTCCCCGGGAGGCCCGCCATGAGCACCACCCCGTCCGACGGTCTGCGCGGCACCACCGCGCCGTGCCCGCGCTGCGGCGCCACCGGGTTCGAGCTGGTCTACGTGCAGATCATGCCCGACGACTGGGACCTGGCGCGCGACGTCGAGCTGGCGTCCCCGTCGATGATGCTGCCCGACGGGCGCGCCCCCGAGTTCTCCTGCCAGAACGGGCAGTGCCGCCACCTCTGGTGAGTTTTCGAAGTGGTTTTCACCTGGCCGGTGCAGGCCGGGGAGATCCTCTGGTACGTCCGGGCCTACGTCTGGTTCCTGCTCCTCTCCCCCGTGCTGCTGCGGGCGT
>NZ_AOSQ01000032.1:0-29884 GCF_000349605.1 Kocuria sp. UCD-OTCP
TTCCCTACACGACGCTCTTCCGATCTGGCTCCCCGGGGGATTTGGCGTTTCGGAAAAAGGTCCCGTAAAGTCTCAACCTGTCAGGAACACCGACGGGTTCCGGCGAACGGAGCGGCTGCGAGGCCGCCCGGAACAGCGATCCCGTCGAACTTTGCACGCCCCGGACCGGCGCGAACACCGCCGGAACGGTTGTGCTAGAGTTCCTGATCGGAAGATCGAGAGATCGACCGAAGCAAGACATGCGGACGTAGCTCAGCTGGTAGAGCACCACCTTGCCATGGTGGATGTCGCGGGTTCGACTCCCGTCGTCCGCTCGCAGTGATCGGCATGAACGATGTCGTGACCGACGGCCCTGTCCGCAAGGACCAGGTCCCGGTGGGGTGGCCGAGTGGTTAGGCAGCGGCCTGCAAAGCCGTCTACGCGGGTTCGAATCCCGTCTCCACCTCGGTGCACACCCACCACGCTTGACGGTCTCCCTCGGGAACCGCCGGTCGAGCGCGATTGGCGCAGCGGTAGCGCGCTTCCCTGACACGGAAGAGGTCACTGGTTCGATCCCAGTATCGCGCACCACCTGGAAGGCCCCGGCTCCACGAGCCGGGGCCTTCGTCGTGCCCGGACACGGCACCGCTCGGCGGGCGCCGTGTCCGAGGCGGTCGGTAGCCTGCGGGGCAGGACCCGGAGCACCGGGACCGCCCCGGGCCCCGGGGCGAGGCGAGGGAGAGGCGACGAGCAGCGTGACACAGCCCAGGCTGGCGGAACAGACCGAGTACGGGCGGATGTACGCGAGGTCCGTGGCGGACCAGGCGACCGTCCCCTCCATCACCACGGTCCTCTCCCGGGCCGCCACGGACCTGGACGGGTGGTACGGCTACTCCGCCGCGCAGGCCGCCGTGCGGGACGACCGGCTGCGCGCGGCCCTGGGCTCGCCGGCCCAGCTGCGCGCCGTGGTGCGGGACGCGGCCAAGGCCGCCGAGCGGCACCGCGACGAGGCCGCCGCGCGCGGGGACCGCGTGCACACCTACGCCGAGCAGATCGCCCTGCGGGCCCTCGGCCGGCCCCACCGGGCCGCGGAGGCGCGGGCCGCGCTGGCCGAGCACGGCGAGGAGCGCTTCGCCTCGCGCTTCGACGAGTGGTGGGACCTCTACGCCCCGGAGCCGCTGGCGGTGGAGGTCACGGTGTGGAACTCCACCGTGGGCTACGCGGGGACCCTCGACCTCGTAGCCCGGATCGCGGGCAAGGTGTGCCTGATCGACTACAAGACGAAGGGCACGGACCGGGACGGGCGCGTGAAGTCCCTGGACCCCAAGGTCGTGACCCAGCTCGTGGCCGGGCTCAAGGCGGAGGAGTCCCTCGTGGACGCGGACGCCGGCACCTGGGAGCCGTGGGCGTACGGCAGCGCGGACCTGCTGCTGGGCGTGGCGGTCGGCGAGACGGAGGTCGTGCCCGTGCAGGCCGTCCCGGCGGTGCTCGAGCAGCACTGGTACAAGTTCTGCGCCCTGCACCGGCTGTGGACCCAGGAGACGGCCCTCGCCGCGGCCGGCCCCGCCCTGCGCCCCGTGCCGCCCCCGCCGCTGCGCGAGCAGGCGTAGGCCGGGAGCGCCCCGCGTGCCCGCGGGGGGACGGGCGGCCCGTAGACTTGCCGGGTCGAGAGCGAGGTCCCGCCATGTCCGTCCTGCCCATCCGCACCATCGGTGATCCCGTCCTGCGCACCCGCGCGGAGGAGGTCACGGCCTTCGACGACGCCCTGCGCCGGCTCGTCGCCGACATGCACGAGACGATGCTGGACGTCGGCGGCGTCGGCCTCGCCGCGCCCCAGGTGGGCGTCAGCGTGCGGCTGTTCACCTGGGCGGTCGAGGGCAGCGCGGGACACGTGGTCAACCCGGTCCTGGAGGTGGGCGAGGAGCCCCAGGAGGGCGGCGAGGGCTGTCTCTCCGTCCCGGGCCTGGCCTACGACACCCCGCGCCGGAACTGGGCCCGGGTCACCGGCCTCGACCAGCACGGCGCCCCCGTGACCGTCGAGGGCACCGGCCTGCTGGCGCGCTGCCTGCAGCACGAGACCGACCACCTGGACGGGCGGCTCTACGTCGACCGGCTGACCGGCGCCGAGAAGCGGGACGCGATGCGGGCCATCCGCGCCGCCGGCTACGACGGCGTGGTGCGCGGCGTGGCCGGGCAGCGCGCCGCGCACGTCGGAACCTCCTTCGGGGCCGGCTCCTTCGGCGCCGGCCCGGCCTGAATCCCGCCCCCGTCCCCACCCGTCAGGAGAGCCGTGAAGATCCTCTACGCCGGCACGCCGTCCGTCGCCGTGCCGCCCCTGGTCCACCTGGCCGAGCGGCCCGACGTCGAGATCGTGGCCGTCCTCACCCGCACCGACGCCCCCGTGGGGCGCAAGAAGGTGCTCACCCCCTCACCCGTGGCCGAGGAGGCCGGGCGGCGGGGCCTGCCCGTGCTCAAGGCCAACCGGGTGGACGCCGAGCTGACCGAGCGGATCCGGGGGCTGGGCGCGGACGTCGCCGCCGTCGTCGCCTACGGGGCCCTGGTCCCGCAGGCGGCCCTGGACGCCGTGCCGCACGGCTGGATCAACCTGCACTTCTCCCTGCTGCCGCAGTGGCGCGGCGCCGCCCCCGTCCAGCGGGCCCTGATGGCCGGGGACACGGTGGTCGGGGCCAGCACCTTCCTGCTGGAGGCCGGCCTGGACACCGGGCCCGTCCTCGGCACGATGACCGACGAGGTCCGTCCCGACGACACGGCCGGGACGGTCCTGGAGCGCCTGTCCCGCACCGCGGCGCCGCTGCTGGCGGACTCCCTGCGCGCCGTGGTCGACGGCTCCGCGCGCCCGGCCCCGCAGCAGGGCGACGTGACCCACGCCCCGAAGCTCACCGCCGAGGACGGGCGGGTCCGCTGGTCGGACCCCGCCGTGGCCGTGGCCCACCGGGTGCGCGGGGCGACCCCCGAGCCCGGGGCGTGGACCCGGCTCGACGAGCGCCGGCTCAAGCTCGACCTCGTGCTGCCCCGCCCCGACGTCCGGGACCTCGCCCCGGGCCGGTGCGTCCTGCGCGGGGACGCCGTGCTCGTGGGCACGGGCTCGTACGCCGTCCAGCTGACCCGGGTGCAGCCGGCGGGGAAGAAGACCATGGAGGCCACCGCCTGGGCGCGGGGCCGCAGCACGGAAGAGGAAGTGGTGTTCCAGTGAGCGGGCACGAGGACAGGCAGGGCGGCGACCGGCGGGGCGACCGCGACCGGCGACCGGGAGGCCCGCGGCGCAGCGCGAGGGGCCACGAGCGCAACCGTCGGGCGCAGTCCGACCGCTCCTTCTCCTCGGCGGCGCCCGCGGGGCGCACGCGGCGGGCCGACCCGGCCCGGCTGGCGGCGTTCGAGACCCTGCGCGCGGTGTCCGAGGAGGGCGCCTACGGCAACCTCGTGCTCCCCAAGCTGGTCCGGGCCCACCGCCTGGACCGGCGGGACGCGGGCTTCGCCACGGAGCTGGCCTACGGGGCGCTGCGCTGGCAGGGCACCTGGGACGCCGTGCTGGCCCGGTGCGTCGACCGGCCCCTGGGCGAGCTCGACGGGGCGGTGCTGGACGCCCTGCGCCTGGGCACCCACCAGCTGCTCGCGATGCGGGTGCCCGACCACGCGGCCCTCGACCAGACGGTGGGCCTCGTCCGGGCCGTCATCGGCGCGGGCCCCGGCGGGCTCGTCAACGCGGTGCTGCGCAAGGTCGCGGCCCGGGACCTGCCCGCGTGGATCGCGGAGCTGACCGCCGAGGCCGTCGACGAGACCGCCCGCCTGGGCCTGGCCCACGCCCACCCGGCGTGGGTGGTCCGGGCCCTGCGCCAGGCGCTCACCGCCCACGGGCGGGACGCCGCCGAGCTCGAGGCGCTGCTCGAGGCGGACAACGCCGCCCCCGTGGTCAACCTCGTGGCCCTGCCCGGTCTCGGCGACCTCGACGAGGCCCTCGCCGCCGGCGCGGAGCAGGGGACGCTCGTCCCGGGCTCGGCGCTGAGCAGCGGCGGCGACCTGCACCGGCTCGCCTCCGTCCGGGAGGGCGGGGTCCGCGTCCAGGACGCCGGGTCCCAGCTCGTCGCCCGCGCCCTGCTCGCCGCCGGCCAGGACGCCGACGGCGGCGCCGGGGGCGGGCGCTGGCTGGACCTGTGCGCCGGCCCGGGCGGGAAGGCGGCCCTGCTGGCGGCGCTCGCCGACCGGCAGGGGGCGCACCTGACGGCCAACGAGGTGGCCCCGCACCGGGCCGAGCTCGTGCGCCGGGCCCTGCGGCCGGTCCCGGAGCGCGCCTGGACGGTGCGCACGGGGGACGGGCGCGCCGCCGACGAGCTGCTCGGCGGCCGCCCCGTCGAGGAGGCCGGCTTCGACCGGGTCCTCGTCGACGCCCCGTGCACCGGCCTCGGGGCGCTGCGCCGCCGCCCGGAGTCGCGCTGGCGGCGCACCCCTCGCGACCTGGCGGAGCTCGGGCCGCTGCAGCGGGAGCTGCTGCACGCCGCCCTGGACGTCGCCCGCCCCGGCGGCCTGGTCGCCTACGCGACCTGCTCCCCGCACGCGGCCGAGACCCTCGCCGTGGTCCAGGACGTGCTGGCCCGCCGCGAGGACGCCGAGCTGGTCGACGCCCTGGCGCCGGTCCGGGCCGCGTCCCTGCCCGGCAGCCTCGACGGGGACCGCGACCCGTCCCGCCCGTGGGCGGGGGGCGCCGGCCCCGCGACCGTCCAGCTGTGGCCGCACGTCCACGGCACGGACGCCATGTTCCTGGCCCTGCTGCGCAAGCGCTGAGCCCCCGACCGCCCGACCACCAGGAGTCCCCGTGCCCCGCACCTGCATCCACCCCTCGATCCTCTCCGCCGACTTCGTCAACCTCGAGACCGAGCTGGGCCGGATCGCCGCCGCCGACGCCGTGCACGTGGACGTCATGGACAACCACTTCGTCCCGAACCTGACGCTGGGCATGCCCCTCGTGGAACGGATCCTCGCCGTCAGCCCCCTCCCGCTGGACGTGCACCTGATGATCGAGGACGCGGACCGCTGGGCCGCGGGCTACGCCGAGCTCGGCTGCGAGTCGGTCACCTTCCACGCCGAGGCCGCGCGCGCCCCGCTGAAGCTGGCCCGCGAGCTGCGCGCCCACGGCGCCCGCGCCGGGATGGCCCTGCGCCCCGCGACCCCCGTGGAGCCGTACCTCGACCTGCTGCCCGAGCTGGACATGCTCCTGGTCATGACGGTGGAGCCCGGCTTCGGCGGCCAGGCCTTCCTCGACGTCACGCTGCCGAAGATCCGCCGGGCCGCCGAGGCGATCCGGGCCGGCGGGGGACGGGTGGCGCTGCAGGTGGACGGCGGGATCACCGAGGAGACCATCGTGCGGGCCGCGGAGGCCGGGGCCGACACGTTCGTGGCGGGCTCCGCCGTCTACGGCGCGGAGGACCCCGGGGCCGCGATCACGGCCCTGCGCGGGGCGGCCCGCTCCGCGCAGTCCTGAGCCGGCCGGCCGCGGGCCGCCGCGGGCACGCCCTGTGACATAATCGGGGCACGAACAACGTGTTCCGGGGTCGGTGGAAGTCCGAACCGGCGGTCACAGTCCGCGAACCGGACGACCACGTCCCTGCGGGCGCCCAGCGCCCGCACCGACGGGTCGCCCGGCCGAACCGGTGGAACTCCGGTACCGACAGTCACAGTCTGGATGGAAGGCAACACGTTCAACGGCCCTCGTGGCGCGCCGTCGACGGCACCCGCCACGGCGCCGTCCGGACCCGTGGGTCCCGACGGCGGCACCGTTGTCCTGCGCCCCGGTTCCGCCCCGGGAAAGGACGACGTGATGGACCCGCAGCACCGGACCGGCGACGACGCCGAGCGCTCGGTCATGCGGACTGCCCTGCACGCGGCGGCGCGCGGCCCGCGCGGGGCCAACCCCCTCGTCGGAGCCGTCCTCGTCGACGCCGAGGGGCGGATCCTGCACGTCGGCCACCACCGCGGGGCGGGCACCGTCCACGCCGAGGTCGACGTCCTGGAGCGCGCCGGGTCCGCCGGCACCGACCTCCGGGGCACCACCATGTACGTCACCCTCGAGCCGTGCAACCACTGGGGCCGCACCGGCCCGTGCGCCGAGGCGATCGTGGAGGCCGGTGTGCCCCGCGTGGTCTACGGCGCCCCCGACCGCACCGCCGCCGCCGCCGGCGGAGCCGCCACCCTGCGCGCCGCGGGCCTCGAGGTCCGCTCGGGGCTGCTGGCCGAGGAGGCCGAGCGGCTCAACGACCGCTGGGGCGAGACCGTGCGCGCCCAGCGCCCGTTCGTGACCCTGAAGGTCGCCCAGAGCCTCGACGCCCGGATCGCCGCCGAGGACGGGACCAGCCGGTGGATCACGTCGTCGTCGGCCCGCGAGCACGGGCACGACCTGCGCGCCCGCGCCGACGCGGTCCTCGTGGGCAGCGGCACGGTCCTGGCCGACGACCCCCGGCTCACCGCCCGCACCGGCGACGGCGGCGTGGTCCCGCGGCAGCCCCTGCGCGTGGCCATGGGCCTGCGCCCCGTGCCCCGGGACGCCGCGATCCGCGGGACCGACGGGCGGTTCCGGCACGTCGCCACCCACGACCCCCACTCCGCCCTGGCCGAGCTCTACGACGCCGGCGTGCGCCACGTGCTGATCGAGGGCGGGGCCACCGTCGCCGCCGGCTTCCTGCGCGCGGGGCTCGTCGACGAGCTCAGCCTCTACCAGGCGCCCCTCGTGCTCGGGGCGGGACGGCCCGCCTTCGAGGAGCTGGGCATCGGCACCCTCGCGGACGCCTCCCGGTGGCGGCTCGACCCCGCCGGCGGCGGGCCCGTGCAGCAGCTCGGCCCCGACCTGTGGATCCACCTGCGGCCCGTCCCGCCGGACTGAGCGGACCGCCGGCCCCGAAGACCGACCGACCGACAGACAGACAGACAGAGTCAGAGACCAGGACAGAGACAGAGGTAGCACCGCATGTTCACAGGAATCGTCGCCGGCCAGGGCACCGTGCGCTCGGTCGACCCCCGCCCCGACGGCACGAGCGCCCGCCTCCTCGTGGACGCCGGCCCGCTCGTGGCCGACCTGCCGCACGGCGGCTCCCTCGCCGTCAACGGGGTCTGCCTCACGGCCACGCGCACCGAGGAGATCGGCCCCGGGCAGTTCCTGGCCGACGTCATCGGCGAGACGCTCGTGCGCACCAACCTCGGGGCGCTGGCCGCCGGGGACACCGTGAACCTGGAGCGCTGCGTGCCCGCCGGCGGTCGGCTGGACGGGCACGTGGTCCAGGGCCACGTCGACGGCACGGGCACCGTCACGGTCCGCGAGGACCTGGGGGAGTGGGAGCGGGTCCGGGTCGCCGTGCCCGCCGAGCTCGCCCCGTTCCTCGCCGAGAAGGGGTCGATCGCCGTGGACGGCGTGTCCCTCACGGTGACGGCGGTCAGCTCCCCCGGCGCCGGGGAGCACTGGTTCGAGGTCGGGCTCATCCCGGCCACCCTCGCCGAGACCACCCTCGGACGCCGCCCCGTCGGCGCGTCCGTCAACCTCGAGGTCGACGTCCTCGCGAAGTACGCCCAGCGCCTGCTGGCCTTCGCCCGGACCGACAGCACCCCGGCGCCGGAGACGGCCCGGACCACGGCAGGAGAAGGAGCATGATGCGGACCAGCAACACCCACGAGGGGACCGGCCGCGGGGGCGACGGGACGACCGGGGAGATCCGGCTCGACCCCGTGGGGGCGGCCGTCGAGGCCATGGCCCAGGGACGGCCCGTCGTCGTCGTGGACGACGCCGACCGGGAGAACGAGGGCGACATCGTCTTCGCGGCCGAGCACGCCACGCCCGCGCTGATGGGCTTCACCATCCGGCACAGCTCCGGGGTCGTCTGCGTGCCCATGACCGGGGCGCGGGCCGACGCGATGCGGCTGCCCCCGATGGTCGACGTCAACGAGGACTCGAAGGGCACCGCCTACACCGTCACGTGCGACGCCCGCCTCGGGGTGAGCACCGGCATCAGCGCCGCCGACCGCGCGCTCACCGCCCGGGTGCTGGCCGACCCCGCGGCCGGGCCCGGGGACATCACCCGGCCCGGGCACGTGCTGCCCCTCCGGGCCGCCGAGGGCGGGGTCGCCGTGCGCCGCGGGCACACCGAGGCCGCCGTCGAGCTGTGCTCCCTCGCCGGGCTCGAGCCGGTCGGCGTGATCGCCGAGCTCGTCCACGACGAGGGCGAGATGATGCGGCTGCCCGCCCTGCGCGCCTTCGCCGACCGGCACGGCATCCCGCTCGTGAGCATCGAGGACCTGGCGGCGCAGCTGCAGGAGGACCGCCGATGAGGCCGGACGCCCCCCTGGTCAGCTCCGAGCCCGTGGTGGTGCCCACGCCCGAGGGCCGGTTCGAGGTCATCGGCTGGCAGCTGCCGGGCGGGCCCGGGGACGCGGTCGCCGAGCACCTCAGCCTCACCGCGCCCTCCTCGGACCGCGTGCCCGTGGGCCGGCCCCCGCTCGTGCGGCTGCACTCCGAGTGCCTCACGGGGGACGTCTTCGGCTCCTACCGGTGCGACTGCGGGCCCCAGCTGCACCTGGCGCTGCGCCGGATCTCCGACGACGGCGGCACCCTCATCTACCTGCGCAACCACGAGGGCCGGGGGATCGGGCTGGTGAACAAGCTGCGCGCCTACAAGCTCCAGGACGGCGGGGCGGACACGGTCGAGGCGAACGAGCTGCTCGGCCTGCCCGCCGACGCCCGGGACTACACCGCCGCGGCGGCCATCCTGCACCGGCTCGGGCTGACCCGGATCCGGCTGCTGAGCAACAACCCCGCCAAGGCCGAGCGCCTGGCCGACCTGGGGATCGAGGTGGTCGCCATGGTGCCCAACGAGGTGCCGGCCCGCCCGGAGAACCACGACTACCTCGTCACCAAGCGGGACCGCATGCGGCACCGCCTGCGCCACGTCGACGACCCCACCGCCCACCGCGGCCCCGCGGCGGAGCCCGCCAGCCGGACCGACCGCACCACCGACCGCACGACCGACCGTACGTACGACAGCACCACCGACAGCACCACCAACGGCACAGGAGACCACACCCCATGAGCGGACACGGCGCCCCCGACATCGACCTCAGCACCGACGACGCGAGCGGCCTGCGCGTCGCCGTCGTCGCCTCCAGCTGGCACACCGAGATCATGGACGGGCTGGTCGACGGCGCCCGCCGCGCGCTCGCCGACGCCGGCGTGCGGGACGCGCCGGTCGTGCGCGTGCCCGGCAGCTTCGAGCTGCCCGTCGCCGCGGCCCGCCTCGCCCCGGGCCTCGACGCCGTGGTGGCCCTCGGCGTGGTCGTGCGCGGCGGCACCCCGCACTTCGACTACGTGTGCTCGGCGGCCACCCAGGGCCTCACGGACGTGTCGGTGCGCACCGGCGTGCCCGTGGGCTTCGGCGTGCTCACGTGCGACACCGAGCAGCAGGGCCTGGACCGCGCCGGGCTCGAGGGCTCCCAGGAGGACAAGGGCTACGAGGCCACGGCCGCCGCGGTGCGCACCGCCCTGCTGCTGCGCTCCCTCGGGGTCTGAGCCCCGTCCCGCGGGGCGTGCGGGCCCGCCCCGGTCCGGAGGCCGTCGCGGACCCATTACCCTGGTAGTCGTGAAAACCTTCGAGACCCTCTTCGCCGAGATCAGCGACAAAGCCGTGACCCGACCGGAGGGCTCCGGCACGGTCCGGGAGCTCGACACCGGCGTGCACGGCATCGGCAAGAAGGTCGTCGAGGAGGCCGCCGAGGTCTGGATGGCCTGCGAGTACGAGACCTCGGAGCAGGCCGCGGAGGAGATCTCGCAGCTGCTCTACCACGTGCAGGTGATGATGGTCGCGAAGGGCCTGCGGCTCGAGGACGTCTACCGCCACCTCTGAGCGCCCCGCCGCACCGTCCGTCCCCGCCCCACCGAACTCCCTGAGCCGAGAAGGAACCCCATGCTGCGTGTCGCAGTGCCCAACAAGGGCGCCCTGTCCGAGTCCTCCGTCACCATGCTCAAGGAGGCCGGCTACCGGCAGCGGCGGGACTCCCGCGAGCTGGTGCTCGTGGACCCCGAGAACAACGTCGAGTTCTTCTACCTGCGCCCCCGGGACATCGCGGTGTACGTGGGCGGGGGCATCCTCGACGTCGGGATCACCGGCCGGGACCTGCTCCTGGACTCCGGGGCCCACGCCGACGAGGACCTCGGGCTGGACTTCGCCCGCTCCACGTTCCGGTTCGCGGGCCCGGCGGGCGAGTTCTCCTCGATCGCCGAGCTGGCGGGCCGGCGGATCGCCACGAGCTACGACGGCCTGCTGCGCGACTACCTCGCCGAGCGGGGCGTGGAGGCCTCCGTGGTCCGCCTCGACGGCGCCGTGGAGTCCTCCATCCGGCTGGGCGTGGCGGACGCGATCGCCGACGTCGTGGAGACCGGCAACACCCTGCGGGCCGCGGGCCTGCAGGTCTTCGGCGACCCCATCATGACCTCCGAGGCGCTGCTCATCCGCAGCCGCGCGGCCGGGGAGCCCGAGGGCCTGGCCGTGCTCCGGCGGCGCCTGCAGGGCGTGCTCGTGGCCCGGCAGTACGTGCTGATGGACTACGACGTCGCCGAGGAGTACGTCGAGGCCGCCACCCGGATCACCCCCGGCATGGAGGGGCCCACCATCTCCCGGCTCGGCCGCGGCAACGCCTGGGCCGTGCGCGCCATGGTCCCCAAGTCCGAGACCAACAAGGTCATGGACGCCCTCTACGACGTCGGGGCCCGCGCCATCCTGGTCTCCCCGATCCAGGCCGCCCGGATCTGACCCCCTTCCCGCCCCATCCCCGCAGCCGAGGAGGTGCCGCCCGTGGGCGTTGCCGTACGTGTCATCCCCTGCCTGGACGTCGACGCCGGTCGAGTCGTCAAGGGCGTGAACTTCGAGAACCTGCGCGACGCCGGTGACCCGGTGGAGCTCGCCAAGCGCTACAACGAGGCCGGTGCGGACGAGCTGACGTTCCTCGACGTCACGGCCTCCTCGGCGGCCCGGGCCACGACCTTCGACGTGGTCTCCCGCACGGCCGAGCAGGTCTTCATCCCGCTCACGGTGGGCGGCGGCGTCCGCGCGGTCGCCGACGTCGACCGGCTGCTGCGCTGCGGCGCGGACAAGGCGTCCATCAACACCGCCGCGGTCGCCCGGCCCGGCGTGATCGACGAGATCACCGGGCACTTCGGCAGCCAGGTGCTCGTCCTCTCCCTCGACGCCCGCCGCACGGGCAACACGCCCTCCGGCTTCGAGGTCACGACCCACGGGGGGCGCACGCTGACCGGTCTCGACGCCCTGGACTGGGCGCAGGAGGCCGAGGACCGCGGCGTGGGGGAGATCCTGCTCAACTCCATGGACGCGGACGGCACCCAGGCGGGCTTCGACCTGGAGATGATCCAAGCCGTGCGCGCCCGGGTGCACGTGCCCCTCATCGCCTCCGGCGGCGCGGGCGCCCCCGAGCACTTCCCGCCGGCGGTGGACGCGGGCGCGGACGCCGTGCTCGCCGCCTCGATCTTCCACTTCGGTCCCGTGCACGCGATCGCCGAGGTCAAGGACGCGCTGCGCGCGGCCGGCCACGAGGTCCGCTGAACGGCCCCGTGGTCCGGGACGGCCACCGGGCGTAGAGTCGACAGTGAGCTGACGACAGTCGCTCGACAGGCCGACCCGAAGGAGAGTCCACCGTGGGACTGAACAGCATCATCAGGAGCTTCACCGGACGTGCCGGGGGGACCGCCGGCCGTCCCGCCGGCGGACGCCGGGGCACCCGCGGAATGAACGCCGCCGGCCAGGCGGGCGCGGGCAGGAGCGGCCGCGGTCTGGGCGGCATGCTGCGCGGCCTCCTCAACCGCCGATAGCGCACCGAACCAGGAGCGGCCCCGGAACGGGGCCGCTCCTGCACGTGCCGAGGACATCCATGACCACGACCGAGCCGTCCGCCCCGGGCGAGGACTCCGGCTCCGCAGCGGACCCGGTCCGCCGGACGTCGTTCGCCACGAACGACGCCGACCGGGGCATCGCCGCCATGTCCGAGTTCTACACGGGTCTCGGCATGCGCCCACCCACCGACGCCTCGTTCGAGCTGCGCATGGCGGCGGCCTCGACGGGCCCGCTCCTGGCGCACCGGTTCCGGCTGTCCACCTCGGAGTCCTCCGGCACGGGCGACGTCTCGGGCACGTACTCGGTCGTGCACGTGCTGACCGGGCGGCTGACGGTCAGCTCCGGGAAGGAGCGCATCGGCACGACCCTGCCGTTCCTGCTGCCCCGGGGACCGTACGGCGGCCGGTGGGACGGGCTGCTGGAGCTGAGCACCGTGGTCCTGGACGCCCGCTCGGTCGAGGGGATCGCGCGCGACCTGCTCGGCGCCCCGGACTTCGCGCTGCGCTTCACGGGCAGCACGCCCGTGTCCGCGCAGATGACGCGGTACTGGCTGGCCCAGGTCCGGCACTTCCACCGGGACCTGCTGCCCAACGCGGAGGCGCTGCGCACGCCCCTGGTGCGGGCCGAGGCGTTCCGGTCGCTGGCCGGTGCCCTGCTGCACTGCTTCCCGAACACCTTCCTGGCGCAGCCGGCGCCGTCGGAGAGCGCACCGGCGCTGCCGGCGCAGGTGCGCCGGGCGGTCGCCTTCGTCGACGAGCACCTGCACGAGGACGTCGGTCTCGCCGAGATCGCCGCGGCGGCACGGATGAGTCCCCGCGGGCTGCAGGCCGCGTTCCGCCGGGAGCTCGGCCGCACCCCCGTCGGCTACCTGCGGGAGGCCCGCCTGGACGCCGCCCGGCAGGAGCTGCTCCGGGCCGACCCGGCCGGGGGAGCGACGGTCGCGGCCGTCGCCGCCCGCTGGGGCTTCGGCCATCCCGGGCGCTTTGCGACCGCCTACCGGGCCCGGTTCGGGGAGCCGCCCGGCACCACGCTGCACCGCTGAGACCTCAGGCTCGGTCCCCGTCCCGGCAAGTCCCCTCCAACCAGTCCCGCACCGGGACGAGCGCCTCGTCGAGCGCCTGCCCGTCGAACCGCGCCGAGGGATCCTCCGCCAGGTCCTCACCGTAGGAGTCGACCAGCAGCTGCACCCGCGCGTAGTCGGCGGCCAGCGCCGGAGGAGCGGCCCCGCGCACGGCCTCGACCTCGTCCTCGACGTCCTGCACCTCCGCCACGGTCGGGCCCGCCGAGAGGCCGGCCGGCAGCAGCGCGAGCACCAGGAGGTCGTCGGCGACCGCCGCGCACGCCTCCCGGCGGTCCGGATAGGCGCCCCACGTGACGTCCGTGGCGGGAGCGGTCGACGCAGCGGGGGAGGCCGGGGGCGCCGCGGCCGTGGGGGAGCCGGTCGGCGGGCCCGGGGCGCCGGGGCTCCCGCATCCGCACAGCACCGCGACGACGAGCGCGGCCACCGCCGTGCCGGGGGCGGGGCGCTGCCCCGTCGCCGTCCTGGGATGCATCGTCTCGGTCCCGCCCGCCGTCGCCGCTCTGGTCCTGCTCCCACCATAGGCGCCGCCGACCCGACCCGGCAGGGCCACGGGCGGGCGGGCACGGCCTGCGGGTGCCGGAACTCCTATCCTGGAGCCCGGACGGCCGGGAGGAGGACGAACGTGCGAGTCGTCGTCGTCGCCGCCCGGGCCTGCGCCCTGGCCGTCGCGGTCTGGGCCCTGGTCTCGCGGGCGGACTGCGCCTTCGTGACGCGCACCTGCCTGGGGTCGAACCTGTTCAGCTACTTCACGGTCCACAGCGCCGTGCTGCTGATCCTGGCCGTGCTGCTGGCCCTCCTGCACACCGCCGCCGGGGCGCAGGAGCCGGGCTGGCTGACCGGGCTCCGGGCGATGGCCACCACCTACACCGTGGTCTCCGGGGCGGTGTTCGGGGTGCTGCTGGCCAACGCGGAGCTGTTCGGCCACCTCTTCCTCGTCCCGCTGTCCTCGCAGGTGCTGCACTTCGTGCTGCCGGTCTACGCCGTGGCCGACTTCCTGCTGTGCCCGGGCCGCCGGCGGCTGCGCTGGGCCGCCACCTGGGCGTCCACCGTGTTCCCGGCGCTGTGGGCCGTGTACACCCTGGTCCGGGGGCAGCTGGTGGGCTGGTACCCGTACTTCTTCCTCGACCCCGCCCTGGTGGGCGGCTATCGCGCGGTGGGCACCTACGCCCTCGGGCTGTCCGTGCTGATCCTCGCGGTGTCCTTCCTGACCGTCGCCGCCACCCGTCTGCCCACCGTCCCGGTAGGGTCGGCCCATGGACGACTCCTCTCCCGCCGGCCCGGTCCCTGATCCGGACGACGCCCAGCTCCTGCGCTCGTTCCGGCGCCTGGTGGACCGCCTCGCCGCGCTGCCGCCCGAGCGCGGGGACGAGCCCACGCCGCTCGGGCGGCACCTGTCCGCGGTGCTCGGCGCGGACGTGCGCACCCTGCCCGTGGTCTCGGAGGACTTCGCCCCGCACCGCCTGGCGGACGTCGACATCGCCCTCGCCGAGCTGGCGGGGGACGGGCCGGGCTCCCTCCTCGGCGTCAGCGGCGGCCGGAGCCGCGACGACCTCGGCCTCGCCGAGCTGCTCACGGCCCCGTACTCCGGGGCCGACATCGGCCCCGTCGACTACGCGACCCGGGCCACGGGCCCGGCCACCGAGCGGCAGGTCGTCGCGTTCGGCATCCGGTGCCTCACCGTGGACGGGGTGCCGGTGGCCGTGCTCCAGCGCATGCCCCGGCCCGAGTACGGCCGGTCGCAGGTGGTCCTGGAGGTGCTCGCCGCGGACCCCGCCGTCTGCGCCACGTTCCTCGCCCGGCTGCGGGCGCTGATGCTCGAGCGCAGCGTGCTGCGCGGCCAGGTGCTCTCGTTCGCCGCCACCGAGTACGGCAGCGAGGCCGGGGCCACGTTCCTGCCGCGCCCGCACGTGCCCGCCGACGAGATCGTGCTGCCCCCGGGCCTGCTGGAGCAGGTGGTGGGGCACGTCGTGGGCATCGGGGAGCACCGCGACGCGCTCCGGGCCGCGGGCCAGCACCTCAAGCGCGGGATCCTGCTCCACGGCCCGCCGGGGACCGGCAAGACCCTCACGGTCCGGCACCTGCTCTCCGTCACCCCGGGGACCACGGCGATCCTGCTGACCGGGTCGGGCCTGCACCTCATCGGGGCCGCCGCCGAGGTGGCCCGCACCTTCCAGCCGTCGATCGTGGTGCTCGAGGACGTCGACCTCGTGGCGATGGACCGGGACCTCGGGCCCGGGCCCCAGCCGGTGCTCTTCGAGGTGCTCGACGCCCTGGACGGGCTCGACGGCGACGCCGACGTCGCGTTCGTGCTCACGACCAACCGCGTGGCCGTGCTGGAGCGGGCGCTCGCCGAGCGCCCCGGGCGCGTGGACCTCGCGGTCGAGGTGCCGCTGCCCGACGCGGACGCCCGGTCCCGGCTGTTCCGGCGGTACGCGGGGGAGCAGCGGTTCTCCGCCGCCGCCCTCGACGCCGCGGCGGCGCGCGCGGAGGGGACCACCGGCTCCTTCCCGAAGGAGCTGGTCCGCCGGGCCGTCCTCGCGGCGGCCGTCCGGGGCGAGGACGCGGCGGACGCGGACCTGTCCGCCGCCCTCGACGAGCTCCTCTCCGGCCGGGAGGCGCTGACCCGCCGGCTGCTCGGCCACGCGGACACAGGGGAGTCCCCCGTCGAGTACGAGGACACGGACGAGGACACGGACGAGGACACGGACGAGGACACGGACGAGGACACGGACGAGGACACGGACGAGGACACGGACGAGGACACGGACGGGGTCCGGTGGTGCGCCCGGCCAGAGGCCCCCTGACGGCTCCGGCGCCCCCCGGCGGACGCCGGGGGGCGCCGGGGGCCGGGCCGCCCGGACAGGTCGATAGGATGGGTGGCGATGAGCGAGCAGACCCCCGACACCGGAACCGACGTCCTCGACCCCGCCGTGGCCCGGCGGCTCAAGCGCGACCCCTCGGGCCTCGTGGCCGCCGTGGTGCAGCAGCACGACACCCTCGAGGTGCTCATGCTGGGCTGGATGGACGACGAGGCCCTGCGCCGCACCCTCACGGAGGGCCGCGTGACGTTCTGGTCCCGCTCCCGCCAGGAGTACTGGCGCAAGGGCGACACGTCCGGGCACGTCCAGGCCGTGCACAGCGTGAGCCTCGACTGCGACGGCGACGCCCTCCTCGTCCGGGTCGACCAGACCGGGGCGGCCTGCCACACCGGCACCCGCAGCTGCTTCGACGGCCGCGACCTCGGCGCCGTCGCCGCCGTCTGAGCCCCGCCACCCTCATTCCTCCCGTCCGCCACCAGGAAGTCAGGTCGACACCCATGCAGGACCTGGGCAGCATCAGCCCCACGCTCGAGGAGTTCCGCGCGCTCGCCGCGGAGCGCCGCGTCATCCCCGTCCGCGTCAAGATCCTCGCGGACGCCATGACCCCGATCGGTCTCTACCGGGCCCTCGCCCTCGAGGACGGGGCGGCCCGGGCGGGCACGTTCCTCCTCGAGTCCGCCGCCGAGGGCGGCGTCTGGTCCCGCTACTCCTTCATCGGCGCCAACTCGCGGGCCACGCTCACCGCCCGGGACGGCGAGGCGCACTGGATCGGGCAGGCCCCGGCCGGCGCCCCCACCGGCGGCAACCCCGTCGAGGCGCTGCGGGACACCATGGCGCTGCTGCACACGGAGCGCTTCGAGGACGTCCCCCCGCTGACCTCCGGGCTCGTGGGCTTCGTCGGCTGGGAGGCCGTGCGCCGCTGGGAGAAGCTCCCGCACCCGCCGGAGGACGACCTGCGCATCCCCGAGCTGGCCATGAACCTGGTCTCGGACATCGCTGTCCACGACAACACGGACGGCACCGTGATGCTCGTGGCCAACGCGATCAACTTCGACGACACCGACGAGCGCGTCGACGAGGCCTGGGCCGACGCCGTGGACCGGGTGCACGCGATGCTCGAGCGGCTCGCCCGGCCCCTCGGCCACGGCACGGCCTCGACGCTCACCGGCAGCGACGAGATCCGGGGGGACCTCGAGTCCAAGGTCGACCAGAGCTGGGACCGCACCCTGTTCATGAACTCCATCGTGGAGGGCAAGAAGGCCATCGTGGACGGGGACATCTTCCAGGTGGTCGTCTCCCGGCGCTTCGAGACCGGGTGCACGGCCGACTCCCTCGACGTCTACCGCATGCTGCGCGCCATCAACCCCAGCCCGTACATGTACCTGTACAGCTTCGAGGACGCCGGCGGCCGTCCCTTCTCGATCGTCGGCTCTTCCCCGGAGGCGCTCGTGACCGTCACGGGGGACCAGGCGGTGACCCACCCCATCGCCGGGTCCCGCCCGCGCGGGCGCACGGTCGAGGAGGACCTCGCGCTGGAGCGGGACCTGCTCCAGGACGAGAAGGAGCGCTCCGAGCACCTCATGCTCGTGGACCTCGCGCGCAACGACATCTCCAAGATCGCCGTCCCGGGCTCGGTGGAGGTCACGGAGTTCATGGAGGTGGAGCGCTTCAGCCACATCATGCACCTGTGCTCCAACGTCGTCGGCCGGATGCGCCCGGACGCCACCGCCTACGACGTGCTCGCCGCGACGTTCCCCGCCGGCACCCTCTCCGGGGCGCCCAAGCCCCGGGCCCTGCGCCTGCTCGACGAGTACGAGCCCCTGCGCCGCGCCGTCTACGGCGGCGTGGTCGGCTACCTCGACTTCGCGGGGGACATGGACATGGCCATCGCCATCCGCACGGCCCTGCTCGTCGACGGCAAGGCGTACGTCCAGGCCGGCGGCGGGATCGTCGCGGACTCCGACCCCGAGACCGAGGCCCTCGAGTCCCTCAACAAGGCCACCGCACCGCTGCGGGCGGTGCTGCTCGCCGAGCGGCTGCACGCCCTGGACCTCGACCGGGTGGCCGTGCCGGAGACGGGCGCCGGGCGTGCCTGAGGCCCGCGGCTCCCGGCGGGCGGCGCTGTCCCGGCGGTCCACGGTGGTGCTCGCCACCCTGGTCGCCGCCCTGTCCGTGTTCGCCTGCTCGGCCGCCACCTGGGTCTCCGCCACGGTGCAGACCACGCTCGAGCCCGTGACCGTGGACGTCGCCGGGTCCGACGCTGCGCCGGCCGTCACCGCCCTAGGGCTCGTCGCGGCCGCCGGTGCCCTCACCACGGCGATCTCCGGCCGGGTGCTGCGCACCGTGGTGTCCGTGGTGGTCGTGCTCGCCGGCCTCGGCGCCCTGGCGGCTTCCGTGGCCGTGCTGGCCGATCCGGCCGGGGCCGCGCAGACCGCCGTGGGCGAGGCCACCGGCATGATCAACGCCGGCGGCGACTTCGCCGTCACCGCCTGGCCCCCGCTCGCGGCGGCCGCCTCGGCGCTCGTGGCGCTGTGCGGCGCCTGGGCCCTCGTGGCCGGCCGCACCTGGACCGCGGCCCGGCGCTACGAGCGCTCCGGGGCGGACGGGCCCCCGGCCGGGACGGCCCGCTCCGGCGACGAGATCGACTCGTGGGACGCCCTCACCGAGGGTCGCGACCCCACCGCCTGAGCGCCCTGCCCGCCCCTGGGCTCCGGGCCCGCCGCGGCGGGGGAGCGGGTGCCCCGGGGCCCCGTGGGGCGTGCGCGGGCGCGGCCCGAGGGGTGGCACAATGGGACGGGACAGACTGTCAGCAACCGCCGCGCCCCGCCGGGGCCGTGCGCGCGGAGCCGGCCGGCTCCGGCAGGGAAATCGGGAGTGCAACAACATGGCAAACGGAAACGAGATCGTCCTCGACCACACCGGCTTCGTGGGGCACGGCAACACGCTGGCCGCGTGGGTGACCGTCGGCATCATGTCGGTGGGCGTCATCGTGGGCGTGGTGGGCTTCACGGTGGGCAGCACCGCCCTGTTGATCGCGGGCATCGTGCTGGTCGTCGTCGGGCTCGTCGCCGGCGCCGTGCTGAGCAGGATGGGCCACGGCAGCGGCTCCGAGCAGCGCAAGCACGAGGCGCGCCAGCACCAGGGCTGAGACCGGGCCGGCGCGGGCCGGCCCCGGGAGCGCGGCACGCGCACGGGCCGACCGGCCCCCGGAAGGGACCGGTCGCCGTCCCCGCCCGGTCCGGGCGCGGCCCACGAACGCACCAGCGCGGCCAGCGCCGCCGAGAGGACAGGAAACCATGTCGCAACAGAGCACCGGGACGGTCCTGGACGCCATCATCGAGGGCGTCCGGGCGGATCTCGCGGAGCGCCGTGAGCGCGTCGGCCTCGACGAGCTCCGCCGGGCCGCCGCGCAGCGGCCGCCGGCCCTGGACGCCGAGTCGGCGCTCCGGGGACCCAGCGCGGACGCCGTGCAGGTCATCGCCGAGGTCAAGCGCTCGAGCCCCTCCAAGGGCGCGCTGGCCCCGATCGAGGACCCGGCGCGCCTGGCCGCGGCCTACGAGCACGGCGGGGCCTCGGTGATCTCCGTGCTGACGGAGCAGCGGCGCTTCAACGGCTCCCTGGCGGACCTCGACGCCGTGCGCGCGGCCGTGGGGGTGCCCGTGCTGCGCAAGGACTTCACGGTCGACGAGTACCAGATCTGGGAGGCGCGCGCCCACGGGGCCGACCTCGTCCTGCTGATCGTCGCCGCCCTCTCCGACGACGAGCTGCGCCGCTTCCTCGCGCTGACCCACGAGCTGGGCATGCACGCCCTGGTGGAGACGCACACGCCCGAGGAGATCGAGCGGGCGGTCGCCGTGGGCGCCCGCATCGTGGGCGTCAACGTCCGCAACCTCAAGACCCTCGACACCGACGTCGAGACCTTCGGCCGGCTCGCCGGCCTCCTGCCCCAGGACGCGGTGATCGTGGCCGAGTCCGGCGTCGAGGGCGAGGAGCAGATCGCCCTCTACGCCTCGCACGGTGCCAAGGCCGTCCTGGTCGGCGAGGCCCTCGTGCGCAGCGCCGAGCCCGCGTCCACCATCGCGGCCTTCCGCGCGGCCGGTGCCGCCGCGCGCGCCCGGCGGCACGTCCCCGAGGCCGAGGCGGAGGCCGTCGCCGCAGAGGCCGCCTCCCTGCGCGAGGCCCCCGGGCCGTACTTCGGGGACTTCGGGGGCCGGTGGATGCCCGAGTCCCTCATCGCCGCCCTCGACGAGCTCACGGACGTGTTCGAGAAGGCGAAGGCCGACCCGGAGTTCACTGCGGAGTTCCAGCGGCTCTCCCGCGACTACTCGAACCGGCCCTCCCTGCTCACCGAGGCCCAGCGCTTCGCCGCCGAGGCCGGGTGCCGGATCTTCCTCAAGCGGGAGGACCTCAACCACACCGGCTCGCACAAGATCAACAACGTGCTCGGCCAGGCCCTGCTGGCGCGCCGGATGGGCAAGACCCGGCTGATCGCCGAGACCGGCGCCGGCCAGCACGGCGTGGCCTCGGCCACCGCCGCCGCCCTGTTCGGCATGGAGTGCGTGGTCTACATGGGCGAGGAGGACACCCGGCGCCAGGCCCTCAACGTCGCGCGCATGGAGCTGCTGGGCGCCACCGTGGTGCCCGTGACCAACGGCTCCCGCACGCTCAAGGACGCGATCAACGAGGCCCTGCGGGACTGGGTCGCCTCCGTCGAGCACACCCACTACCTGCTGGGCACCGCGGCGGGGCCGTACCCGTTCCCCGCGATGGTCCGCTACTTCCACGAGCAGATCGGCGAGGAGACCCGCGAGCAGATCCTGGCCCAGGCCGGACGCCTTCCGGACGCCGTCGCGGCCTGCGTGGGCGGCGGGTCCAACGCGATCGGGATCTTCCACGGCTTCCTGGACGACCCCTCGGTGGAGCTCTACGGACTGGAGGCCGGCGGGGACGGCGTGGAGTCCGGACGCCACGCCGCCACGATCTCGCTGGGCCGCCCCGGGGTGCTGCACGGCGCCCGGACCTACCTCATGCAGGACGAGGACGGGCAGACGCTCGAGTCCCACTCGATCTCCGCGGGCCTGGACTACCCGGCCGTGGGCCCCGAGCACTCCTACCTGCACGACATCGGGCGGGCGCGCTACGAGGCGATCACCGACGTGGAGGCGATGGAGTCCTTCCGGCTCCTGTGCCGCACCGAGGGCATCATCCCCGCCATCGAGACCTCCCACGCCCTGGCCGGCGCGCTGAAGATCGGCCGGCGCTGGGTGGAGGAGCTCGGGCCGGAGGCGGCCGCGGAGAAGATCATCGTGGTCTCCCTCTCCGGGCGCGGCGACAAGGACGTGGCGACCGCCGCGGAATGGTTCGGGATGCTCCCGGACGACAGCGCCGAGGCCGAGCTCGGCGAGAAGGGCGAGCGACTGTGAGCACCACCCGACACGAGACCCCCGGGGCGGACCTCGCCTCCCGCCTCCTGCCGCCGGGCCTGAGCGCCGACCCCGGCTCGCGGC
Source organism: Kocuria sp. UCD-OTCP (assembly GCF_000349605.1). NCBI lineage: Bacteria > Bacillati > Actinomycetota > Actinomycetes > Micrococcales > Micrococcaceae > Kocuria > Kocuria sp. UCD-OTCP. Next base: position 21,284 of record NZ_AOSQ01000032.1, read on the forward strand.
TCGCCGCGCGCATCGCCGAGTGCCGGGACCATGGCCGGCCGGCCCTCGTCGGCTACCTCCCCGCCGGCTTCCCGACCGTCGACGAGTCCATCGAGGCGGCCGTGGCCCTGGGCACCAGCGGCGCCGACGTCATCGAGATCGGCATCCCGTACTCGGACCCCGTCATGGACGGGCCGGTGATCCAGCACGCGACCACCACGGCCCTCGCCAACGGGTTCCGGGTGGCCGACGTGTTCCGCGTGGTCCGTGCCGTGGCCGAGCGGACCGACGCGGTGCCCGTGGTGATGACCTACTGGAACCCCGTCCTGCAGATGGGCGTCGACACGTTCGCCCGCCGGCTCGCCGAGGCCGGGGGAGCGGGGATGATCACCCCCGACCTGATCCCCGACGAGGCCCGGGAGTGGTTCGCCGCGTCCCAGGCCCACGGCCTGGACCGGATCTTCCTGGTGGCGCCCTCCTCCTCGCGGGAGCGGCTCGACCTGGTGGTCAAGGCCGCGAGCGGCTTCGTCTACGCGGTCTCCGTGATGGGCGTCACCGGCGCCCGGGACGCCGTCTCCGACGTCGCCGAGAAGCTCGTGGCGGACACCCGCGCCGCCGGGGCCCAGCACGTGTGCGTGGGCCTGGGCGTCTCCCGCCGGGAGCACGTCGAGGAGATCGGGGCCTATGCGGACGGCGTCATCGTGGGCACCGCCCTCGTGCAGGCGCTGGCCGACGGCGGCCCCGAGGCCGTGGGCGCGCTGGCCCGGGAACTGGCCGGGCGCGCCTGATAGCGTGACGTGGCGCCCCGCCCTCCTCCGGGCGGGGCCGCCCGTCCCGACGACCCCACGAGCCGAGGCCCCACCGCATGCTGCTGAGCGCCGTTCCCCCCGTGCCCGCCCTGATGAGCGCCCCGCTCCGGCAGGGCATTCCCTCCCCGGACTGGTCCGGCTTCTCGCTCGGCCCGCTGACCGTGCACGCCTACGCGCTGTGCATCCTCGCGGGCATCGCCGCGGCGCTGTGGCTGACCACGCGCCGCTGGGCGGCCCGGGGGCTGGACCCGGAGATCGTGTGGGACATCGTGATGTGGGCCGTTCCCGCCGGGATCGTGGGCGCCCGCGCCTACCACGTGCTCATCACCGACCCGGCAGGCTACTTCGGCCCGGGCGCCGACCCCGTCGACGCGCTGCGGATCTGGGAGGGCGGCCTCGGGATCATGGGGGCCGTGGCCTTCGGCGCGGCGGCCGCGTGGTGGGTGTGCCGCCGCAACAACGTCTCCCTGGCCGTCTTCGCCGACGCCGCGGCACCCGGCCTGCTCCTCGCGCAGGCGATCGGGCGCTGGGGCAACTGGTTCAACCAGGAGCTCTTCGGCCGGCCCACCACCCTGCCGTGGGGCCTCGAGATCGACCCCGGCAGCCCGAACTTCCCGGCCGGGCTGCCGGCCGACACGCTCTTCCACCCCACGTTCCTCTACGAGTCCCTGTGGAACCTGCTCGGCGTGGTGCTCCTGCTGGCCCTGGACCGGCGGTTCCGCCTGGACGGCGGCCGCCTCTTCGCGCTCTACCTGGTCCACTACGGCCTGGGCCGGATGCTCATCGAGCTGTTCCTGCGGATCGACCCGTCCCTCATGGTGCTGGGCCTGCGCGTGCACGTGTGGACCGCCCTGGGGCTCGTGCTGCTCGGGCTGGCCCTCTTCGCGGCGGTGGTGCTCCGCCGCCGCAGGGCCCGCGGCGCCGCGGTGGAGTCCTCGCGCGCCTGATACCGCACCGGGGGCCGCACCGGGGCTCCTGGCCGGAGAGTTTTCAGAGCTGTAACATCTGAGTGCTAGATTTTTCCAGCGCCTGACCGGCGGACGGGTGAACCACGTCCACCGCTCCGGTGCACGCCACGATCGTCCATCGTCGGACATTCCTGGAACGGGGCCCTTCCGCCGCCCGGCACCTCTTCGACCACTGCTCGAGGACGTCGGCGGCAGCTCACGATCCGGCGGCACCTCCCGACCGGAGCTCTGCCGCGGGGGCCGCTCCTGTTGACCGCATCCCATGGTGAGGAGACGTCAGTCATGACCTCTACCCCGGCCGGCACCCCCGGTGACACTTCCGCCCAGGTGGGCACGGACCCGCGTCCGGCCGATCCCGCCGAGACCGCGCAGGAGCAGCCGGAGTCCCCGTTCGAGCAGTTCTCCAACGCGCCCGAGGAGCAGGGCCTCTACCACCCGGACGAGGAGAAGGACGCGTGCGGCCTCGCCGTGGTCGCGACCCTCAACGGCGCCCCGAGCCACGAGATCGTCGACGCGGCGCTGACGGCGCTGCGCAACCTGGAGCACCGCGGCGCCGTGGGCGGCGACGAGGGCACCGGTGACGGCGCCGGGCTGCTGACCCAGCTGCCGGACGCGTTCTTCCGCGCCGTGCTGGACTTCGAGCTGCCGCCCCTGGGCGGCTACGCCGTGGGCACCGCGTTCCTCCCGCACGGCGGGGAGAACGCGGAGCGGATCCAGGGCGCCCTCGAGGAGCTCGCGCGCTCCGAGGATTTGCAGGTCCTCGGCTGGCGGCCCGTCCCGATCGCCGAGTCCGTGGTGGGCCGGTCCGCGCGGGAAGTCATGCCCTACTTCGTGCAGCTGTTCGTGGCCGAGACCACGCCGGCCCCCGAGGACGAGGCCGCCCGGCGGCGCCTGGACCAGAAGGCGTTCCGGCTGCGCAAGCGCGCCCAGAACCGGTCCGGCGTCTACTTCCCCTCGCTGTCCTCGCGCACGATCGTCTACAAGGGCATGCTGACCACCCAGCAGCTCGAGCCCTTCTACCCGGACCTGTCCGACGAGCGGTTCACCACCGAGCTCGCGATCGTGCACTCCCGGTTCTCCACCAACACCTTCCCCTCGTGGCCGCTGGCCCAGCCCATGCGCACGCTCGCGCACAACGGCGAGATCAACACCGTCAAGGGCAACCGGAACTGGATGCGCGCCCGCCAGTCGCAGCTGAAGTCCCCGCTGCTGGGCCGCAACCCCGAGGAGCTGTTCCCGATCTGCTCGGAGGGCGCCTCCGACTCGCAGTCCCTGGACGAGGTCGCCGAGCTGCTCGTGCTCTCCGGCCGGCCGGTCACCCAGGCCATGATGATGATGATCCCGGAGGCCTGGGAGAACCACGAGACCATGGACCCCGCCCGCAAGGCGTTCTACCGCTACCACGCCTCCTTCATGGAGCCGTGGGACGGGCCCGCCGCGGTGGCCTTCACCGACGGCGTGCAGGTCGGGTCCCTGCTGGACCGCAACGGGCTGCGCCCCGGCCGGTTCTGGGTCACGGACGACGGCCTGGTCGTCTTCGCCTCGGAGGTCGGCGTCGTCGACGTCGGGGACCGCAAGATCGTGCGCAAGGGCCGCGTGTCCCCGGGCACGATGTTCCTCGTGGACACCGCGCAGGGCCGGATCGTCGAGGACGCCGAGATCAAGGCCCAGATCGCCTCCGCCGCCCCGTGGGAGGAGTGGGCCGACAGCAACATCGTCGACATCACGGACCTCCCCGAGCGCGAGCACATGATCCACCCGCGCTCCTCCATCACCCTGCGCCAGAAGACCTTCGGGTACACGCAGGAGGAGCTGAAGATGATCGTCGGACCCATGGCGGCCAAGGGCGCCGAGCCCATCTACGCGATGGGCACCGACACCCCGATCGCAGTGCTCTCCGAGAAGTCCCGCACCCTGTTCGACTACTTCGTGCAGTCCTTCGCCCAGGTCACCAACCCCCCGCTGGACGCCATCCGCGAGGAGCTCGTCACGAGCCTGCGCGGCTCCGTGGGCCCCTCCGGCAACCTGCTGACCACCGAGCGGGTCCGCACCCGCCAGGTCGCGGTGGACTTCCCGGTCATCGACAACGACCAGCTCGACCAGTTCCTGCACCTCGAGGGCGAGGACGGGATGCCCGCGGCCCTCAAGGTCCGGGGCCTGTACCGCCCCGACGGCGGCGCGGAGTCCCTGCGCGCCCGGATCGCGGAGATCTGCGAGAAGGTCTCCGCGGCCGTGGCCCGCGGCGTCGAGTACGTGATCGTCTCCGACCGCGACTCCAACGGCGCGTGGGCCCCGATCCCGTCGCTGCTGCTCACCTCGGCCGTGCACCACCACCTCCTGCGCTCCGCGACCCGCACCAAGGTGGCGCTGGTCGTGGAGGCCGGCGACGTGCGCGAGGTCCACCACGTGGCGCTGCTCATCGGCTACGGCGCGTCCGCGGTGAACCCCTACCTGGCGATGGAGTCCGCGGAGGAGCTGGTCCGCTCGGGCGACCTCACCGGGATCACCACCGAGCACGCGGTGCACAACCTGATCAAGGCCCTGGGCAAGGGCGTGCAGAAGATCATGTCCAAGATGGGCATCTCCACGGTCTCCTCCTACTGCGGCGCCCAGGTCTTCGAGGCCCTCGGCCTGTCGCGCGAGCTCGTGGACGACTACTTCACCGGCACCCACACCCAGATCGGCGGCATCGGCCTCGACGTGATCGCGGAGGAGACGGCCTCCCGCCACCGCCGGGCGTACCCGGCGGACGGCGTGACCGAGCCCCACCGGGACCTCGAGACCGGCGGCGAGTACGACTGGCGCCGGGACGGCCCGCCGCACCTGTTCAACCCCCAGACCGTCTTCCGGCTGCAGCACGCCACCCGCACCGGCCGCTACGACATCTTCAAGTCCTACACGAAGCTCGTGGACGACCAGACGAAGAAGCTGCTGACCCTGCGCGGGCTGCTCGGCTTCACCGCGGACCGCAAGCCGGTGCCGCTCGAGGAGGTCGAGCCCGTCAGCTCGATCGTCAAGCGCTTCCAGACCGGGGCGATGAGCTACGGCTCCATCTCCCAGGAGGCGCACGAGACCCTGGCGATCGCGATGAACCGGCTCGGCGCGAAGTCCAACACCGGTGAGGGCGGCGAGGACGTCGACCGGCTGCTCGACCCGCAGCGGCGCTCGGCGATCAAGCAGGTGGCCTCCGGCCGGTTCGGCGTCACGAGCCTGTACCTGACCAACGCCGACGACATCCAGATCAAGATGGCCCAGGGCGCGAAGCCCGGCGAGGGCGGCCAGCTCATGGCCCAGAAGCTGTACCCGTGGATCGCCCGCACGCGCCACTCCACCCCGGGCGTGTCCCTGATCTCGCCGCCGCCGCACCACGACATCTACTCGATCGAGGACCTGGCGCAGCTGATCTACGACCTCAAGCGCTCCAACCCGCAGGCCCGGGTGCACGTCAAGCTGGTCTCCGAGATCGGCATCGGCACCGTGGCCTCGGGTGTCACCAAGGCCAAGGCGGACGTGGTGCTCGTCTCCGGGCACGACGGCGGCACGGGCGCGGCCCCGCTGAACTCCCTCAAGCACGCCGGCGCCCCCTGGGAGCTCGGCCTCGCCGAGACCCAGCAGACGCTGATGCTCAACGGGCTGCGGGACCGCGTGGTCGTCCAGGCGGACGGGCAGATGAAGACCGGCCGGGACGTGATCGTCGCCGCGCTGCTCGGCGCGGAGGAGTTCGGCTTCGCCACGGCGCCGCTGATCGTCGAGGGCTGCATCATGATGCGCAAGTGCCACCTGGACACCTGCCCGGTGGGCGTGGCCACCCAGAACCCGGAGCTGCGCAAGCGGTTCACGGGGCGGGCCGAGCACGTGGTGAACTTCTTCGAGTTCATCGCCGAGGAGGTCCGGGAGTACCTGGCCCAGCTCGGGTTCCGCTCGATCGAGGAGGCCGTCGGGCACGCCGAGGTCCTCGAGACCAAGGACGCCATCGACCACTGGAAGGCGCACGGGCTGGACCTCTCGCCGATCCTGCACTCCACGGTGCTCGAGCACCGGGGCGCGGCGGTGCGCAACATGCGCGGCCAGGACCACGAGCTGGAGAAGCATTTCGACAACGAGCTGATCCGGCTCTCCCGGGCCGCCCTGGAGAAGCGCGAGCCCGTGCGGATCCAGCAGCACATCATCAACACGGACCGTGCGGTCGGCACGATGCTCGGCCACGTGGTGACGCGGACGTTCGGCACGGACGTCCTCGCCCACGACACCATCGACGTGACGCTCACGGGCCAGGCCGGCCAGTCCCTCGGCGCGTTCCTCCCGCAGGGCATCACCCTGCGGCTCGAGGGCGACGCCAACGACTACAGCGGCAAGGGCCTGTCCGGGGGGCGGATCATCGTGCGCCCCGAGCGGGACGCGGTGTTCGAGGCCTCCGAGAACGTCATCGCGGGCAACGTGATCGGCTACGGCGCCACGAGCGGGGAGATCTTCCTGCGCGGCACCGTGGGCGAGCGGTTCCTGGTGCGCAACTCGGGCGCCACGGCGGTGGTCGAGGGCATCGGCGACCACGGCTGCGAGTACATGACCGGCGGCACCGCCCTGGTGCTCGGCCGCACGGGGCGCAACTTCGGCGCCGGCATGTCCGGCGGCGTGGCCTACGTCATCGACCTCGCCGAGACCTCGGTCAACAAGCAGGCGCGCGACGGCGGCGAGCTGCAGCTGCTGCCCCTGGACGAGGCGGACGCCGAAGTCGTGCTGGCGCTCATCACGAAGCACGCCGAGGAGACGGGCTCCGAGCTCGCGGACCGGCTCCTGGCCGACCCCGTGGCCACGCTCGGGCGTTTCACCAAGGTCCTGCCGCGGGAGTACGCCGCCGTGCAGGGCATCCGCGAAGAGGCCCGGACCCAGGGGCAGGACCCCGACGGCGACGAGGCCTGGCACAAGATCCTGGAGGTGACAACCCGTGGCTGATCCGCGCGGTTTCATGAAGGTGACCGAGCGCGTCGACCGCCCCAAGCGGCCGGTGCCCGTCCGGATCATGGACTGGAAGGAGGTCCAGGAGGCCCAGGACCGGGGGGTCCTGCAGAAGCAGGCCGGCCGGTGCATGGACTGCGGGATCCCCTTCTGCCACGAGGGCTGCCCCCTCGGCAACCTGATCCCCGAGTGGAACGACCTCGTGTGGCGGGGCCTCGACGCCGAGGCGGTCGAGCGCATGCACGCCACCAACAACTTCCCGGAGTTCACCGGGCGGGTCTGCCCGGCCCCGTGCGAGTCCTCGTGCGTGCTCGGCATCAACCAGCCGGCGGTGACCATCAAGCAGATCGAGTACTCGATCGGGGAGATGGGCTTCGACGAGGGCATCGTCAAGCCGTACGTGCCCCAGCGCCTGGTCGGCAAGACCGTGGCGGTCGTGGGCTCCGGGCCCGGCGGCCTCGCGGTCGCCCAGCAGCTGACCCAGGCCGGGTTCACGGTGGCGGTCTACGAGCGCGACGACCGCATCGGCGGGCTGCTGCGCTACGGCATCCCCGACTTCAAGATGGAGAAGGAGGTCCTCGACCGGCGCCTCGACGTGATGCGCGCCGAGGGCACCCGCTTCCGCCCCGGGGTGGAGATCGGCAAGGACATCACCTGGGACCAGCTCAAGCGCCGCTACGACGCCGTGGTGGTCGCCACCGGCGCCACCCGGCCGCGGGACCTCGAGATCCCGGGCCGGGACCTGGACGGCGTCCACTTCGCGATGGACTACCTGGTGCAGGGCAACCGCGTGGTGGCCGGCGACGAGGTCGAGGACCAGATCTCCGCGGCGGGCAAGCACGTCATCGTCCTGGGCGGCGGCGACACCGGCTCGGACTGCATCGGCACCGCCAACCGCCAGGGCGCGGCGTCGATCACGTCCCTGGCGATCGGGCGCAAGCCCGCCGCGGACCGCTCCGACGCCGACCCGTGGCCGATGATGCCCAAGGTCTTCGAGGTCTCGACCTCCCACGAGGAGGGCGGCGACCGCACCTACATGGCCTCCACCGTGGAGTTCGTGGGGGAGGGCGGCAGGCTCACCGGCCTGAAGGTCGCCGAGACCGAGTACCTGCCCGACGGCCGGCGCGCCCCCAAGGGCGGCACCGAGCGGGTGATCCCGGCGGACCTCGTCTTCCTGGCCCTGGGCTTCACCGGCAACGAGTCCGAGGACATCACCGAGCAGATCGGCGCCGAGCTGGACGGCCGGACCAACCTGGCCCGGGACGACCGGTACATGACCAGCGTGGACGGCGTCTTCGCGTGCGGCGACGCCGGCCGCGGCCAGTCCCTCGTCGTCTGGGCGATCGCCGAGGGCCGCGCCTGCGCGGCCGCCGTCGAACGGTTCCTCATGGGCTCGACCCGTCTGCCCGAGCCCGTGGCCCCGACCGACCGGGCCATCGACCTCACCCTGTAGGACGGCACCGGGCCCCACGGTCCCGCGGCGCGGGCCGCCCCCTTCCGAGAGGGAGGGGGCGGCCCGCGCCGTCGCACGTCCGGGGCAGGCCGACGGGCCGGGCGCCTCGACACCGGCGGCGGCGTTGGTAGGCTGGGAACGACCTCCCGCCCCAGGGCGGACATCCAGGCAGTGCGGCCGGGAGCTGCGTCGTGTCCTGCGCGACGGAGCCCCCGGCCGCAGTGCTGTGCGCGTCCTCCCCGGTGGCATCCCTCGACCCAAGGCGGCACACATGCGACGAGCAAAGATCGTGGCCACGATCGGCCCGGCCATCTCCTCGTACGAGAACCTCTCCCAGGCGATCCGGTCCGGCATGAACGTGGCCCGGCTCAACATGAGCCACGGCGACCACACGGTGCACGACGCGTCCTACGAGAACCTGCGGCGCGCCTCGGCG
>NZ_AOSQ01000003.1:0-101460 GCF_000349605.1 Kocuria sp. UCD-OTCP
CATGGACGAACAAAAAGTATGGCGAAAACGGAAGGAGAACACCATGAACACCCCGCTGCGCGTAGCCGTCGTCGGAGCCGGCCGCATGGGCGCCGACCACATCGAGCGCATCCACCGCCGGATCAACGGCGCCGAGATCGCCGCCGTCGTCGACATCGACCGGGCCCGGGCCGAGGCCGCCATCGCCCACATCCCCGGCGCGGTGGCCCACACCGACTTCCAGGAGGTGCTCGACCGGGACGACATCGACGCCGCCCTCATCGCCACTCCCGGGTTCCTGCACGAGCAGGTGCTGCTGTCCGCGATCGAGCACGGGCTGCCCACGCTGTGCGAGAAGCCGCTGACCCCGGACGCGGAGTCCTCCTGGCGCGTGGTCGAGGCCGAGGTCGCCGCCGGCCGGCAGCTGATCCAGGTCGGCTTCATGCGCCGCTTCGACGCGGGCTATCTCGCCCTGCGCCGGATGATCGAGGAGCAGACCTACGGGGAGCTGCTGACCCTGCACCACCAGCACCGCAACCCGACCACCCCGCCCGGGTTCACCAACGAGATGATCATCAACGACTCCGTGGTGCACGAGTTCGACGCCGTGCGCTTCTTCACCGGGGAGGAGATCACCTCGGTCCAGGTCCGGATCGGGCGCTCCACCCGCAACGCCCCGGAGGGCCAGAAGGACCCGCAGCTGGTGCTCATGGAGACCGAGTCCGGGATCCTCGCCCAGGTCGAGGCCTACGTCAACGCGCAGTTCGGCTACCAGGTCGCCACGCAGGCGTCCTTCGAGACCGGCGTGGTGGGCATCGGCGGCGACACCGAACCCTACGTCCGCACGGCCGGCACCTGGGGCGGCAGCGTCACCCCGGGCTTCGAGGAGCGCTTCGTCGAGGCCTACGACCGCGAGATCCAGGCGTGGGTCGACGCCGCCGCGCGCGGGCAGATCGGCGGGCCCTCCGCATGGGACGGCTACGCCACGGCCGCGTGCTGCGAGGCCGGCGTCCGGGCGCAGGCCAGCGGGGAGATCGTGCCCGTGCGGATGCAGCCGAAGCCGGAGCTCTACAGCACGGCACCGGTGGCCGCCCGCGCCTGAGCAGCAGCGGGGGCCGGCGTCAGGGCGCGGCGGGGCGAGGGCCCTTTTCGAGGTCCTTTTTGAACACGACGNTCTCCAGCAAGTAAAAAGCCGTCGAAAACCTGACCCGTTTCCCCGGCGCGGCGGCGGGGCGCTCGCGGGGCCCCGCCGTCACCCGGTCGCGCGGGGTGCCGCCGTGGAGCCGCGGACGACCAGCTCCGGCTCGAGCAGGACCGCCGCCCCCGTGTCCGGGCCCCCGCCGATCCGGGCCACCAGCCGCTCGGCGGCCACCGCGCCGATCTCCGCGTTGCGGCTGTCGACGGTGGTCAGCCGCAGGAGATGGGTGGAGGCGATGGGGGAGTCGTCGTAGCCGACCACCGAGAGCTCCTGCGGCACGCGCAGCCCGCGCTCACCGGCCGCCGCGAGCGCCCCCATGGCCATGGTGTCGTTGGCGGCGAAGACCGCCGTGGTCTCCGGGACGGCGTCGAGCAGGCGCACCGCGGCGGCGTAGCCGTCCTCCTCCGTGGTGGCACCGTGCCCGGCGACGGTGCGGGGCTCGAGGCCGGCCGCGGCCATCGCCGCCGCGAAGCCCTCCGCCCGCAGCCGGGCCGCTCCGCCGCCGCCCGTGAGGTGGCCGATGCCGCGGTGGCCGAGGCCGATCAGGTGCTCCGTCGCCAGGCGCGCGCCGAGCCGGTCGTCGTTGGCGACGACCTCGGCACCCGGCACCACGCCCTCCCGGTGGCCGGCCACCACGACGGGCAGTCCCTCGGGCACGCGCATGGCCCCGGTCGGCTCGGTGGCGATCACCAGCCCGTCGACGCGCATCGACAGGAAGCCGTCCAGCGGGTGCGCCTCCACGTGCGCGTTGAGCGTGTGGTCGGCGACCGCGATCCGCAGCCCGTGCGGCGCCAGGCCCTCCTGCAGACCGCGCAGCAGCTCCACGAACCACAGGTTCCGCCAGTCGTCGATGACCACCCCGATGGTGCGCGTCGTCGCCCCGGCCAGCGCCGCGGCGGCCTGGCTGGGGCGGTAGCCCAGCCGCTCCACCGCCTCCAGGACGGCGGTCCGCCGGGCCTCGGAGACGCTGGGGGAGCCGCGCAGGACGAGGGACACCAAGGACTTGGAGACGCCCGCGCTCCGGGCGACGTCGTAGATGGTGGGCGGTCGAGTGTTCACCACAGCATTGTCCCCGATCGCTCTCCCGAATTTGTCCTGACAAATCTCTTGACCCGGTCCGCAGAAGATCCTACGCTCGTTGGAGCGCTCCAATCGTGACCGGTGCCACAGGGCCCGGAGCGACGGCCGCTCTTCGTGCGTGTTCGTCCCCTTTCCCGAACCGTCCCCGTCCCGTCCCCAGTCCAGGAGAGAAACATGACCGACAGCATCGGCATCGCCGTCATCGGCGCCGGCATGGCAGGCCAGGCCCACGCGGCCGCCTACCGCGTGGCCCCCACGCTCTACGACCCCGTCCTGCCCCCGCTGCGCTACGTGGCCGTCGGCGACGTCAACGAGACCCTGGGGGCGCACGTGGCCCGCCGCTACGGCTACCAGAAGGCCGTCGGGTCCTGGGAGGCGGTCGCGGAGGACCCGGAGATCGACGTGGTCAGCGTCGTGATCGCGAACCGCTTCCACCGCCGGGCGGTCGAGGGCCTGCTGGAGGCGGGCAAGCACGTGCTGTGCGAGAAGCCGCTCAGCGACACCCTCGAGGACGCCCGCGCCATGGCCGCCGCCGCCGAGCAGGCGGAGTCCGTCGCCCGGATCGGCTTCACCTTCCGGCGCACCCCCGGCATCGCCGCGATCCGCGACCTCATCCAGGGCGGCACCCTGGGGAAGGTGCTGCACTTCAGCGGCCGGTACTGGACCGACTACGGGTTCAACCCCAAGGCCCCGATGAGCTGGCGCTACAAGGGCGGCCCGGGCTCCGGCGCCCTGGCCGACGTCGGCAGCCACCTGGCCTACGTCGCGGAGTTCCTCTGCGGCGACATCGCCTCCGTGTCCGGCGGACGCCTGGCCACCACCATCACCGAACGCCCCCTGCCCCTGGGCGCGGTGACCGGCCACCACCTGGTGGAGGTCAGCGACGTCCACGAGCCGGTCGAGAACGACGACTACGCCGCCTACTCCGCGGAGTTCGCCTCCGGCGCCGGCAGCCTCGAGGTCTCCCGGGTGGCGGCCGGGCACCCCAACACCCTGACCTTCGAGGTGTTCTGCGAGAAGGGCGCGGCCCGGTTCAACCAGCTGCGCCCGGCCGAGATCGAGCTGTTCCTCCACGAGGGGCCCGAGGCCACCAACGGCTACCGCACCGTCAACCTCGGCCCCGGCCACCCCTACATCGGAGGAGGACTGGCCATGGACGCCCCCGGCGTCGGCTTCGGCCAGAACGACGCCTTCGGCTACCAGGCCCGCGCCTTCCTCGAGGAGGTCGCAGGTCTCGACGAGTCCGTTTCACTGCCGCGCAACGCCTCCTTCGCGGACGGCGTGCACAACATGGAGATCCTGGGGGCGGCCGTGGAGTCCGCCACCCACCACGGAAAGAAGGTCGTCCTGTGAAGCTCGGCGTCTACAACGCGATCCTGCACGACCGCCCGCTCCCGGAGGCCCTGAAGGTCATCGCCGACCTCGGCCTGACCGGCATCGAGATCAACACCGGTGGATTCCTGCCGGCCGTCCACGTCCCGGACATGGACCAGATCCTCGAGAGCGACGCCGCCCGCGACGACTATCTCGCGATCTTCGAGGGCACCGGCGTGTCGATGGCCGGGCTGAACTGCAACGGCAACCCGCTGCACCCCAAGCGTGCCATCGGGGAGAAGCACGCCGAGGACATCCGCCGCTCCATCCGGCTGGCCGAGCGGCTGGGCCAGACCCGGGTGGTCACCATGTCCGGGCTGCCCGGCGGGGAGCCCGGGGCCACCGTGCCCAACTGGGTCGTCAACGCCTGGAACTCCGCCTCCCTGGACGTGCTCGACTACCAGTGGGGAATCGTGGCCGACTTCTGGCGGGAGACCGACCGCCTCGCCGCCGACCACGGCGTGAAGGTGGCCCTGGAGCTGCACCCGCAGAACGTCGTGTTCAACACCGCCGATGTCCGCAAGCTCGTCGAGCTGACCGGTGCCACCCACGTGGGGGTGGAGCTCGACGCCTCGCACCTGTTCTGGCAGCAGATGGATCCGGTCGCCGTGGTCCGCGAGCTCGGCCCGCTGATCTTCCACGCGGCCGCGAAGGACGTGCGGATCAACAAGGACAACGCCGCGCTCTACGGGGTGCTGGACAACAGCTTCCGCCGCCTCTCCGCCGAGGAGGACCGCACCAACCTCGGCGGCGACGAGTGGGCCAACGAGTGGCCGAAGGACTCCGCGTGGGACTTCGTGGCGCTGGGCCGCGGCCACGACACCGCCTACTGGGCCGAGTTCCTCACCGCGCTGCACGAGGTCGACCCGGACATGGCCGTCAACATCGAGCACGAGGACACCTCCCTGGGCCGGATCGAGGGCCTCGAGATCGCCGCCGGCGTCCTGAAGGACGCCGCCGCGTCCGTCGGCGCCCTGCGCTGACACCGTCCACGGACGACGACAGGGCCCCCTCCGGGTGGAGGGGGCCCTGTCGCGCATCTGGGCCGGTGGAGCGGGGGCTCAGAACTCCTCGTACTCCTCGGGGTCCTGGCCCCAGATGCGACCCTGCTCCAACCTGTCGACGGCGGCCATCTGCTCGGGACTGAGCTCGAAATCCAGTTCCCGGTTGACGCGGCGTCGCTCCGGGTTCGCGGAGGTGCGGATCGGGACGACCCCCTGCTGGACGTGCCAGCGCAGCACGACCTGACCGGTCCCGACGCCGTGGGCGCGGGCGATCTCCTCCAGTGCCGGTTCGGCCAGCAGGGCCCCGCCCCGCCCGAGCGGGCTCCAGCTCTGTGTGAGGATGCCGTGCTCGGCGTGGAACTGTCGCTGCGGGCGCTGTCCGAAATAGGGGTGCATCTCGATCTGGTTCACCGCCGGAGTCACCCCGGTGGCCTCCTAGCTCAGGGCGGTGTCCAGCAGCCGGTAGCCCACGTCCAGGGCGTGCTCGGTGACTGCGGCGAAGTCCGCCTCTTCGTGCGGGAAGGTGCCGAAGCCGAGGGCCGGCAGGGTCGTGGCGTCGCTGAGCGGGCGTTCGGTAAGAGCGGTCATGGTGTCCTCTTTCCTGAAGGGGTGCGGGGTGGCGCCGGGACGGTGGTGGCGTGCCCGCTGACGTGCTCGGCCACCGAGGGTGGGAGCCGCAGCGCACTGACCAGGGGCAGCAGGAGCAGGGTTGCCATGATGGCGAAGGCCGCCCGGTACGGGAGCAGGTCTCCGGCCTCGGGGAGAATTCCGGCAGCGGCCGAGGCCAGCTGCAGGACGAGGGCTCCCACGGCGATCCCCAGCCCGGTGGCCAGTTGCGCGCTGGTGGCGGACAGGGTGTTCGCCGAAGAGATCTGCGCCGGTTCCACGTCGGCGAACTGCAGGGAGTTGTAGGCGGTGAATCCGATCGAGCGCAGCGCCCCGCTGGCCAGCAGCAGCAGGGTGACGAGCCACAGGGGCGTGCCCGGAGCCAGGAGCAGGAACGTCGCGATGCAGACCGCACCGCCGGACACGGAGGCGATGAGGACGGTGCGGAACCCGAACCGGCGCAGCAGCGGGGTGGTGGCCGGCTTGACGCCCACGTTGCCGAGGAACACCGCGGTGACGAGCAGACCGGACTCCACGGGCGACCGGCCGAATCCGTCCTGGAGCAGCAGCGGCAGCAGGAACGGGACCGAGCTGACGACCGCCCGGTAGACCAAGCCGCCCGAGTTCGCCGCCCGGTAGCCGGCGATCCGGTAGACCCGAAGGTCCAGCAGGGGGTTCGCGGCGCGCAGCAGCCAGCGCACGGCGACGGCTCCGCTGAGGGCCGCGACGCACAGCAGCCCGACCGCGGCGCCGGCCCATCCGGCGTGCGGGACGAGCTGCAGACCGGCGACCAGGCCGAACACGGCGACCGTGCACCACAGCAGCCCCGGCACGTCGAGGGACCGGCGTTCGGTCTCCGTGTCGCGGACGAGCCGCAGCGCCGCGACGAGGGCCGCCGCGCCCACCGGGACGTTGATCAGGAAGATCCAGTGCCAGCTCGCCCAGGAGGTCAGCAGCCCGCCCACGAGCGGGGCCAGCACGGGCGCGAGCAGCGCCGGCCACGTGATCCATGCGATGGCCCGCAGCAGATCGCGCCGGTCCGTGGCGCGCAGGACGATGAGCTGCCCGACCGGGACCATCATGGCCCCGCCGAGGCCCTGAAGGACCCGCGCCGCCACCAGTGCCGGGAGGCTGCTGCCGGCAGCGCACAGGAGGGAGGCGAGCGTGAAGACGACAATGGATGCGCAGAACACCCGCCGGGGCCCGAATCGGCCGGCGAGCCAGCCGCCCACGGGGATGAACGTGGCCACCGTGACGAGGTAGACGGTCATCGCGAGGCCGATCTCGGCGCTGCCGACGCCGAGATCGGCCGCGATGCTCGGCGCCGCGGTGACGAGGATCGTGCCGTCGAGGTGCTCCATGAACAGCACGGTGGACACGAGCAGCGCGAGCCGGCGGCTCCATGTGCGGGCGGTCCCGTCGTCCGGGGGACGACTCCGGGTGCCGTCGCCCGGACGGATCGGCACGGAACCGGTCAGCGGCCGAAGGGCAGCCGGGGGTCGACGGCCGACTCGTCCCAGGTCCGGCGGATCCAGCCGTGGTGGGGGTCGTCGCTGATCAGCCACTCCCGCACCCGGCCCGGCCCGGCCATGACGTTGAGGTAGTACAGGTCGTAGCCGGGGGTCGCCATGGCGGGCCCGTGCCAGCCGTAGGGCACCAGGACGACGTCGCCGGAGCGCACCTCGGCGCTGACGTCGATGGGGCGGTCGTCCGAGGCGTAGACCCGCTGGTAGCCCATGGGGTCGGTGCCGCCGCCCTCCGGCGCGGGCATGCCCTCGGCGAGCTGCGTCTCGAAGTAGTAGATCTCCTCCAGGGCGGTCTCCCCGTCCTTCTCCTCGTCGTGCTTGTGCGGCGGGTAGGAGGACCAGTTGCCGGCCGGGGTGAGCACCTCGCACACGATGAACCGGTCGGCCTCCAGCGCGGCGGGCGTGCCGAAGTTGTGCACCTGGCGCGAGCAGTTCCCCGCCCCGCGCAGCTCCACCGGGATCTCCTCGCGGGTCACGAGCCGCGTCGGGTGCTCCGCGCGGGCGGGCGCCGAGGCCACGGCCACCCGGCCGCCGGTGGCGGTGGACACGGTCAGGTCCCGGCGGATCCCGGTGTAGAGGACGTCGGTGGGGCCGGCGAAGACCGACGGCCGGCCGGCGAGGTCGTAGCGCTCGCCGCCCGTCTCGGCGGTGAAGCTCCCCGCCAGGGGCACCACGATGCGCTCCTCCTCGGCGGCGTCCAGGTGGATCCGTCCGCCCGGGCCGAGGTCGGCCACGCGCAGGCCCGTGTGGGCCCAGCCGGGGACCTCGGCGGCGGAGTCGTGGCCGCCCAGGGAGACGAACCAGCCGTCCTGGGCGGCGGAGTCCTTGGGGTGGACCCATTCGGGGCGGGGGCTGTCGGTGTGCATGGGTCGGTGTGCCTTCCGGTGTCGTCGTCGTGCGGTGGTCTCGGGCCGAGGCGGTGGTCCGGCGCTCAGCGCTGGACGAGGGTCAGCTCGAAGGTGTACTTGTCGGCCCGGTACACGTGCCGGCCGGTCTCCACCTGCCGGCCGAGGTCGTCCATGGCGGTGCGGTGCATGCTGACCAGCGCGGCGCCGGGCTCGACGCCCAGCTGCTCCGCCTGGAACGCGTCGGCCGAGACGGCGCCCACCCGCTGGTGGGCCAGCTGGAAGTTGACGCCCTGGCCGCGCATGAGGGAGTACAGCCCTTCCTGCTCGAGCTGCTCGCGGGTGAGCTCGCACAGCGCGCAGGGGATCCAGTTCTCCATCAGGGCCAGCGGCTCGCCGTCCGTGCCGCGCAGGCGCACGAGGTGGTAGACCTCGTCGCCCGGCGCGATGCCCAGCAGCAGCGCCACCTCGTCGTCGGCAGGGATCCGCGCGAAGTCCAGCACGTCCGTGCTGGGACTGCCCCCGCTGCGCTGGAGGTCCTCGTGCAGGCTGGTCAGCTCGAGCGAGCGGCGGACCTGGCTGCCCACCACCTGGGTGCCCACACCGCGCTTGCGCACCAGCAGCCCGGCGCGCACGAGCTGGTCCATGGCCTTGCGCATGGTGGGCCGGGACAGGTTGAGCCGGTTGGCGAGGTCGATCTCGTTGTCCAGCTTGGTTCCCGGGGGCAGCTCACCGCTGCGGATCGCGTCCTCCAGCCCCTGCGCCACCTGGTGGTAGAGGGGCACGGGGGAGGTCTTGTCGACCGTGAGACGGAGTGGGCCGGACATGGTGGACCTCCAAGGAGTGGAACCGAGCGGGCGGGACCGCCGACTTCCTCCATTGTGAAGGGGGAGATGTGAATATGTCCATACATTCTATTGACATCTGTGATCCGGGTCACCCAGGATGATCCCCAAGCGGACGGCCGAGGCGGCGCCCCGAGGCGCGAGGCCCCGCAACGACACGAGGAGAAATTCCCATGAGTGCACGACGTCCTTCCCCCGAGAGCCTGCGGCCCAGGGCGCCCCGGCGTCTCCTGGCGGCCGCCGCCCTGCTGGTCCCGGCCATGGCGCTCGCCGGCTGCTCGTCCGAGGGCGGCCGGGAGACCACGGCCGCGGGCGAGGGCGGCGGTGGCCAGGCGGCCCAGACCGAGCAGATCAAGATCGCCATGATCACGCACGCCGCCCCGGGCGACACGTTCTGGGACCGGATCCGCGCGGGCGCCGAGGAGGCCTCGGCGAAGGACAACGTGGAGTTCCTCTACGCCTCCGATCCCGAGGGCGGGCGCCAGGCCCAGCTCGTGCAGCAGTACATCGACCAGGGCGTCGACGGGATCGCCGTGACCCTGGCCAAGCCCGACGCCCTGCGGGACGTGCTGGCCCAGGCCGAGGAGGCCGGCATCCCGGTGGTGACCCTCAACGCCGGCGAGAACGAGTTCGAGGACCTCGGCGCGTTCGCGCACTTCGGGTCCGACGAGCAGCTGGCCGGGCAGACGGCGGGGGAGCGGCTCAAGGAGGAGGGCCTGCAGCACCCGATCTGCGTGATCCAGGAGCAGGGCCACGTGGGCCTCGAGGCCCGGTGCGCCGGCGTCAAGGAGGCGCTGCCCGAGACGGAGATCCTCTACGTGCAGGGCACGGACATGACCCAGGTGTCCTCGACCGCCACGGCCAAGCTGCAGGCCTCGACGGAGGCCGACTCGATCATCGGGCTCGGCGCGCCCTACACGATGACCCTGCTCGAGGCGAAGGAGTCTGCCGGCAGCGACGCGACCGTCGCGTCCTTCGACATGAACGGCGACCTCGCCCAGGCCGTCGTCGACGGCGACGTGCTGTTCACCATCGACCAGCAGCCGTGGCTGCAGGGCTACCTGTCCGTGGACTCCCTGTGGCAGAACCACCGGGGCGCCTTCAAGATCGGCGGCGGCCAGGCGACGCTCACGGGTCCCGCCGTCGTGGACTCGTCGAACGCCGAGGACGTCCTCGAGTACGCGAACGAGGGCATCCGCTGAGCGGGCCCGGGACCCAGGAGCAGAAGACCATGACCTCCACCCGTACACCGGCCGCCGCACCGGCGCCGGACCGCGGCTCCTCCGGAGCCCCCTCCACGCCCACCGCCGCGGCCCCGGCCGACGAGCGCATCCAGACCAAGGGCCTGCTGGGCACCTTCCTGGCCCGCCCCGAGATCGGGGCGCTGGTCGGGGCGATCGTGGTGGCGCTGTTCTTCGCCGTCGCCGCCCCCTCGATCACCCAGGCCCAGTCCATCTCCACCGTGCTGTACGGGGCCTCGACCATCGGGATCATGGTGGTGGGGGTGTCCCTGCTGATGATCGGCGGGGAGTTCGACCTCTCCACCGGGGTGGCCGTGATCACCTCCGCGCTGGCCGCCTCGATGTTCAGCTGGTTCTTCGCCGTCAATGTCTGGGTCGGGGTGGGCATCGCCCTGCTGACCTCGCTGGCGATCGGGCTGATCAACGGCTGGCTGCTGATGCGCACCAAGCTGCCCTCCTTCATCGTGACCCTGTCGACGTTCCTCATGCTCACCGGGCTCAACCTGGCCCTGACCCGGCTGATCGGCGGCTCGGTCTCCTCGCCCTCGATCAGCACCATGGACGGCTTCGACTCCGCCAAGGCGATCTTCGCCTCCTCGGTGACCATCGCCGGGGTGAACGTGCGGATCACCGTCTTCTACTGGATCGCCCTGGTGGCGGTCGCCACGTTCATCCTGCTCAAGACGAGGATCGGCAACTGGATCTTCGCGGTGGGCGGGGACGAGAACGCCGCCCGCGCCGTGGGCGTGCCGGTGGCGAAGACCAAGATCGGTCTGTTCATGGGCGTGGGCCTGTGCGGCTGGCTGCTGGGCATGCACAACCTCTTCGCCTTCGACTCCGTGCAGTCCGGGGAGGGCGTCGGCAACGAGTTCCTCTACATCATCGGCGCCGTGATCGGCGGGTGCCTGCTCACCGGCGGCTTCGGCTCCGCGATCGGCGGCGCCCTGGGCGCGCTGATCTTCGGCATCGCGTCGCGGGGCATCGTCTACGCCGAGTGGAACCCGGACTGGTTCAAGTTCTTCCTGGGCCTGATGCTGCTGCTGGCCACCATCGTGAACATGTACGTGCGCAAGCGCGTCGAGAGGAAGTAGGTGACCACCGTGTCGACGCAGAACACGCCCACGGGCACCACCACCGACACCGCCGCGCCCCTGGTGGAGCTCGCGGACGTCGGCAAGCGCTACGGCAACATCATCGCCCTGCGCGAGGTCACCATGACCGTCGACGCCGGGAAGGTCACCTGCGTGCTCGGCGACAACGGGGCCGGCAAGTCCACCCTGATCAAGATCATCGCCGGACTCCACCAGCACACCGACGGGACCCTGCGGGTCGGCGGGGAGGAGACCACCTTCACCTCGCCCCGGCAGGCCCTCGACGCCGGGATCGCCACCGTGTACCAGGACCTGGCCGTGGTCCCGCTGATGCCGGTGTGGCGCAACTTCTTCCTGGGCTCCGAGCTCACCACCGGGTTCGGGCCGTTCAAGCGCCTGGACGTGGCGAGGATGAAGGAGACCACCAAGCAGGAGCTCGCCGACATGGGCATCGACCTGCGCGACGTGGACCAGCCCATCGGCACCCTCTCGGGTGGGGAGCGCCAGTGCGTGGCCATCGCCCGCGCGGTGCACTTCGGGGCGAAGGTGCTGATCCTGGACGAGCCCACCGCGGCCCTGGGCGTGAAGCAGTCCGGGGTGGTGCTGCGCTACATCCTCCAGGCCAAGGAACGCGGCCTGGGCGTGGTGTTCATCACCCACAACCCGCACCACGCCTACCCCGTGGGGGACCGGTTCCTGCTGCTCAAGCGCGGGCGGTCCATCGGCTACTACGAGAAGAAGGACATCCTGCTCGGGGACCTCACCGCCCAGATGGCCGGCGGCGCCGAGCTGGAGGAGCTCACCCACGAGCTCGAGCAGCTCGGCGGGCACACTTCGCAGATGCAGCAGGTCCAGGCCGACATGGCCGAGTCCCAGGCCCGCCCCCGCGCCTGACCGGACCCCGGCCCCGCGCCCCCGGAGAACTCCGGGCGCGGGGTCGGTCCCACCGCACCCCTCCCCGTCGAAAGGACTCCCCGCCATGACCGTCCGGATCGGACTGATCGGCGCCGGCCGCATCGGCGCCATGCACGCCGCCCACCTCGCCGCCCTGCGCGGTCCCGGGGGTGAGCCGGCGGTGCGGCTGAGCATCGTGGACGCCGTGCCCGAGCAGGCGGCCGCCGTGGCCGGCCGGACGGGGGCGGTGCCGCAGCCCACGGTCGAGTCGCTGCTCGAGGACGGGGTGGACGGCCTCGTCGTGGCGACCGGCACGGCCACGCACCCGGAGCTGATCCGGACGGGCCTGGCCGCGGGGCTGCCGGTCTTCTGCGAGAAGCCGGTGGCGCTGTCCGTGGCGGAGGCGCTGCCCCTGCTCGACGAGATCGAGCGCGTGCAGGGCGTGGTCCAGATCGGTCACCAGCGCCGCTTCGACCCCGGCTACGTCCGGGCCCGGGAGCTGTACGCCGCGGGCGAGCTGGGCTGGCTGCACACCGTGCGCGCGATGACCGGTGACATGACCCCGCCGCCGGTCGAGTTCCTCGCGACCTCGGGCGGGCTGTTCCGGGACTGCTCCGTGCACGACGTCGACGTCCTCCGCTGGATCACCGGCCGCGAGGTCGTCGAGGTGTACGCCCGCGGGTCCAACCGCGGGGACCCCCGGATCGGCGAGGTGGGCGATGTCGACACCGCGCTGGCCGTGCTCACCCTCGACGACGGCACGGTGGCCACCGTGGCCGCGACCCGCTACAACGGCGCGGGCCACGACGTGCGGCTCGAGCTGCAGGGCTCGAAGGGCTCGGTGGCCGTGGGGATGGACGAGCACATGGCGATGCGCTCGGCCGAGCCCGGGGTCGGGTTCCCGGCCGGGCCCCCGCACACCACGTTCCACGAGCGCTTCGCCGAGGCCTACCGCCGCGAGATGGCGGCCTTCGTGCGGGTGGTGCGCGGGGAGATCGCCAGCCCCTGCACGGCCCGCGACGCCGTGGCCGCCTCCCGGGTGGCCGACGCCGCGCAGCACTCGCTCGAGACGGGCGCCCCGGTCCGGGTGGAGCCTCTCGGGGCGTCCGACGGCTCGGCGCCGCCGGTCCGCCGGCCCGCCCGCGCATGAGCGCGCCCGGCCGCCCCGGGGCGCGGGGGCCGGGTCAGACCAGGACGATGGTGCGGTTGCCGGAGAGCACCACGCGGCCCTCGGCGTGCCACTTCACGGCGCGGGACAGCGCCTGCATCTCGGCGTCGCGGCCCACCGCCACGAGGTCCGCCGGGGTGTGGGCGTGGTCCACGGGCATGACGCGCTGGGCGATGATCGGGCCCTCGTCGAGGTCCGCCGTCACGTAGTGGGCGGTGGCCCCCACCATCTTCACGCCCCGGGCGTAGGCCTGGTGGTAGGGCTTGGCGCCCTTGAACGAGGGCAGGAAGGAGTGGTGGATGTTGATGCACTTCCCCGACAGCTCCCGCGTCAGCTCGTCGGAGAGCACCTGCATGTAGCGGGCCAGCACGACCAGCTCGACGTCGTAGCGGTCCACGAGCTCGAGCAGCCGGCCCTCGGCCTGCGGCTTGGTCGCTGCCGTGACGGGGATGTGGTGGAAGGGGACCTCGTGCCACTCCACGAGGCTCTTGTGGTCGAGGTGGTTGGAGACCACGGCCACGATCTCGATGGGCAGCTCGCCGATCCTGGTGCGGTGCAGCAGGTCCGTGAGGCAGTGGGAGAAGCGGGACACCATGACGAGCACCCGGGTCCGGCGCTGCACGGAGACCAGCCGGAACCGCATGTCGTGCTGCTCCGCGACCGGGGCGAAGCCCTCGGTCAGGGACTCCACGGTGGCGGTGCCGGCCTCGCTGACGGTGTGGCAGCGGATGAAGAACTCGTCGGTGAAACGGTCCGAGAAGTGCTTCACGTCGAAGATGTCGCAGCCCTGCTGCGTCAGGTTGGACGTGATGGCGCTCACGAGCCCGTGGGCCTCGGGGCAGTGGACGGTCAGGACGTGTTCGACGGTCCCCTGGGCGGGCATGGGCGGGCTCCTCGGCGCTGATGACGGGTGCGCCGCGCGGTCCGGTCTCGACGACGGCGGGCGCGGCCCTACGATCCTAGCCCCAGCGGGCAGGGCGCCGGGACGGCGTGCGGAGCGGGACGACCGGGGCGGAGGTGGTGCGGTGTAGACCGATGGCCGCGGGAACGGGCGGTAGGAGTCCGCCCGGCGCGGGGAGAGATGCGCCTCCCATGGAGGACCCGCGGCCATCGGCAGGCGTTGAACGCCTCAACAGAGGAGAGCCGTGGGCTGAGCGGCTTTCAGAACACGGATGCCGCAGACGGTGCACCCCCCAGTGCGTCCGAATCGGTCCGATCCGTGCAATTTCCCCCATTGCTGTGGTTCTCACCACGATCGCAACCTTATCCGACGCGGTGCCGCGTCCGCACCCGGTTTCCGCGGGGAATTCGCGGGGCGGGCCCTGAGCCGCCGGCCGCCCCCGGAACGTGGGCCCGTCGGCGGGGCGCGGGGGCGGCGGAATCGGCAGGGAATCCGCTCCGACCAGGGGTTTCGCGGACGGCTGCGGAGCCGGGGGCTCCGCCGGCCGCCCGGGATGTCCCCTCAAGTGAGGACAGCCTCGGTTTGCCTTCGTGACGACCGGTCAGGCGACGCTCGTGTTGAAGAGCAGGCCGAGGAGATACGTGGCCAGGGCGGCGCCGTAGCCGATGGCCAGCTGGCGCAGCCCGCGCTTCCAGGGTGAGGCCCCGGAGAGCAGCCCGACCAGGCCGCCCGTCACCAGCAGGGCGAGCCCCACGAGGACGAGGGCCACGAGCATCGCGGGGACCCCGGTGAGGCCCGCCAGGTACGGCAGGATCGGGATGATCGCGCCGGAGGCGAAGAAGCAGAAGCTCGACGCCGCGGCCCCCAGGTCGGTGCCGAGGGCCACGGTGGAGTGCGGCGCCGGCTCGTCCTCGACGGTGTCGCGGAACGACCGGGAGGGATCGCAGTCGCACTCGAAGAAGCCCAGCCGCTCCGCCGCACGGTGCTCGGCGGCCTCCTCGCTCATGCCCCTCGCCCGGTAGATCAGCACGAGCTCGTTGGCGTCCAGGTCCAGGTTCGGCGCCACGTGCAGCGTCACCTGGGTCGGCTGGGAGGCGTCGAGCAGCTCGCGCTGCGAGCGCACGGACACGAACTCCCCGGCCCCCATGGACAGCGCTCCCGCGAGCAGGCCGGCGATGCCCGCGAAGAGCACCATCCCGGGGGAGGTGCCGGTGGCGCCCACGCCCATGACCAGCGCGAGGTTGGACACGAGGCCGTCGTTGGCGCCGAAGACCGCTGCCCGGAAGTTGCCGGAGAGCTTGTGCCGGCCCTCGGTGGCGAGGGCGCGGATGATCTCCTCGTGCACCGCCTCGTCGGCCGCCATGGCGTCGGACGCGTCCTCCTCCCGGTCGTAGGGGGAGCGGCTCTCGGCGCGCTGGATCAGGGCCAGGACGAAGACGGAGCCGAAGTGCGTGGCGAGGAAGATCAGCAGCCGGGAGTACAGGGACGGCCGGGCCTCGGCCTCCGCGTGGGGGCCGAGCAGCCGGACCCAGTGCTCGGCGTGGCGCTGCTCGGCCTCGGCGACCTGGTGCAGGATCTCCTGCTCCCGGCCGGTGCTGCGGGCGGCGAGGAGGCTGTAGATCCGCGCCTCGGCGCGCTCCTCCGCGAGGTACTTGCGCCAGCGGCGGATCTGTCCGCGCTCGGGCCGGGCCGGGCGGGCGCGGTCTCCCCGGGGCGTGGGGGCGTGGGCGTCGGGTGCGGGTGTCATGCGGCCTTCCTCGGGCCCGGCGCGGCCCGGGGCGGCACGGGGCGCGCGGGGTCCGACCGGGGTGCGGTGTCGTCCGGAAGGTCTCGTTCGCCCGCGGGCACGGGTGGGCTGCCGGGACTCCTCGTCGAGACCGGGATGGCGACAGACCGACGGGTGCACGGCACCCGGGAACTACTCCCCTTCGCTTCCCGACGAGTGTAGACCCGGGGCGCCGGCCCCGGGATTCGGTGCGCCGAAGCCGCGCGGGAGTGCTCAGCGGGTGGCGGCCGCCGCGGGGCGGCGCAGGATCGCGTACGACCCGATGCCCGCGAGCATGCCCCAGAACGGGGAGACGATGCCGTAGGGGGCGATGCCGGAGACCGTGACCACCAGGGTGATGAGCGCCGCCTCGATGACCGCCGGCTGGTGCCGGCCGGGGTGCATGCTGTCGAAGAAGGACCCCTGCAGGGCGCCCAGCAGGGCCACCCCCGCGAGGGCCGTGATCATCCCCGGGGGGATCGCGGCGAACGCGGCGACGAGGGTGTCCGCGAACAGGCCGAAGAGGACGTAGAAGACCCCGCACGAGATCCCGGCCACGTAGCGGCGGCCGAGGTCCGGGTGGGACTCGGGGCTGGTCGCGATGCCCGCGGTGACGGCCGCGAGGTTCAGGGCGTGGCTGCCGAAGGGCGCGAAGGCGACCGACGCGACGCCCGAGGCGCCGAGCAGCAGGCGGTCGCGGGCGGCGTAGCCCGCCGTGTGCATCATGGCCAGGCCCGGGGCGTTCTGCCCGGCCGCGGTCACGATCAGCAGCGGGATGCTGATCCCGGCGATCGCCTCCCACGAGAACGTGGGCACGGTCAGCACCGGCTGGGTGAGGGACAGGTCCAGGGCCACGGGCTCGATCCGGCCGCGGACGAGAGCCGTCAGCACGCCCAGGCCCAGCGCGGCGAAGACGGCGTAGCGGGGGAAGAACCGCCGGCCCAGGAGGTAGCCGAGGACGAGGGCGCCCGCCACCCACGGGTTCTCGACGACGGCCGCCGCCACCTTGATGGCGAAGGGGAAGAGCACGCCGGCCAGGACGGCGGCGGTGATGGGCTTCGGCACGGCGGCCAGGATCCGGCCGATCAGCCCCGTCACGCCCAGGACGCCCGTGACCACGTAGGCGCCCACCGCGTCGGAGAAGGAGTAGCTGCCGAGCGAGGTGATGAGCAGCGCCGCCCCCGGGATGGACCACGCCACCATGACGGGCTGGCGCGTCCACAGGCTCATGAGGGCGCAGGTGACGCCGGAGCCGACCGAGACGGCCCACAGCCAGGAGGAGGTGAGCTCCGGGCTGAGCCCGCCCGCCCGGGCGGCCTCGAGGACCAAGAGCACGGGCCCCGAGTAGGAGACGACGACGGCCACGAAGCCCGCCAGGGCCGCCGACGCCGACCAGTCCCGCCGGAGGCCGCGGGCAGGCTGCCCGTCCTGCCGGGTGGTGCTCGGCACGTGGCGGCTCATGGGGTGCTCCTGGGGGCGGGGACGGGTGACGGCGTCCGACCGCAGGACCGGACGGCGGCGTCAGGACCGGACGGCGCCACCCGGTGGCGGAACAGCGGACCGTGCCAGCCTAGGACGCCGCTCACCCCGGGATAAATATCGATCCTGCATGATTCTCCGCCTCCGGCATATGAGTGGGCGGGCAAGGCTCAGGAGTCGACGGTGTCCGGGGCCGCCGGGGTGCGCCACTGCCGGCGCTCGGGGGCGATGACCGAGGCCTCGTCGCGGGTCTCCGCGGGGAAGGAGCCCACGCCCCAGTGGAAGCGGTACGGGTCGGCGCAGCCCCAGCCGAAGCGCAGGCCCTCGACGAGCTTCTGCGCCGCCTCCGGGAAGCCCAGCGGGGCCGTGGTCCACGGCTGGTCCCAGCCCGTGGGCTCGTTCCACTCGTCCTCGTGGAAGAAGGTGGCGTCCACGGGCCAGGCCGCGTGCGCGAGCTGGCCGCCCGAGAGCACGGCGCACTCCACGCCGTGCGGGCCGACCCCGGCCCACGCGACGGGCGCCTCCGACCGGTCGTCGTCGCGCTCGTACTCCACGACGAGGAAGTCGTTCCAGGGCAGCCGGGCGAGCACCGTGGCGATGAGCCGGCGCAGGTCCTCCCACACGTCCTCGCCGGCCACCGGGGTCGCCGCGTCCGGCAGGACCACGCCGATGCCGGCGCGGCCCAGCATCTCCTGGGCCTCCGGGGTGGCCAGGTCGGACCAGGTCCTCGTGTCGGCGAAGCCGTCCCCGACGGGCTCCCCGGCCGGCTGGCGGGCGGAGGCGAAGCGCATGGCCTCCTCCCAGGAGCCGAAGAACCGGCGGACGCCGTCGAAGTAGGGGCGGCGGGTGCTGCCCGCCTCCTGCTCGACGACCCACCGGCCGTAGCGGGCGGTGGTCGGGTGGTGGCCGGCGCTGCGGCAGTGGGAGAGGAACGCCGTCACGGCGGTCGCGTACT
This sequence comes from Kocuria sp. UCD-OTCP, assembly GCF_000349605.1. Classification (NCBI taxonomy): domain Bacteria; kingdom Bacillati; phylum Actinomycetota; class Actinomycetes; order Micrococcales; family Micrococcaceae; genus Kocuria; species Kocuria sp. UCD-OTCP. The sequence continues at coordinate 17,952 of NZ_AOSQ01000003.1, forward strand.
CCTCCTCCGTGAAGACGTGCTCGAGGGCGGGCTCCGCGCCGGCCTGCAGCCCGATCCGCTCGAGCGCCACGTCCCACCGCCCGCCGCCCAGGCGCTGGGAGACGGTGCGCTCGGGCGCGGGCCAGTGGTGGGCGAGCACGCACAGGAAGTCGGACTCCGTGCACAGGCCCAGCCGTGCGATCTCGTAGCTGTGCGCGCTGAGCGGGCGGCAGGAGGCCTTCTCAGCGCAGTGCTGCTGGGCCGCCCCGATCAGCCCCAGGGTCCGCCGGGTGAGCGAGCCGTCGGCGTCGGACGCCGCGAGCAGCCCCGTGACGTCGCGGACCAGGGCAGTGCTCAGGTTCAGCGCCGCGTAGTCCGGGGCCGGGACCAGGCCGAGGTGCTGGGCCATGACCAGCCACACGCCGGCGCCGACCGCACCGTCGTTGAGGTCCGGGGCCGAGGCGTCCTGCGGGAAGCGCTCGCCCAGGTGGGCGATCGCCGCGTCCAGCAGGGCGGTCGACTCCTCGGGGAACAGCAGCTGGAAGCGCATCCGCACCTGGCCGCGGGTCATCCCGCGGTCGGCCATCGCGTGGATCAGGGAGCCATAGCGCTGCACGAAGGCTGCGAGACCCGCCACGGCATGGGGCATGGAGGATCCTCCGGTCGGATGGTCAGATGGTCGGATCGGCTCGGGGAAGGCGCCCGGGCCGAGGGGGCCGCGCCGCCGTACGACACCACGCCGCCGCACGACACCACGCACTTCCGATGCTAGTGCCTGCTCCCCGGTCGTCGCGCGTGCGGGGGAATGTGACCCCCTGATGACGCGTCCAGCAACGGCCGGTGGACGAACCCGCAGGTCACGGCGTGAGCAGGCCCCGGATGTCCTCGGCGGTGAGGGCGCTGGAGAACATCCTGTCGTCGTCCAGCACGGCGGTGAACAGCCTGGCCTTGCGCTCCTTGAGCTCCATGACCTTCTCCTCGATCGTGTCCCGGGCCACGAGCCGGTAGACCATGACCTTCTTCTGCTGACCGATCCGGTGGGTCCGGTCCACGGCCTGCTCCTCGGTGGCGGGGTTCCACCACGGGTCCAGGAGGAAGCAGTAGTCCGCCTGGGTGAGGTTGAGCCCGAAGCCGCCGGCCTTGAGGCTGACCAGGAACACGGGGACCTGCCCGGACGTGAACCGCTCGAGCACCCTGGCCCGGTCCGTCGTGGAGCCGTCGAGGTAGGCGTAGGGGATCCGCAGCTCGTCCAGGCGGGCCGCAGCCTTCTTGAGGAAGCTCGTGAACTGGCTGAACACCAGGGGCCGGTGGCCCTCCGCCACGATCTCGGGCAGGTGCTCGAAGAGCAGGTCGAGCTTGCTCGAGGAGACGTCCGCCGTGGGGTCCACGAGGGACGCGTCGAGGCTGAGCAGGCGCAGGGTGGTCAGGGACTGGAAGATCGTGAACCGGTTGCGGTCGAGGTCGCGCAGCAGGCCCAGGACCTTCTGCCGCTCGCGCTGCAGGCGCGTGTCGTAGATGCGGCGGTGCGCGGGGGAGAGCTCCACCTCGATGGTCTGCTCGAGCTTGGGGGGCAGCTCCAGGTCCACGGACTCCTTGGTGCGGCGGAGCATGAGGGGCTTGACGCGGCGGCGCAGCCGGGCGAGGGCGGCGGCGTCCTCCCCGCGCTCGATGGGGCGCTGGTAGGTCTCCGTGAACTTCCGCCGGGACGGGAACAGGCCGGGCGCCGTCAGGGACAGCAGCGCCCACAGCTCCACGAGGCTGTTCTCGAGGGGGGTGCCCGTGATCGCCAGCTTGAACGGGGCGTCCAGGTCCTTCGCGGCCCGGTGCGCCTTGGTCCGGGGGTTCTTCACGAACTGCGCCTCGTCGAGGAGCACCCCCGCCCAGGGCATCCCCCGGTAGGCGGCCTCGTCCAGGCGCAGCAGGGTGTAGGAGGTCACCACCACGCGGGCGCCGGCGGCGGCGTCCACGAGATCGGTGCCGGCCTTGGCCTGGGTGTCGGTCACGCCCACGACCGGCAGGGACGGGGCGAAGCGGCGGATCTCCGCCGTCCAGTTGGGCACCACGGAGGTCGGGGCGACCACCAGGAACGGGGGGAGGTCCGGGTCGCGCTCGACGGCGCGGCAGATCAGGGCGATGGCCTGCACGGTCTTGCCCAGACCCATGTCGTCGGCGAGGATCCCGCCCAGGCCGTGGTCCCACAGCACGCTCAGCCACGAGTAGCCGTCGCGCTGGTACGGCCGCAGCTCGGCGTGCAGGGTCGCGGGCACGGGGGGCGCCTCGAGGGCCTCGAGCTCGAGCAGGGAGCGCACCCCCTCCCGCCAGGCCTCGGCCTGGTCGGTGTCCGTCGCGACGTCCTCGAAGTCCTGCCACAGCCCGGCCTGGTGGCGGTGGATGCGCAGCGGTCCCTCGGGGGTCTCCTGCAGCGAGCGGGCCTCGGCGATCAGCTCGCGCAGCCGGTCGAACTCGGGGCGGTCCAGGGAGAACCAGGACCCGTCCGGGGCCAGCATCACGTCCTGGCCGAGGTCGAGGGCGCGGAAGACGTCGGCGAAGGAGATGTAGAACTCGCCCACCTTGACCGTGACCCCGAGGTCGAACCAGTCGCGGCGCTCGGTGGCGGCGGTGCTGACGGTGATGGTGGGCGGGTCGGCGATCTGCTGGTAGGCCATGCGCCCGCCGGTGTGCTCGATCCGCAGGTCCGGGACCTTCTCGAGGGCGGGCAGCCACTCCCGCACGAGCACCAGCGCGTCCTGCGCCACGTAGCTCGAGCGGCGGAAGTCCACCCCCGGCGCCCGGTGCCGGACGGCGGCGGTGACCGCCGTCTCCCAGGACGACTCGCGGTGGACGGGCTCGTCGGCGAGCGGGTCCTCGGGGCGGAAGGGCAGCAGGATCCGGTCGCGGCCCTTCTGGTACTCCCACTCCCAGCGGGCGCGGATCGTGAGCTCCTGGTGCTCCAGGGTGAGCACCAGCTCGGGGTCCGCGACCTGCGGCAGCTCGATCGACCCGTCCCCGGTGTCCACGTCCATGCTGCGGTGCAGGCGCGGGAAGTAGCGGTCGAAGAACTCCTCGACCTCGTCCTCGGGGATCCGCAGACCGCCCGCCGTGTCCAGGAACCGCCGCTGCTCGCGGGTGAGCCGGGTGGCCAGGGGCACGAGGCGCAGCGGGAAGACGTTGAGGTCCTCGGTGTCGGCGACGTCCTGTGGATCCCCGTCCGGGGCGAACAGCCCGTGCCCGGGGTCCCCGATGATCCGGGCGGTGCCCAGGGCGATCCGGCGGCCGCCGCTGTCCACCGTGGGCCGCAGCTCGAGGTCCTTCCCGGGCCCGCGCAGCACGTCCACGTGGAAGCGTCCGGGCTCCTCGACCGTCACGGGCAGCCCGTGCTCCCGGCCGACCAGGGTGATCCCGGCGGTCTCCGCCCGGGCGAGGATGCCCCACAGGAGGGGGGAGGCGTAGGAGTCGAGCCGGATCCAGTGCCGGTCGTGCACCGCGTAGGGGGAGCGGGTGGCGCTCAGCGCCCGGAGCTCGTCGAACCAGTCGACCTGCGCGGGGCTCAGCGACCACCGGCCGGCGTCGGCGGTGACGCTCTCCCAGTCCAGCCCGCCCTTGATCCACCCGCCCCGCCGGCCCCGGCGCACCGGGCGGACGTAGAGGTGCCACGGCGAGCCCGCCCGGCCCGTGCCGTGCACGTAGCGGTACGGCTCCCGGCGCAGGTCGAACTCCAGGGCCACCCCCTCGGGCTCCTCGGCGGGCGGATCCGCGGGGTCCGGCCCGCCCAGGATCTCGGTCAGGGCGTCCTTCCAGTCGGGCGCCCCGCCGCGTCGCCCGGGCGCGGTGCCCGCCCGGGGGGCGGCACCCTCGGGGGCCGCGGCGCCGGCCGGGGACGACGGCGCCGCGGTCCCGCCCTGCTGGTGGGCCCGGACCGCGGTCTCGAAGTTGTGGCGCAGCACGGTGGCCACGGCGTGCTTGCAGAACCCGCCGGCCGGGCAGCTGCACCAGGCCGGTCCCGGTGCGCCGCCGGCCCCGACCCGCACGGAGACCGAGTACACCGACCCGGAGCCCTCGACCTCGGCGGAGAGGCTGCCGGACCCCTCGGCGCCCGGGGACCAGCGCACGGCGCGCACGCGTCCGGTGCGGAAGTACTCCTGGCCGCGGCGGAAGACGGCGGGCCCGGAGGCGGCGACGAGCCGCCGGGAGTCCACGAGGGGACCGGGAGGGGAGTGCATCGTCCCACCGTATCGGGCCGGGGCGCCGGGCGCCGCGCGTGCGGAGCGGCCCCGCGGGCTCTCTATAATCGAGGCGACCCCTCGAACGACGACAGCGGCCCCACGTGCGGCCGCGGACGGAGGACTCGTGCCCGACACTGCTGGGCTCCGCCTCGGAGACCATGCCATTGCCGACAGTGCCGAGGAGCTCGCCTACCTCCGCTGGAACGACGCGGTCTGCGCGGCGTTCTTCGGCCCGGACCGGGCGGGAGAGCTGATCTACCTCGACCTCGACGACAAGACGCTCGCCGCGATCGGCGAGGAGCGCGGCCTCGACGGGCCCTCGACCCTGCGGGCGCTCGCCGACTCGGTGACGCCCCTGCTGGTGACCGAGGACGGGCGGCGCTCGGTGTTCGACGTGTTCAACCGGCTCAACGGCCAGTGGTACCGCGCCACCCGCCGCAGCCTGGACTCCATCGCGGAGATCCCGCCGCCGCCCGTCGTCGCCCTGCTCGCCCTGTTCGCGCTCGCCGGGCGGCACATGTCGACCCTGGCCGCGCGCACGGGCAACAAGTCCGTCTCCACGTTCTTCCTGCCCCTGACCGTGCTCCTGCAGGCCGGGCCGGAGAACGCGAAGGCCCTCGAGTCCTCCTTCAAGAAGGACACCGAGGCGTACTGGGACGCGCTGCGCTACTGGCTCGAGCTGCGCAACGGCGAGATCGGGCTGCCCACGGCGTACGCGGTGAACCAGCGGCCGGTCGGGCTCGCGCTGTCCCAGACGATGTTCGGCGAGGCCGAGCGGCGCCAGCTGCACCGCATGTTCGAGGACCTGGGGATGACCACCGCGCAGGGGCTCTCCGCCGCCGAGCTCGGGGTCTACCTCGACTTCTGGCTCGACATGGCCGAGACGAAGGCGTCCAAGGCCATGAAGCAGGTCTGGGCGAACCCCCTCACCCGCGAGCCCGGTCTCGAGATCGCGCTGGCGGAGCTCGCGGTCTGGGAGCAGTCCCGCGAGCAGGCCCGCGCCGAGGTCCGCGCGAACGGCCGGGGGCCCGGCCGCAGCGCCGTGAAGTCCTGCTCGCTGTCCCTCACGGACAGCACCGACTACGTGGGCAACCCCGTGTTCGAGCTCGGCTTCGTGGTGCCCAAGCGCTTCCTCTCCGGCCGGGAGGTGGAGCTCGAGACCACGGCGGGGCCCCGCACCGTGTTCCTGTCCTTCATCGGGGACGCCTTCCTGGGGGTCTCCGCCTACACCGCGCGGATGGACCCGGGGACGCTGCTGGGCGGGACCCTGCAGCTCAGCGCCGGGGACGTGCGCTTCGAGCGCCACCCGCGCCCCGTCGTCATCTTCGCGAAGGACGGGTTCTCGGACACCTTCATCTCCGTGGACCACATCCCCGCGGCCTGGCCGTGCCGGATCATGGTCCGGGACGAGCCGGAGTGGATCGCCCAGATCAAGCGGATCCTCGACGACTCCGCCTCCCCGGACTACCGCTTCGTGGAGGCCGGCAGCCACGGCCTCGCCGAGGGGTGGGTGATGTTCGACGACGTGCAGGTGCTGCGCGCGGGCAACCCGGAGCTGACCGCGAACGACAACTTCTCCGGCCTGGTGCCCCGTCTCGTGCCCGCCGTGACCCTCTCCGGCGGGCTGCGGATCCCCGGCGACGTGGTGCGCTGGTCCGCGCTGCGCCCGCCGCAGGTGACCATCACCTCGGACACGGACGCGCCCCTCACCGTGGAGTGCGAGTGGCGCAACCCGCACTCCTTCAAGCTGGAGAAGGCCAAGCTCGTGGAGGGGCGCGTGCCCCCGTTCCAGATCTCGCTGCACGGCACGCCGATGGCGCGGGCGGACCGGACCCTCAAGCCCAACGACTACACCCTCGTCCTCAAGGCGGGGCGCACGGTCCGGCAGCGCCGCGAGTTCAAGCTCCGGGACTCGTCCTTCCACCTGACCCAGCGCTCCCTCGGCTACGAGGGCGAGATGGTGCACGTCGAGGAGGAGCCCCTGTGGCCCGTCACCGCGGGCATCGTGGCGGAGCTGCCCGAGCGGTACGTGCAGGGCGCGTTCGACAACCTGCCCGCACGGGAGGCCGCCGGGGACCACGAGGTCCCCGGCGCCCCGGGCTGGCACTCCTCGGAGGGGCAGCTGCTGCTCGAGCGCACCAACGCGCTGCCCGAGCCGGAGGGGCGCTCCTGCCTGGCCACCGGCCGGCACCGCATCGTGCTGCCGGCCATGGAGCCCAAGGCGAAGGCGCCGTGGATCTTCGGGCAGTGCGCCCAGTGCGGGCTGCAGAAGCGCTATCCGGGCCGGCTCACGAAGCCCTCCGCGCTCACCTCCACCGGCTCCGTGGAGGCGCTGCGCTTCATCGGCCCGGACGAGGGGGAGTACCCGACGTCCTGGGCGCCGTTCCGGGACGCCCTCACGTTCCTGGGCGGCGGGAAGCGCTCGAGCCTGTCCATCGTGGCCCGCCAGCTCGAGGACTCCGAGCGGTTCGAGGAGTGGTTCGTGGGCCACCTGCAGGCCCTCGGCTTCCTCGAGGTGGTCCGCGACGAGCACTGGACCGTGCGGCGCTGGCAGGTCTGCGGGCCCTCCCTCACCCAGCTCGTGGACGGCTCAGTGCTGCTCACGGGCGGCTGGACGCCGGAGAAGGAGGCCGTGGTCGCGGAGGCGGCCGCGGCCCAGGACGCGTCCGTGGTGGTGCTCTCCCCGGAGGACCACGGGACCACCCTGCTGCAGGACGTGGACCTCGGGACGCTGCAGGAGGCGCTGCCGGTGGGGCTGTGCGACGTCGTCTTCGACGCCGGGCCCGCGATGCTGGAGACCCTGCCCCCGCTGTCCGAGGTCGAGGAGCAGCTGCGGCGCGCGGAGATGCAGTACAACGGGGTGGCCGAGCGCTTCGTCCCCGAGGACGCCACGTGGGAGCTCACCGAGGACCGGAACCGCCCGGGGCTGTACCGGATCAACCACCACCACCGGACCCGGTACGCGTTCCGCACCCCGGCCGACGTCGACTCCGGCCACGCCCGGTTCGTGGCCTCGGGCATCGGCAAGCACTTCGCGGCCCGGCAGGCGGGGGTGCCGATCGTCTCCTACGACCCCGAGCTGGAGCTGCTGTCCGTGCCCATCGGCGCGGAGCTGGCCGGGCTGTACGCCCGCGCCGCCGTCCTGTGCTCCGGGCTGCTGCCCGCCAAGGTGGACGAGGACTTCTCGCTCAACTACGGGGACGTCACGCCCGAGTTCGCCCAGGCCCTGGTGGACAAGCTCATGAGCTGAGCTGAGTGGGCGGCCGGGACGGACGGGCCCCGGGTCGGTGTGCGACCCGGGGCCCGTCCGCGCCCGGTCCGGCGGCGGGGGTGCTGCGCGGGACGCGCTCAGGCGTCCGCGGCGATCAGCTCCGCCGCGCGCTCCCCGATCATGTAGACGGTGATGTTGGGGTTCACCGTGGTCAGCTCCGGCATCACCGAGGCGTCGGCCACGCGCAGGCCCGCCACCCCCTTGACCCGCAGCTCCGGGTCGAGCGGGGACATCGGGTCGTCGGCCGGTCCCATCCGGCAGGACCCGGCCGGGTGGTAGACGGTGTTGTGGGTGCGCCGGACGTAGTCGGCGATCTCCTCGTCGGTCTGCACGTCCGGGCCCGGGAACAGCTCCGCACCGGCCCACTCGGCCAGCGCCGACTGGGCGACGATCTCCCGGGCCCTGCGGATCCCGGCGGTCATGATGCGCAGGTCGTAGCCCTCGGGGTCGGTGAAGTAGCGGGGGTCGACCCGGGGCTTGTCCCGGAAGTCCCGCGAGCGCAGCCGCACCGTGCCGCGGGAGCGCGCGTGGGTGACATTCGGGGTGAGGCAGAAGGCGTTGTCCGAGGTGGGGTAGCCCTGCCGGTAGGTGTGCAGGTCGAAGTTGACCGAGCCGTAGTGCATCATCAGGTCCGGCCGGTCGGTGTCCGGGTCCACCTGGGTGAAGATCCCGGCCTCCCACCACTGGGTGGACTCGGTGACCATGGGCCGGCGGGCCTCCCACTGGAGCACGCCCTCGGGGTGGTCCTGCAGGTGCTCGCCGACGCCGGGGGCGTCCACGAGCACGTCCACGCCGACCTCGCGCAGGTGCTCGGCGGGTCCGATCCCGGAGAGCATCAGCAGCTTGGGGGTGTCGATGGCGCCGGCGGAGACGACCACCTCGCGGCGGGCGCGCACGGTCCGGGACGTGCCGAAGGCGTTGTCGACCACCTCGACGCCGGTCGCCCGGCCGTCCTCGACGACCACGCGCTTGGCCTGGGTCGAGTGCAGGACCGTGAGGTTGTCCCGGTCGGCGGCCGGGTGCAGGTAGGACACGGACGAGGACGCCCGGGTGCCGTCGGCGCGGCGGTTGACCTGGAAGAAGTTCGCGCCGTTGACCACGGTCTTGCCGGTGTTGAAGGTGGTGCGCGGGATCCCCGCCTGCTCGCAGGCCTCGAGCAGGGCGACGCCGCACGGGTCGTCGTCCGGGATCTGCATCAGGTGCACGGGCCCGTCGTGGCCGTGGTGGGCGCCCTCGTCGTCGTTGGTCTCGAGCTTCTGGTAGAGCCGGAAGGCGGTCTCGGCGTTCCAGCCCTCGGCGCCGTGGACCTCCTCCCACTCGTCCAGGTCCTCGGCCGGGGCCCAGAACGCGATGCACGAGTTGTGCGACGAGCAGCCGCCCAGCACCTTGGCGCGGGCCATGCGCATGTGCGAGTTGCCGTTCTCCTGCTCCTCGACGGGGTAGTCCCAGTCGTAGCCGGACTCCAGCAGCTCCATCCACCGGCTGAGGGTCAGCACCTCGTCGATGCCCCGGTCGTGCGGTCCGGCCTCGATCAGCCCGACGCTCACGGACGGGTCCTCGGACAGGCGGGCGGCGACGACGGCGCCGGCGGAGCCGCCGCCGACCACCAGGTAGTCGAACTCCTGCGGGGTCTCGGGCGCTGGGGTGGTGCTGGGCGTGGTCATGTCTCTCCTCGGGAAGGTCTCGGGAAGGTCTCGGGAAGTTTTCGGGGCGTGGCAGTTCTAGGGGCGCGCCGGCGTCGTCGTCGTGCGGGCGACGACGACGCCGGGCGGGCACGGGTCAGGGTGCGGCGAACCAGCCGGTCACGGCGGGGGCCGTGTTCTGGTAGACGTGCTTGAGCTCCTGGTACTCGCCCAGGCCGGTGGGGCCGAGCTCGCGCCCGACGCCCGACTGCTTCATCCCGCCCCACTCCGCCTGCGGCAGGTAGGGGTGGAAGTCGTTGATCCAGATCGTGCCGTGGCGCAGCCGGCCCGCCACGCGGTGGGCGCGGCCGGCGTCCGCGGTCCACACGGCCCCGGCGAGGCCGTAGATCGTGTCGTTGCCGATCTCGACGGCCTCGTCCTCGGTGCGGAAGGTCTCGACCGTGACGGTGGGGCCGAAGGCCTCGTCGTGCACGCAGTCCATCTCGCGGGTGCAGCGGTCGATCACGGTGGGCGGGTAGAAGAAGCCCTGTCCGAGGTCCAGCGACCCGTCGGCGGACGTCCCGGTGGAGTGCTCGCCGCCGGTGCGGACGCGCGCCCCCTGCTCGCGGGCGCGCTCCACGTACGCGTGCACCTTCTCGCGCTGGGCCGCCGAGATGAGGGGGCCGGTCTCGGCCTGCTCGTCGAAGGGGCCGCCGAGGCGGATCCGCTCGGCCCGGCGGACGAGCTCGTCGACGAAGCGCTCGGCGATCGGCTCCTCGACCACCAGGCGAGCCCCGGCCGAGCAGACCTGCCCGGAGTGCACGAACGCGGCGTTGAGGGCGTTGTCCACGGCGGCGTCGAAGTCGGCGTCCGCGAAGACCACGTTGGGGTTCTTGCCGCCGAGCTCCAGGGCGACCTTCTTCACGGTGGGCGCGGCGGCGGCCGCGATCCGCCGGCCGGTCAGCACGCCGCCGGTGAAGGAGACGAGGTCCACGTCGGGGGAGGAGGACAGCGGCGCGCCCGCCTCGGCGCCGGCGCCCAGCACGAGGTTGGCCACGCCGTCGGGCAGGCCGACCTCCTGGAGGACCTGCATCATCAGGATCGCCGTGTGCGGGGTGAGCTCGGCGGGCTTGAGCACGAAGGTGCACCCGGCGGCGATCGCCGGGGCGATCTTCCACGCGGCCTGGAGCAGCGGGTAGTTCCAGGGCGTGATCATCCCGCACACGCCCACGGGCTCGGTGACGACCTTCGAGACCACGGTGGGGTCCCCGGCGTCGACGACGCGCCCGGCCTGCTCCGCGGCGGCCTTGCCGAAGTACGTGAAGCACGCGGCGATGTCGTCCATGTCGATCTCGGACTCGACCAGCCGCTTGCCGGTGTCGAGGGACTCGGCGCGGGCGAACTCGTCCTTGCGCTCGCGCAGCCGGGCCGCGACCCGCAGCAGCAGGTCCCCGCGCTCCGGGGCAGGCACGGACGACCAGCGGCCGTCGTCGAAGGCGCGGCGGGCCGCGGCGATCGCGCGCTCGGTGTCCTGCGCGGTCGCCTCGGCGACGGTGCCGACCTCGGCGCCGTCGGCGGGGCAGACGATGGTGCGGGTGCCGCCCTCGGCGGCGGCCTGCCACTGGCCGTCGATGAACAAGGTGCTGCTCACGGGTGTGCCTCCTTCGCCGCGGGGATCTGCCCCGTCGGCACGTCGTGGATGTCGGTGGACCAGTCGGGGTGGCCCTGCTCGCCGTCCTGGATGACGGACGGCCCGTCGTGGATGCTCAGGAAGGCCAGGTGCGCCTCCCAGCTGTCGAGGACGTCGTTGATGACCTGCTCGTGGCTCCAGTCCATGACGTCCGTGCCCTGGGAGCCGGTCTCGTTGAAGACCTCCAGGCGGTAGTACAGGTCGGAGTCCGGGTTGGTGCGGAACCCGCCGAAGGCCGGCACGGGTGTGGCCACCGGATAGATCTGGTAGCAGAAGTCCCGGTCCTCGCCCATCCGCACGGTCAGCGTGTGCTCGGACAGGTCCTGGTAGCCGACCACCGAGCTGGTGAGCTCGGCGTCGAGGCCCTGGGCCCGGAACTCCTCGACGACCTCCGCGAGGGCGGGGACGAGCGCCTCGTCCTCGTAGCGGCGCACGGCCTTCGGGCCCGGGAACGAGCCGGTCCGGGAGAGCCGCCGGCGCCAGTGGCTGTCCGGGCCGGGGATGCGGGACGCGGCCGCGGAGCGGCGGGTGGAGCTGCGCCCCTCGCGCTGGGAGCGCTCGGCGCGCAGGGCCTTCCAGAACCCGATCATGACCAGGTACATCACGATCGAGAAGGGCAGGCCGATGATCAGCGTGGCGGCCTGCAGGGTCGGCACCCCGCCCACCAGCAGCATCGCCAGGGTCAGCAGCCCGGTGGCGGCGGCCCAGAAGATGCGCAGCCACTTGGGCCCGTCCTGGGTGGGGTCCTGGATCGTCGAGGTGAACGTCGACATCACGAGCGCGCCCGAGTCGGCGCTCGTGACGTAGAACAGCAGCCCGGCCAGCGAGGCGAGCGCGATGAGCACCGGCGCGCCCGGGTACTGCTCGAGCAGCGAGTAGAACGCCCGCTCGGGGGTGTTCATGGCGGCCTGGCCGAAGGCGTCGTCGCCTCCCGTGACGATCGCCAGGGCGCTGTTGCCGAAGACCGAGACCAGGATGAGGATGAACAGGAACGGCACGGTCAGGGTCGCGATCACGAACTCGCGCAGGGTGCGGCCCCGGGAGATCCGCGCCAGGAACAGGCCGACGAACGGCGCCCAGGCGATCCACCAGGCCCAGAAGAAGAGGGTCCACCCCGCCATCCACTCCGCCGCACCGGTGTAGGCGAACGTCTCCATGGTCATCCCCGGCAGCGAGGAGACGTAGTCGCCGAGGTTCTGCACCGTGGCGTCGAGCAGGAACGAGGTCCGGCCGGCCACGAGCACCCAGACGATCAGCGCCACGGCCATGAGCACGTTGAGCTCGGAGAGCCTGCGGATGCCCTTGTCCACGCCCGAGACGCACGAGGCGGTGGCCATCACCACGGCCACGACGATCAGCCCGATCTGCGCCGCGGTCCCCTCCTCGATCCCGAAGAGCAGGTAGAGGCCGTAGTTGAGCTGCACCACGCCGATGCCCAGCGAGGTGGCCACGCCGAAGATCGTGCCGAGCAGCGCCGCGATGTCCACGACGTCCCCCGTGCGCCCCTGCACCCGCTTGCCGATCAGCGGGTAGAGGGCCGAACGGATGCTCAGGGGCATGTTCCACCGGTAGGCGAAGTAGCCGAAGGCCATGCCCATCAGCGCGTACATCGCCCAGCCCGTGACGCCGTAGTGGAACAGCGTCCACACCACGGCCATGCGGGTGGCCTCGGCCGTCCCGCCCTCCCCGGCGGGCGGGCCGTAGTACTGGGTGACGGGCTCGGCCACGGAGAAGAACAGCAGGTCGATGCCGATGCCGGCGGCGAAGAGCATCGCGGTCCAGGTGAACAGGTTGTACTGCGGCTTCGAGTGGTCGGGGCCCATCTTGATGGTCCCCTCGCGGGAGAACGCCACGACCAGGACGAAGACCGTCACCACCGTGGCGGTGAGGACGTAGAACCAGCCCATGTTGGTCGCGATCCAGCCGACCACGGCGCTGATCACCGCGGAGGCCTGGTCGGGGGCGAGGATCGCCCACAGGGAGAACAGGACGATGGTGATGCCCGAGCCGGCGAAGACCGTCCGGTTCACGGCCGGCCGGGAGCGCCCGGCGGGTGGGGTGCCGCTCTCGGGCGGTGACTGGTGCAGGGCGGAAGTCATGGGACGAGTCCTCCTGGAAGTGGTGATCCGGGTCGGGGAGCACCTGCCGGGTCCAGCGCGGACCGGGCAGGGGCGGGACGTCGTCGTGCCCGCGGACCGGTGCGGCGGCCGAAACCCGCGCCCCGGGGATGCTCAACATCGTGTCACCACCCTTCCGGTTGGTAAAGTTCTTTCTCATGAGCACCTCCTCCCGCGAGCGCATCCTCGACGGCGCCCTCGAGCTGATCCGGGGCGGCGGCACGGTCTCCCTGGCGTCGGCCGCGCGGCAGGCGGGTCTGACCAAGCCCGGGGTGATGTACCACTTCCCCACCAAGGAGGCGCTGATGCTCGCCCTGGTGGACCGGGTGATGGACGGCTGGGACACGCAGATGGCCCGCCGCCTGCCCGGCCCCCCGGAGCAGGTGCCCGCGGCGGAACGGCTGCGCGCCTACCTCGACTGGTGCCTGTCCGGGGAGGTCGACGAGACCGACCTCGTGATGCTCACCGACCAGCGGCTGCGCGCCACGCTCAAGGAGCGCTGGGTCGCGCGGGTGGAGCCGTGGGTGCACCTGCCCGCGGACCTGCCCGCCGAGCGCCGGAGCCGGCTGCTGGCCGTGCGGCTGCTCGCCGACGGCGTGTGGTTCGCCGACGCCGCGGGCGTCTTCGCCCCCGACCCGCAGGAACGGGCCCGGGTCAGGGCGGTCGCCGACGAGCTCCTGGAGGGCTGAGCCGTGCTGCGCCGGCTGCTGCTGCTCGCCGCCGTGCTCGCCGAGGTGGCGGCCACACTGTCGCTGAAGGCGGCTCTGGACGAGCCCGCCTGGTACGCGCTCGTCGTCGCCGGCTACCTCGCCGCGTTCACCCTCCTGGCGGCCGTGCTGCGCCGCGGCATGCCGGTGGGGGTCGCCTACGGCGTGTGGGCCGCCCTCGGGGTGATGCTCACCGCTCTGGCGGCGGCCGTGGTCTACGGTGAGCGGCTGAGCCCGGCCGTGCTGGCCGGGATCGTGCTGGTCGTGGCCGGCGTGCTCTGCGTGGAGCTCGGCTCCCGCCGCCCCGCCCCCGAGACCGAGGAGGCGGCCTGATGGCCTGGCTCTTCCTCAGTGTCTCGATCCTCACCGAGGTCGCCGGAACCCTGTCCCTGCGGATGGCCGCCCGGGGCCGCCGCCGCTGGTACGCCGCCGTGGCCGTCGGCTACCTGGTGGCGTTCACCTGCCTGAGCCTCGTCCTGGCCGAGGGCATGGCGCTGGGCGTCGCCTACGGCATCTGGTCGGCCTCCGGCGTGGCGCTGACGGCACTGGCCGGCCGGGTCCTGTTCCGCGAGCCGTTCACCTGGGTGACGGCGGCCGGGGTGGCCCTCATCGCCGGCGGAGTGCTCCTCATCGAGCTCGGCGCCCCGCCGGTCTGAGCGGTCCCCGGTGCCGGGCCGGGTCCGGCGCCCCGTCCCGGGTGGTGCGGCGCCGGATCTCGTGTAGAGTAGTCCGCAGTTGTTGAGGTTCGTTTTTGTCTTTCAAGCAGTTCGGCCCACTCGGGTGCAGCAGTTTTTCTGAGAAGACGTTTTCCATGCATCACAACTGTTTTGTTTCTCGAACGTCGGGAAACGTTCATCTCATGAAGGATCAGGTCTCCCATGACTACCGGTATCGTCAAGTGGTTCAACGCTGACAAGGGCTTCGGCTTCATCACCCCCGAGGACGGCTCCAAGGACGTCTTCGCCCACTTCTCCGCGATCAACTCGAACGGCTTCCGCTCGCTGAACGAGAACGACCGCGTCGAGTTCGAGACCCAGGACGGCCCCAAGGGCCCCCAGGCTGCGAACATCAACGTCATCTCCTAAGGATCTTCCGCGGGCTCCGGCCCGTTGATCCTCCAGAACCGTCGTCGGGCTGCGCCCGGCGGCGGTTCTGTCGTCGTACCCGCCGAGCAGCACCGGGAGGAAGCGCCGTGACCGTTCCCGATCCGCTCCCCGCCGCGGAGGAGCCGGAGGACCCCTTCGTGGTGAACCGGGTCTCCGACGCCGAGCTGGACGTCTCCGTGCCGTTCGAGGTCGAGGCCTCCGAGTGGGGATTCGACGGCTCCGCCGACGAGGCCGGCGGCGGCTGGGGCTCGGCGGGGGACTACGGCCTCGAGTGAGCACCCCGCGGGTCCCACCGGCGCTCTGGACGTCACCGTCCTCCCGCACGACGGAGGCCGCAGCCCGACGGGCTGCGGCCTCCGTGCGCTCCTGTCCGCCGGCTATGCCGACAGCGGGAGGGACGAGGGGTGGAGCTTGAAGAACGGGTGCCGTCCGGTCGCCGCGAGGGCTCCGGGAACGAGGAGCTGGCGGTACTTGGCGCACCATTGCGCCGTACCCTCCGTGTGCTCCGCCGCGGCGGCCAGGTCGTCGGCCTCGGGGCTCAGGTACTCCTGCACGTCCCCGTCGGTCGACGTGAGACGGACGAGGTGGAGATCGGGGAGGGCGGTGACGGTCACGTCGATCCACTCCTCGCGCTGGTCGGTGGTGATGGCTGTTCTTTCTTCGGACATGGTCATGTTTTCTCCTGACGTTCTTGCAGGCATCCGATGGCGTTGCCCGCCGCTTCGTCATCCGATCCACCCGGGAACATCGGGTTGGCGCGCAGCGGGTCGGAGCCCCTCCACGGTTCCGCCGGGGATCGTCGATCTCCGGCCGAGGGCGTGGACGCCGCATCTCGAGAAGCAGGTTCAGGCTACCCCGCGGCACCGACACCTCGACAAGCGAGTCGTGAGTTGTGTCACTGAAACGTAATGCGCGGGGCCGTCGCCTGCGCCGTCCCCGGTCCTGCGGGACCCATTCCAGCGCAACGATGTGTCGTCGAGATGTCCGGGCGGTGACAGCCCGGGGAAGGCCTGTGCACAGGAGGGGGGCACCGGATCCGGCCGGGGCGCCGCACGCGGACACGGTTCGGCCGATGTGGTTCAATGGGGAGAGCTTCAAGAGACCCGGTCGGCAAGCTCCGACTTGACCGGGCACCAACCCCATGTTCACGGGTGGTTCGGATGACGAAGCGGCTCGCATCGCCGCAGCAGCGGTACCCGGTGCGAGCAAGAGCGCACGAAGGATCCCGGTCATGTCCGACCCCCGCCACTCCGCCGCCCGCACGGGCGCGTTCCCCCAGCCCTCCCCCGCTGTCCCGGCCACCGGGGACGGGACCCGCCGCGACCCCGCGCCGAGCGTCCCGGCGATCAGCGTCTCCGCCATGAGCGTCGAGGACTACGCCCGCGTGGTGCAGGTCCGCACCGAGTTCGTGGACTTCCTGCTGGCTCCGGCCCGCGGGGAGCTCGCCGCCGCGGCCTGAGGCCCGCCGCCGTGGACCTCCTCCTGGACCGTTCCGTGCTGCTGGGGGTGCGCACCCCGGAGCGCTGCCCCGAGCTGGCCGAGGTCCTGCGCCGGCACGGACACCGGCGGCTGTTCCTGCCCGCCACGGTGCTCGGGGAGCTGCTCGCCGAGCGGCCCGACGAGACGCTGTGGGCGGAGCAGCTCGAGCTGCGCTTCCCGGGCCGGGTCCTCCCCGCGGACGCCGCCGTGGCCCGGGCGTGGGGAGCGCTGGCCGCGACGGGGGCGGCCGATCCGCTCGCCGGGCTCACCGCGGCCACGGCCCTGGTCCACGGGCTGACCGTGCTGACCGCGGAGCCGGGGCGGTACGCCGGCACCGGGGCGCCCGTGCTGGACGCGTCCCCCGCCCGCCGGTAGCCCTCAGACGGCCCGGCGGTGCCGGCGGCTGCGCCCCTGCCCCTGCGCCGAGAGCGCCACGGCGCGCTCGTAGTGCTCGAGCAGCTGCCCGACCAGCACGTCCCACGTCCGGCCCTGGACCGCCGCGTGCGCCGCGACGCCGAACGCGGCCCGCTTCGCCTCGTCGCCCAGGAGATCCGCCACGTGCCCGCGCAGCGCCCCGAGGTCGCCCGGGGGATAGAGCCAGCCGGTGCGGGACCGGTCCACGAGGTCGAGGGGACCGCCCCGGCCGGTCGCGACCACCGGCACCCCCGAGGCCATGGCCTCCTGGATCGTCTGGCAGAACGTCTCGAACTCGCCGGGGTGGACGAACACGTCGAAGGACGCCATGATGCGCGCCAGGTCGGCACCGCTGCGGCGCCCGGTGAAGTGGGCCTGCGGGAGCCGGCGGCGCAGGGCGTCCTCCTCCGGGCCCGAGCCCACGACCACCAGGCGGGTGCCGGGCAGGTCCGCGACCGCGGAGAGGTCCTCGACCTGCTTCTCCGGGGCGATCCGGCCCACGTAGCCGACGATCCGCCGGCCGCCGCCGACCTCCTCCCGCCACCGCTCGTCCCGGTGCCGGGGGGAGAAGCGGGTGGTGTCCACCCCGCGCCGCCACAGGTGCACGTCCTGGACGCCGTGCTCGGTGAGCTGCCGGACCGCCGCGGTGGACGGCGCGAGCGTGAGCGTGGCGAGGTTGTGCATGGAGCGCACGTGCCCCCACAGGAGCTGCTCGAGGAACGGGGCCCCGTACTTGGCCGCGTAGCCGGGCACGTCGGTCTGGTAGACCGCCACGCACGGCACCCCGAGCTGCTGGGCCGCCAGGATCGCCCGGCGGCCCAGCACGAACGGGGAGGCCACGTGGACCACGTCCGGCCGGAAGCGCTCCAGCTGCCGCCGCACCCGGGCCACGGTCCCGCCGGCCACCCGCACGGCGGGGTAGCCGGTGAGCGGAACGGCGGGCAGCCGGTGCACCGGCACCCCGTCGAGGTCCTCGACGACCTGCTCCGCCGGGCGCCCGAGCGGCGCGGGGTCGTAGGAGGGCGCCACGACCACGACGTCGTGCCCGCCGGCGACCAGCTGCTCGACGACCCGCAGCACCGAGTGGGTGACTCCGTTGAGGTGGGGGAGGAACTGCTCGGCGACCACGGCGACTCTCATGCTCCCGAGCCTGCCGGGGCCGGGCGACCGGACGGCGAGCGGGGCGTGGCCCGCCGGTGAAGGCGCCGTGAAGCCTCGGCCGGGGTGCCGCCCGGGCGTGGGAGGATGGTCGGTGATGAACTCCCAAGGCCTGTCCTCCCCCGCTGCACGCCCGGACCGCCGGGGTGTGCCCATGCCGCTGTGGCTGCAGGGCGTGCTGGAACTCGGCTCCGTGGCCGTGGTGTCCTACCTGCTGGTCCTGCTGACCGTCCTCATGGTGTGGCTCGCCGACGGCTTCGACACCCTCGGCCTGACCGGCGGGTTCGTGCTCTCCGGTCACGTGTGGCTGCTCGCCCACCTCACCCCGCTCCAGGTGGCCCTCGACCCGGGCGCAGGGCTGCCCGCGACCACCGGGACGCTCAACCTCGTCCCGCTCGGGCTCACCCTGGTGCCGTTCGCCCTCTCCTGGCACGCCGGGAGACGGCTGGCCCGCGCCTGCTGGGAGGGCCAGTTCTGGCAGCCGTACCTCAGCGGACTGGCCGCCTACTCCGCGTTCGGCGCCGCCGCCGCGCTGCTCTTCAGCGGAGGGGAGGTCTCGGCGAGCCCGGCCGCGGCCGCCGTCTTCCCGCTCGTCCCCGTGGCCCTGGGCGGCTTCGTGGGCGCGTACCGGGCCTCCCGGTCGCTGCCGGGACTGATCGGCGTCAACGCCGCCGCGTGGGTCGAGCGCACGAGCCAGTACTCCCGCTGGGCCGGGTCCTACGTGTGGGCGGTGCTGCGCGCCGGCTTCGTCGCGGCCGTGGCCGGGGTCGGGGTCGGGGCCGCCCTGCTGGCCGCCGCCCTGTTCTGGAACTGGAACGACGTGGTGGGCGTCTACCAGCGGCTGGGCACCGGCGTGCCGGGGGACACCGCGCTGACGGGACTCCAGCTCGGCTACCTGCCCAACCTCGCGGTCTACGCCCTGGCCTGGGCCACGGGCGCGGGCTTCGAGCTCGGCTCCGGCACGCACGCCTCTCCGCTGGGCACCGAGGCCGGGCCCGTGCCGCTGCTCCCGGCGCTCGCCGCGCTGCCGCCCGCCGAGCTCCCGGCCTGGGCGCTCGTGGTGGTCGTGCTGCCGGTCCTGGCCGGCGTCCTCGCCGGCTGGTGGTTCCTGCGCGAGGGGGAGAACCACCTGGACGACTGGATGGCGCTGCGGCTGCCCGCGCGCTGGATCACGTACCCGCTCTCGACGCTGCTGACCGGGGTCTTCGTGGGCGCCGTCGCCGGCGTGCTGGTGATGCTGCTGAGCTGGCTCGCGCACGGCTCGCTGGGGCTCGGGCGGCTCACGGACGTGGGACCGGACGGTCCCGCCGTGCTGCTGCTGTGCGGCGCCGAGGTGGCCGTCGGGGCGGCGGTCGGCTGTGTGCTGGGACCGTGGCTCGAGCACGAGCCGCCGTTCGCGCCGCCCCGCGGCGGCGAGGACGGCGAGGACCGGACGCCGGCCGGCCGGCGGGCAGCGCGCCGGCGGCGCCGGGAGGAGACCGCGGCCCGGCGCGCCATGCGCTCGGCCGGCCGGCGGAGGCCGCGGCCCGCACGCGGGCACGGGGCCGACCAGCACGGGACCGAGGGGCACGGCGCGGACGGGCCCAGGACCGGCCGCAGCACCGCGGACGGGCACCGGGACGCGGGCCCGTGGGCGGCTCAGGGGCCGGCCGTGGCGGAGACCGGGTCCGCGGAGGCGTTCGACGTGGACGCGGCCGAGGCACCCGCGGCGTCCTCCGACGCCGGCGCCGCCGGGCCGCCGGAGAGATAGCTCCAGATCCCGTCCTCGAGCTCCTGCTGGCACTGCGCCGCCCCGGAGAGGGTGAGGGTGCCGGCGACGCACTCCTGGTAGGCCTCGGCCACCGGCCACAGGGCCAGACGGGCCCCGCCGGTGAGCAGGCTCAGCGCGCCCAGCACGATCGCGGCGACCGCGCTCAGCACCAGCAGCCGGCGCCTGCCGGTCCCGCGGGAGCGCACGAGCGCCGCGACGCCCAGCCCGATCCCGAGGACGGCCAGCGCGACCCCGGCCACGGTCGGCCACAGGGCGGAGCCGACGAGCACCAGGGCGACCGCCGCGCACACCAGCGCGCCCCCTGCCGTGCGGGTCGCGGCGGCGCGTCGTGCGTCCGCGGGGGCTGCCTCGGGGGTCGGGCGGGGAGGGGTCATGCCCTTCACTCTAGGGCACCCCGGGGGCCCCTCCCCGCCCGCCCGACTAGACTCGGGGGCATGCGCATCGTGGTCATGGTCTCCGGCTCCGGCACCAATCTGCAGGCGGTCCTCGACGCCGTCCGGGAGGGCCGGATCGACGTCGAGATCGCCGCCGTGGGCGCGGACAAGCCCTGCACCGGCCTGGAGCGGGCCCGGGAGGCCGGCGTCGAGACGTTCCTCGTCCGGCCCGGCGACCACCCCGACCGGACGCGGTGGAACCGTGCCCTGCAGGAGGCGGTGGCCGCCCGGGAGCCCGACCGGATCGTCTTCGCGGGGTTCATGCGGATCGTGGACGCCGAGTTCGTCGAGGCGTTCGCGGGACGCATCGTCAACACCCACCCCTCGCTGCTGCCGTCCTTCCCGGGGGCGCACGCGGTGCGGGACGCCCTCGCGCACGGGGTGAAGGTCACCGGCGTCACCGTCCACGAGGTCGTGGCCGACGTCGACGCCGGTCCGATCCTGGCGCAGGCGGCGGTGCCCGTGGAGGAGGGGGACACCGAGGCGCAGCTGCACGAGCGGATCAAGGCCGCCGAGCGCGAGCTGCTCGTGCGCACGCTCGGCGCGGCGGCCCGGCAGGGAGCCCTGCACGACGCCCGGTGAGCAGGCCCGGCGAGGGTCCGTAAAATGGTTCCCGGCGGATCCCGCCGGCAACCCCAGACCTCGAACGCTTGGAGAACCTGTGAGCCCCACCCAGCTTGACCGCGTGCCCCTCAAGAGGGCGCTGGTGTCCGTCTACGACAAGACCGGGCTGGAGGGTCTCGCCACGGGGCTGCACCGGGCCGGCGTCGCGATCGTGTCCACCGGTTCGACCGCACGGCGCATCGCCGACCTGGGCGTGCCGGTGACGGAGGTCGCGGAGGTCACCGGGTTCCAGGAGTGCCTGGAGGGGCGGGTCAAGACCCTGCACCCGCGGGTGCACGCGGGCATCCTCGCGGACCGCCGGAAGCAGGACCACATGGACCAGCTCGCCGAGCTGGAGATCGAGCCGTTCGACCTCGTGGTCGTGAACCTCTACCCGTTCGTGGACACCGTGCGCTCCGGCGCGGGCCAGGACGAGGTCGTCGAGCAGATCGACATCGGCGGCCCCTCCATGGTCCGGGCCGCTGCGAAGAACCACGCGGCCGTGTCCGTGGTCGTGGACCCGTCCTCCTACGACGCGGTCGTGGAGGCGGCGGCCTCGGGCGGCTTCGACCTGCGGGCACGCCGCCGGCTGGCCGCCGCGGCGTTCGCGCACACCGCCGCCTACGACACCGCGGTGGCCACCTGGACGGCCCAGCAGTTCGAGCAGGACGAGGACGCCAACTTCTGGCCGCCCTACGCCGGCCTGGCCCTGCAGCGCTCGGCCTCCCTGCGCTACGGCGAGAACCCCCACCAGAAGGGGGCGCTCTACGTGGACGAGGCCGCGTCCCCCGGCATCGCCCAGGCCGACCAGCTGCACGGCAAGGAGATGTCCTACAACAACTACGTGGACGCCGACGCCGCGCTGCGCGCCGCCTACGACTTCGACGAGCCGGCCGTGGCCGTGGTCAAGCACAACAACCCCTGCGGGCTGGCCGTGGCCACCCCCGGCGCTGAGGACCCGATCGCCGACGCCCACCGCAAGGCCCACGCGTGCGACCCGCTCTCCGCCTACGGCGGGGTCATCGCCGCGAACCGGACCGTGACCCGGGCGATGGCCGAGACCGTGCAGGACATCTTCACCGAGGTCGTCGTGGCCCCCGGCTTCGAGCCGGCGGCCCTGGAGATCCTGCAGGCCAAGAAGAACATCCGTCTGCTCGAGCTGCCCGAGGGCTTCGAGCGGGACGTCCTCGAGTACCGGCAGATCTCCGGCGGCGCGCTGCTGCAGGTCTCGGACCGGCTCGACGCGGCGGGCGACGACCCCGCCGGCTGGACGCTGGCCGCGGGGGAGCCGGCGGACGAGCGGACGCTCGCCGACCTCGCCTTCGCGTGGACGTCGCTGCGGGCGGTGAAGTCCAACGCGATCCTGCTCGCCGACCGCGGCGCGTCCGTGGGCATCGGCATGGGCCAGGTCAACCGGGTGGACTCCTGCAAGCTCTCCGTGGAGCGGGCCAACGCCCTGGGCGAGGACGGCGCCGAGCGCGCGCGCGGCGCCGTGGCGGCCTCGGACGCGTTCTTCCCGTTCGCGGACGGCCTCCAGGTGCTTCTCGACGCCGGCGTGCGCGCCGTGGTCCAGCCCGGCGGCTCGATCCGGGACGAGGAGGTCGTGGCCGCGGCCGAGGCCGCCGGCGTGACGATGTACTTCACCGGGGCCCGGCACTTCTTCCACTGAGCCGTCTCCGGGGCGGCATGCCCCGCGCACGGCAGCGGCCGCACTCCCCACGGGGAGTGCGGCCGCTGCCGTGCGTGCTGCCCGTGCCGGAGCGCGCGGTCGGCCCGCGCGCTCCGCTCAGGCGCTCAGCTCACGCGCTGAGCGAGGAGAGGACCCGGTTGAAGGTCTCCGAGGGGCGCATCACCGAGAACGTCTTGGCGTCGTCCGGACGGTAGTAGCCGCCGATGTCGGCGGGACGGCCCTGCACGGAGAGCAGCTCCTCGTTGATCGCGTCCTCGTTGGCCGCCAGCTGCTCCGCCACGGAGGCGAAGGCCTGCGCCAGCTCGGCGTCCTCGTCCTGGCGGGCCAGCTCCTGGGCCCAGTACAGGGCCAGGTAGAAGTGGCTGCCGCGGTTGTCGATCTCGCCGGCCTTCCGGCTCGGGGACTTGTTCTCCTCGAGGAACGTGCCCGTGGCCCGGTCGAGGGTCTCACCGAGGATCCGGGCGCGCTCGTTGTCGGCCGTGGTCGCCAGGTGGTCGAGGCTCGCGGCGAGGGCGAGGAACTCCCCGAGGCTGTCCCAGCGCAGGTGGTTCTCCTCCACCAGCTGCTGGACGTGCTTCGGCGCGGACCCGCCGGCGCCGGTCTCGAAGAGCCCGCCGCCGTTGATGAGCGGGACCACCGAGAGCATCTTCGCGGAGGTGCCCAGCTCGAGGATCGGGAACAGGTCCGTCAGGTAGTCGCGCAGCACGTTGCCGGTGACCGAGATGGTGTCCTCGCCGCGGCGGATCCGCTCGATCGAGAACGCGGTGGCCTCCTCGGGGGACATGATCTCGATCTGCAGGCCCTCGGTGTCGTGCTCGGTCAGGTACTGCTCGACCTTCGCGATGAGGTTGGTGTCGTGGGCGCGGGTGCGGTCCAGCCAGAACACGGCCGGCGTCGCGGAGGCCCGCGCGCGGGTCACGGCGAGCTTGACCCAGTCGCGGATCGCGACGTCCTTCGTCTGGCACGCCCGCCAGATGTCCCCGGGGGAGACCTCGTGCTCGATGAGCACGGCGCCGGAGGAGTCGACGACCTGGACGGTGCCCTGCACGGGGATCTCGAAGGTCTTGTCGTGGGAGCCGTACTCCTCCGCCTTCATCGCCATGAGGCCGACGTTGGGCACGGAGCCCATGGTGGTCGGGTCGAACGCGCCGTGGGCGCGGCAGTCGTCGATGACCACCTGGTAGACCCCGGCGTAGGAGCTGTCCGGCAGCACCGCGAGGGTGTCCGCCTCCTCGCCCTCGGGACCCCACATGTGCCCGGAGGTGCGGATCATGGCGGGCATCGACGCGTCGACGATGACGTCGGAGGGCACGTGCAGGTTCGTGATGCCCTTGTCGGAGTTCACCATGGCGAGCTTCGGGCCCTCGGCGAGGCCCTTGTCGATCGCGGCCCGCACGTCGTCGCGCACGTCGGCGGGCAGGGCGTCGAGGCCGTTGAGGATCGCTGCGAGCCCGTTGGCGGGGGAGAGGCCCGCCTTCTCGAGGGCCGCGCCGTGGGCGGCGAAGAGCTCCGGGAAGAACGCCTCGATGACGTGGCCGAAGATGATCGGGTCGGAGACCTTCATCATGGTGGCCTTCAGGTGCACCGAGAGCAGGACGTCCTCCCGCTTGGCGCGCTCGACCTGCTCCGCGAGGAACGCGTCCAGGGCGGCGGCCCGCATCACGGTGCCGTCGACGACCTCGCCGGCCAGCACGGGGACGGACTCCTTGAGCACCGTGGTGCTGCCGTCCTCGGCCACCAGGCGGATCGTCAGGGTGTCGTCGCCGTCCATGACCACGGACTTCTCGTTGTCCCGGAAGTCGTCGGCGCCCATCGTGGCGACGTTCGTCCTCGACTCCGCCGTCCACTCGCCCATGCGGTGCGGGTTCTTGCGGACGTAGTTCTTGACCGAGGCGGGGGCGCGGCGGTCCGAGTTGCCCTCGCGCAGCACCGGGTTGACGGCGGAGCCCTTGATCTTGTCGTAGCGGGCCCGGGTCTCCTTCTCCTCCTCGGTGCGGGGCTCGTCCGGGTAGTCGGGGAGGGCGACGCCCTGCTCCTGCAGCTCCTTGACCGCGGCCTTCAGCTGCGGGACGGAGGCGGAGATGTTGGGCAGCTTGATGATGTTGGCCTCGGGCTTCTTGGCCAGCTCGCCCAGCTCGGCGAGGGCGTCGTCCACCCGCTGCTCCTCGGGGAGGCGGTCGCCGAACGCGGCGATGATGCGCCCGGCCAGGGAGATGTCGCGGGTCTCCACCTCGACGCCGGCGGTCGAGGCGTAGGCCTCGATGATCGGCTTGAAGGAGTAGGTGGCGAGCAGGGGCGCCTCGTCGGTGCGGGTGTAGATGATCTTGGCCATGTGCGGGCTGTCTCCCAGGATGTCGTCGGATCGGTGGTGGTGCTTCCTGGTGCCAAGATACCCGAGGCGGCGCCCCGCCCGCTGGCCGGGCCCGCCGTCCGGCCGGAGGCCGCGGGCGGCCCGGGCACGGCGGCGGGCCCGTTCCCCGCGGGGAACGGGCCCGTGGCCGTTGGGGGCCCGCCCGGGGGCGTGCCGGTGCAGGGGGCCGGGCTCAGCCCTCCGTGGACTGGGTGGACCCGGCGCCGTTGACGAGCTCGCCCTCGCCGATCACTCGGTCGCCGGACTCGTCCCGGCCCTCGCCCAGGGCCTGCTGCTCGCCCTGGCCGGAGACCACCTGGATCTTGCGCGGCTTGGCCTGCGCCGAGACGGGGATCGTGACCGTGAGCACGCCGTTGTCGTAGTTCGCCGCGATGTTCTGGATGTCGATGCCCTGGCCCAGGTTGAGCTGGCGGACGAACGAGGAGCTCTGCCGCTCCCGGGTGATCCACTGGACGTCCTGCACCTCGGGCAGCTCCCGCTCCGCGCGGATCGTCAGCAGCTGGCCGTCGACGTCGACGTCGACGCTCTCCGGGTCGATGCCGGGCAGGTCCGCCCGGAGGATGTACTGGTCGCCGTCCCGGTACAGGTCCATGGGCATCTCGCGCAGGCCCTGCCGGGCGAACAGCGAGGCGGCGAGCCGGTCGAAATCGTTGAACGGGGTGAACATCGTGGCCACGTCAATCATCTCCTCAACCATATGAGCAATGTCTTCGACATTTAGTTGAGTCCGATCAACTCAACTGTTGACCATGATAATCCCGCTCCCCGCGGTCTTCAACGGGTCCCGGCCCCCATCGCCCAGGGCGAACCGCCCTCAGCGGGCGTCGTGGGGATACCGCACGCCGATCTGCGCCCGCACCCGGTCGAAGAGCTCCACGAGCTCGAGGGAGTCGGCCCACGGCATCACGGGGGACTCGAGCAGGCCCTGCTGCACGCAGCGGGTGGCCTCGCGCATCTCGAACACGTATCCGGCGCCCGCCACGTCCACGCGCTCCACGAGGGGGGCTGCGCCCGTGCGGGCGCCCTCGGCGGTCTGCAGCACCAGGGTGGTCGGGCAGTTGATCCGTCCGTCCACCCGCAGCCAGCCGTCCGTGCCGCTGATCGTCACCTGGTGGGGGACCGTGGCGGACAGGGTGCCGCTCACGTGCGCCCGGCCGTGCCCGAAGTCCAGGGTCAGGGCGGTGTCCAGGTCCACGTCCGTGGCGCCGAGCTCAGCGCGGGCGCTCCAGCGCTCCGGGGCCCCCAGGACCGCGGAGGTCCACGTCAGGGGGTAGACCATCATGTCCAGCAGCACCCCGCCGCCGTCGGCCCGGCGGAACAGGCGGTGGGCCGGGTCCAGGGCCCGGTGCGTGCCGATGGACCCCTCGACCGAGCGGACCCGGCCGAGCCGGCCCTCCCGGACCCAGCGCATCGCGGTGCGGAAGCCGGGGGTCATGCGGGTCCAGACGGCCTCCATGAGGAAGACGCCGTGCTCGCGGGCCAGGCGGAACAGGTCGCGGACCTCCGCCGCGGTCATGGCGAGGGCCTTCTCGCACACCACGTGCTTGCCGGCCCGCAGCAGCGCCGAGACGTCCCGGTGGTGGTAGCCGTGCGGGGTGGCCACGTAGACGATCTCCACGTCCGGGTCGGCCGCGAGCCGGTCCAGTCCCGTGCTCGTGGCGGTGCCGCCGTAGGCCCGCTCCACCCCGTGCCGGCGGGCGAAGTCCTCGGCGCGGTCCTGGTCCCGCGAGCTCACGGCCACGAGCCGGGCGTCGGGCAGCGCCGCGATGTCCGGGACCACCTTCTCCGCGATGTCGGCGGTGCTGACCACGCCCCATCCGAGCGTGCGGCCGGTCGCGGTGCCGGGGTCGTCCAGGTGGGCGGCGTCGAGCGAGGCGTCGACGAACGGGCTGAGGGTCTGGGCAGGCATGGGCGCATTCTGCCACGCCGCCCGCCGCCGGGGTCCCGCCCGCCGGCTCCGATCGAACGACCGTTCGTGGCGTAGGCTGAGGGCGTGCCCCGGGTGAGCCAGCAGTACAAGGACGAGCGCCGCCGCGAGATCGTGGCCGCCGCCAGCGAGTGCTTCCTCGAGCACGGCTACGAGGGGGCGTCGATGCACCGCATCATCGCCGCCACGGGGCTGTCCGCGGGGGCGCTCTACAACCACTTCCCGAGCAAGCAGGAGCTCGTGGCCGCGGCCGCCCGCGCGGCCCTGGACCGTGTCCTCGCCGCCGCGGAGGACGAGCCCGGCACCGACCCCGCGGCGTGGGTCGTGGGACTGCTGGAGCGGCTGGCCGCGGATCCCGCCACCACCCGTCTGCTGCTCATCACGTGGGGCGGGGCGGTGAGCGACCCCGGTCTGGCCGCGCTGGCCGGGGAGCACCTCGGGCGCGTGCGGGACCGGGTGGAGGAGCGCTACGGGCGGTGGGCGGTCGAGGAGCTGGGCCTCGACGACGACGCGGCCCGCGAGTGGGCCGGCATGTTCGCCCAGGCCATCCTCTCGGTGCTGCAGGGCTGGGTGGTGCAGTCCTGCCTGCTGCCCGGCTTCGACCACGGCGCGTACCTGGACTACGCGCGCACCCTCGCGGCGCAGTGACGGGCCGCCGAGCCCGGCTCAGGCGGTGAGCCGGCGGTGCTCGGCGGAGAGCCGGACGTAGGTGCGCGCGTTGGCACGGACCTTCTCCTGCTCCTCGTCCGTGAGCTCGCGCCGGACCCTGCCCGGCACCCCCGCCACGAGGGACCGGGGCGGCACCACGGTGCCCTCGAGGACGACGGCGCCCGCGGCCACCAGCGAGCCCGTGCCGATCACGGCGCCGTTGAGGACGGTCGCGTTCATCCCGATCAGGACCTCGTCCTCCACGGTGCACCCGTGCACCACTGCGCCGTGGCCGACGCTCACGTCCGCGCCGATCGTGCAGGGGTGGCCGGGGTCGGAGTGGACCACCACGTTGTCCTGCAGGTTGGACCGCGCGCCCAGCCGGACGGGGGAGCGGTCGCCGCGCACCACGGCGCCGTAGAAGACCCCGGACTCCGGCCCCAGCTCGGCGTCGCCCACGACCGTGGCGGTCGGGGCCACGAAGGCGGAGGAGTCGATCCGGGGCTCGTGCCCCCCGTGCGGGAGGACCGTGCCGGGCGTCGTGGAGTGTGCCATGGGCCCAGCCTAGCGGCGGGCCCGCCGCCCGCGGCTCAGACGCCCTGCCGCGTGACGGCCGGCCGCGGGGCGCGCTGGTGCCCGTGCTGGATGGCCACGCGGATCTTCTGGCCGCCCTTGAGCACGTACTCCGCGCCGTGCACGTGGATCGTGACGTCGTCCGCGCGCCGGGAGGCCCCCTCGAGCTCCAGGACGTGGTGGTCGATGCAGACCCGGATCACCTGGCCGCGGTACAGCACCGTGAACGAGACGGTGTCCAGCTGGCTCGGCAGGGCCGGGTCGAACTCGAGCCAGCCGCCGCGCACGCGCAGCCCCGCGTAGGCGCGGGTCACGACGTCGACGGAGCCGGCCATGGCGCCCAGGTGGATGCCCTCGCCCGTGGTCCCGCCCTGGGTGTCGTCGAGGTCCACCAGGAGGGAGTCCTGGAACGCGGACCACGAACGGTCCGGGTTCAGCCAGGCGAGCACCGAGGCGTTGACCACCCGGGACAGCGAGGAGCCGTGCGAGGACCGCGCGATGTAGAAGTCGACGGTGCGCTCGATGGCGGCGTGGTCCACCTCGTAGCCCATCCGGCCGAGCTCCTCGACCAGGCCGTCGGGGCCGAAGAGGTAGACCAGCATGATCGTGTCGGCCTGCTTGGCCAGCTTGTAGTTGTTGGTCATGTCGCCCTCGTTCTCCAGCAGGAGGTCGAGGCGGCCGATGTTGCGGTACTTGGCCCGGTAGTACTCCCAGTCCAGCTCGTCGAGGTCGTCGTAGCCGTGGAACTGGCTGATGGTGCCGTCCGTGTTGAACGGCACGAACATCCGCTCGGCCATCCGCTGCCAGGTCCCGACCTCCTCGGCCGAGAGGTCGAAGCGGGCGGAGAGCTCCTCGCGCTGGTGCTCCACCATGTCGTGGAAGATGTGGGCGCTGTGCCGGAACAGCCAGGCCGCCAGCACGTTCGTGTAGGCGTTGTCCTTCAGCCCGCCGCCGTGCTGGCCGTGCGGGCCGTCGTGGTACTCGTCCGGGCCCATGACGCCGGCGATGTGGTAGCGGCCGTCCGCGGGGTCGTAGTCGGTGAGGGACGCGAACAGCCGGGTGATCCCGATGATCAGCTCCGAGCCCTGCCCCGCCAGCCAGTCGAGGTCACCGGTGGTCTCGTAGTAGATCCAGGCGTTGTAGGCGATCGCGAGGCCCACGTGGAACTGTCGCCACGAGTTGTCCGGCAGCCACCGGTTGGAGTGGTGGTTGAACAGCTCCGGCGGGGTCTCCTCCCGGCCGTCCGAGCCGGACTGCCACGGGAACGCCGCGCCCTCGAGCCCGAACTCGGTGGCCCGGTGCTTGGCCATGGGCAGCCGGCGCCACCGGTAGGAGAGCAGGGCGCGCGTCACCTGCGGCTGGTGCAGGTTGACGACCGGGAGGATGTAGAGCTCGTCCCAGAAGATGTGCCCCCGATAGCCCTCGCCGTGCAGGCCGCGGGCCGGGACCCCGGCGTCGCGCAGGGACATGTGCGGCGCCAGCGTCTGGGCCACGTGGAACAGGTGCACCCGCAGCGCCAGCTGGGTGATGGCCAGCTCCCCGGTGCGCTCCTCCGGGTCCGGGCACACGTCCACGTCGAAGCGGTCCCACAGCAGGGACCACTCGATCTCGTGCGAGGGCAGCAGGCCCCGGACGCCGCTGGGGTTGCGGTCGAGCTCCGCGAGGGCGCCCTCGCGGGGCGAGCCGATCGCGGCGTCGCGGCTCGTGACCACGGCCGTGGTCGAGTCGATGATCACCGGGCGGCCGTCGGCGATGTTGACCTGGTGGCGGCGGAACTCGGTGCCGCCGGGCCGGATCTCGCGGCGCTCCCGGACGTTCTGGCCGCCCTCGATGGTGGTGCGCTGGGCCGTGGTGATCTCGATCTTGGACTGGGTGGTGCGCACGTGCGAGAGCAGGGTCTCGTGGTCGTCGGGCAGCGAGGTCGACTCGAGGTCCACCAGGTGGTGGTCGTTGAGGTCCTGGTACTCCGCGACCCCGTTGTTGCGCACGCTGGGGTCGATGCCCGTGCGCAGGTGCAGCCGCCCCGAGAAACCCCGGGCCGTCACCGTGGTCTCCTGCGCCCCCAGGTGGCGGAAGCGCAGCGACACGAGGCGGCGCTGGACGATCTCCAGCCGGGCGTGGGCCCCGTCCTCGCCCCGGTCGCCGTTGAGGTCGGTGAGGATCAGGGACCGGATGAGCAGCCCGCGGCGCAGGTCGAGCTCGACCCGCTCCTCGGACGGGCGCAGCCCGCCCTCCGACCACCAGTCGCCGCCGGAGACCCGCAGGTCCAGGTGGGTCCAGTTGGGGGCGTTGACCATGGACTCGTGCTCGACGTCGCGGCCGCTCAGGTGGCTCACCACCCGGTTGAAGATGCCGGCCAGGTAGTTGCCGGGGTAG
This sequence comes from Kocuria sp. UCD-OTCP, assembly GCF_000349605.1. Taxonomy (NCBI): domain Bacteria; kingdom Bacillati; phylum Actinomycetota; class Actinomycetes; order Micrococcales; family Micrococcaceae; genus Kocuria; species Kocuria sp. UCD-OTCP. The sequence continues at coordinate 48,111 of NZ_AOSQ01000003.1, forward strand.
TGCACCCCGTTGTCGGGGAACTCGCAGGCCGACCCGCGCACGCCCATGTAGCCGTTCGCCAGCGTCAGCAGGGTCTCCCGCCGGGCCTCGGTGGCCGGGTCGAAGCCCTCGAAGACCAGCTTCCAGGGGTCGTCGCGGCGGGCGCCGAGGTCGAGCTCGCCGACGTCGTTGAGCACGACCGTGGCCCCGGCCCGGTACAGGTCCTTGCGCTCGCCGTGGCGGCGGATCCCCACCACCATGCCGAAGCCGCCGGCGGCGGCGGCCTGCACCCCGGACACGGCGTCCTCCACCACCGCGGAGCGGGCCGGGTTCACCCCGAGCATCTTCGCGCAGGTCAGGAACGTGTCCGGCGCCGGCTTGCCGGGCAGCCCGTGCTCGGCCGCGAAGTGGCCGTCCACGATGATGTCGAAGGAGTCCTGCAGCCCGGCCGCCGCCAGCACGGGGACGCTGTTGCGGCTCGCGGTGACGAGACCCACCGGCACCCCGGCGGCGCGCAGCCGCTCGATGAGCGCCACGGTCTTCTCGAACACCCGGACGCCCTGGACCTGCAGGGCGTCCTGGAAGTAGGTGTTCTTCAGCACGGCCTGGCCCTGCACCGTCCACGCCCCCGGCGTCTCGTCGCCCTCCGGCAGGCAGGCACCCCGGGCGGCGAGCAGGGAGCGGATCCCGTCCTCGCGCCGCCGCCCGTCCACGTAGTGACGGTAGTCGGCGTCGGCGTCGAAGGGTCGGCGGTCCACCGTGGTGCCGGCCTCGGCCGGCTCGAGCCGGTCGTCGGCCAGGATCGCGTCGAAGAGGGTCTTCCAGGCCGTCGCGTGCACGGCGGCGGTGTCCGTGACCACCCCGTCCATGTCGAAGATCACGGCCTCGTGGGGGATGCGCAGCTGGTCGACCGCCTGCGGCAGCGCGTCCGCGCCCTGGATGCGCGGCAGGGAGGCGGTGAACGGGGCGGTGGGCAGTGCGTTCACGAGAGTTCCTCCGGAAGGTGGGTGCGGCGTCCGCGACCCCTCGGAACCGCACGGAGAAACCCCCAGCACGCGGCACGCGACGGACCCCGGACGCGGCGTTGCGGTTTGGCACTGGAGCGGGGACGGCCGTCCGTGCCGACGGTTCCTGACCAGCTCATTAAACGGCCCGGGGGCCGCGGGGGCAAGCCGCGTCCGCTCAGCGGTCGGCCAGGGGGAGGCGGACGGTGAACCGGGTGCGGCCCGGGACGCTGCTGACGTCGATCCGCCCGTGGTGGGCGCGCACGATGGCGTCGACGATCGAGAGGCCCAGGCCGGCGCCGCGGGAGCTCGCGGCGCGGGCGTGGTCCTCCCGGGCGAAGCGGGAGAAGATGTGCTCGAGGAAGTCGGCGCCGATGCCGGGGCCGTCGTCGCCCACGGCGAGCACGGCCTCGCCGCCGGGCCCCGGTCCGGCGCCCGCCTCCGTCCCGAGCGAGGCCGTGACCGTCGTCCCCGCGGGCGTGTGCTGGTGGGCGTTGGCGAGCAGGTTGATGAGCACCTGGCGCAGCTGGGCCGGGTCCCCCCGCACGAGCACGGGCTCGTCGGGCAGCTCGAGGCGCCAGACGTGGCCGGGCGCCGCGACCCGGAGGTCGCTGACGGTCTCGACCACCAGCTCGAGGAGGTCGACGTCCTCGGTGACCACGGCCCGGCCCTCGTCCAGGCGCGCGAGCAGCAGCAGGTCCTCGACGAGCGCGGTCATCCGGGCCGCCTCGGACTCCACCCGGGACAGGGAGCTGCGGCCCTGCGCGCTCATCGGCTCCGTGAGCCGGATCAGCTCCGCGTAGCCGCGGATGCTGGCCAGGGGAGTGCGCAGCTCGTGGCTGGCGTCGGCCACGAACCGGCGCACGCGCGTCTCGCTGCGCTGACGGGTAGCAAGCGCGTGGGCGACGTTGTCCAGCATCCGCCCGAAGGCGTGGCCGAGCCGGCCCACCTCCGTGTCCGGGTGCGCGGCCGGCGCCACGGCCCCCACCGGCAGGACCACCTCCCCGTGGTCGAGGTCGAGCTCCGAGACGCGGGTCGCCACGTCGGAGAGCCGCTCCACGGGGCGCAGGGTGCGCCGGACGACGACGAGCCCGACCAGCCCCGTGGCGGCGATGGCGCCGGTCGAGATCGCCGCGGTGCTCACCCCGAAGCTGCGCAGGGTGTCCTCCTTGTCGGCCAGCGGCAGACCGGTCAGCACGAGGCCCCAGTCCCACGGGTCGTCGACCACCAGCACGCGGTAGCCGCCCACGGCCAGCTCCACGTCCACAGGGCCCCACTGCCGGCCCCCCTCCTCGTCCGACTCGGCGCCGAGCGCCGTCACGAGCTCCCCGATCCGCCGCCGGTCCTCGTCGGTCAGCTCCTGCCGCGTCCCGTCGGGGGCGAAGAGCCCGGCGCGGACCACCTCGCCGTCGACGACCCGGGCGTTGAGGGTGCCGGCGCCCTGCGCGGGGACGTCCATCATGGCCTCGAGCTCCTCCGAGGGCCCGGCGGCGGCACGGACCCCGTACTCGATCGTGCGGAACGAGGCGTCCCGGACCCGGCCGTCCAGCTGCTCGCCCAGGGACACGTTGAGGACCGCGAGACCCAGGGCGCCCACCGCGGCGCACGCGACGGTCAGCAGCGCCAGGACCGTCAGCAGCAGCTTGGTGCGCAGCTGCAGCGCCCGTCCCGCTCCCCGCGGCCGGGCCCGCGCCCCGGTCGCCTCCGGGTCCGTGGGACCGGTGCCCGTCGGGCCGGTGCCCGTCGGGCCGGTGCCGGTCGGATCGGTGCTGGTCGGATCGGTGCTCGTGGGACCGGTGCTCATGGGGCGGCACGTCCTCGGCGGGTGCTCACTCGGCCGGTTTGAGCACGTAGCCGGCGCCGCGCACGGTGTGGATCATGGGCGGGCGCCCGGCGTCGATCTTCTTGCGCAGGTAGGAGATGTAGAGCTCCACCACGTTGGTCTGGCCGCCGAAGTCGTAGCCCCAGACCTGCTCGAGGAGCTGCGGCTTGCTCAGCACCCGGCGCGCGTTCTCCATGAGGCAGCGGAGCAGGTCGAACTGGGTGGCCGTCAGCGCGATCTCGTCGCCCCCGCGGCTGACCTCCCGGGTGTCCGCGTTGAGCACGAGGTCGCCCACGACCAGCTCCGCGGCGTCCGGGTGGGCGATGCCCGCGCGCTGCACCAGGCGGTGCAGCCGCAGCAGCAGCTCCTCCATGTCGAACGGCTTCGTCACGTAGTCGTCCCCGCCCGCCGCCAGGCCGGTGATGCGGTCCTCGGTGCTGTCCTTCGCGGTGAGGAACAGGGCCGGGACGGTGGGGGAGAAGGAGCGGATCCGCTCGAGCACCTCCACCCCCGAGCAGCCCGGGAGCATGACGTCCAGCACCAGGACGTCGGGCCGGAAGCCGCGGGCCTCGGCCACCGCGGCGTCCCCGTCGTGGGCGGAGCGCACCTGCCAGCCCAGCATCGACAGCCCCATGGACACCATCTGGGCCAGCAGCGGCTCGTCGTCGACGACGAGCGCGCGCACCGGTGCCCCGTCGGGGTGCCGCAGGCGCGGGAGGTCCACGGCGGTGGGCCGCTGCACGGGCTCGGTCACGACGGAATCCCTCCTGGTCCCCGCCGGCGGCACCGGCGTCCTCGGACCGTCCTCAGCGTAGCGCCGCACCGGCCCCCGATCACCTGCGGATCGTTTGCGGACGCACTTCACAGCCCCGGCACAGGAACCCGATAAGAGCGCCACATCCCCGTCTGCTGGAGTGGATCCACGACCGGGCCCGGAGGCCCGGACCCCCGGGCAGGTGCCCGCGGGGCACCACGAGAGGGGAACCACCGCCATGCTGCACACCCGCCACCCCGCCGGACAGGCCCGGGCCGCGGCGCCGTCCGCGGGCCCGCCCGCCCGCCGGCGCCTGGTCGGGATCGACGCGGCCCGCGGCCTCGCCCTGCTCGGCATGGTCTCCGTGCACATCCTGCCGTCCTGGGACCCGGAGACCTTCGAGGCCACCGCCCAGTGGACGCTGTTCTCGGGCCGGGCCGCCGCCCTCTTCGCCCTCCTCGCCGGCGTGGGCCTGGCCCTCGGCTCGGGCGGGACCCGGGTGCACGAGGGCCGGCGGGCGACCGCCGACCGGGCCGGCCTGCTCGTGCGCGCGGTGCTCATCACCGCGCTGGGGCTGCTGATCAACCAGCTCTCGCCCGGCGACCCGCCCGCCTACAACATCCTGGTCTACTACGGCGTGTTCTTCCTGCTCGCCCTGCCCTTCCTGCACCTGTCCGTGCGCGCCCTGCTCGCCTGGGCGGCGGGGCTCGCCGTGCTCGGTCCCGTGCTGGTGCACTCGCTCGGCCCCGTGCTGCCCGGGTTCACCGTCTACAACCCCGGCCTCGCCGAGCTCGTCACCGAGCCGGGCACCACCCTCGCCCAGCTGCTCGTGACCGGTTCATACCCCGGGGTGACGTACCTCGTCTACCTCCTCGCAGGCCTGGCCCTGGGCCGGCTGGACCTCTCGGCCGTGCGCACGCAGGCCGGCCTCGCGATCGGCGGGGCCGCGCTCGCGGTGTTCTCCGCCGTCACCTCCTGGTTGCTGCTGCACCCCCTCGGCGGCATCGAGCGGCTGCTCGCCGCGAGCCCCTCCCTGGACCGGGGGGACGTCCAGGACGTCCTCGTGTACGGGCCGGACCCCGTCCTGCCCTCCGCCACCTGGTGGTGGCTGGCCGTGACCGGGCCGCACACCAACACCCCGCTCGCCCTGCTGAGCGGGGTGGGCACCGGCGCCCTCGTGCTCGGCCTGTGCCTCCTCGTGGCCCGCCGGGCCGGGCACGTGCTGCTGCCGCTGGTCGCGGCCGGCTCGATGACGCTCACCCTGTACTCGGCGCACCTGCTCGGGCTCTTCCTGGAGCTGCACTACGAGCAGCCGGTGCTGTGGTTCCTCGTGCACGTCCTGGTGGGCACCGTGTTCGCCGTCCTGTGGCACCGCGCCCGGGGCCAGGGACCCCTCGAGCGGGTCGTCGGCCGGGCCGCCCACGCCGGACGGGACCGGGTGCTCCGCCATCGCCTAAACTCGTAGACGGTCCACCCAGGTCCCCGACTTCAGGAGCGGCATGTCCACGAGCACGTCCCCGTCCGTCACCAACCAGCCCCTCGCCGAGGTCGATCCGGAGATCGCGGCGGCGATCGCCGACGAGCTCGGCCGCCAGCGCGGCACCCTCGAGATGATCGCCTCCGAGAACTTCGCGCCCCGGGCGGTCCTCGAGGCCCAGGGCTCGGTGCTGACGAACAAGTACGCCGAGGGCTATCCCGGGCGCCGCTACTACGGCGGCTGCGAGTTCGTCGACGTCGTCGAGAACCTGGCCCGGGACCGGGCCACGGCCCTGTTCGGCGCCGAGCACGCCAACGTGCAGCCGCACTCGGGCGCCCAGGCCAACACGGCCGTCATGCAGGCGCTCATGACCCCCGGCGACAAGCTGATGGGCCTCTCCCTGGCCCACGGCGGCCACCTCACCCACGGGATGAAGCTCAACGTCTCCGGCAAGCTCTACGAGATCGCGGCCTACGAGGTCGACCCCGACACCTACACGATCGACATGGACAGGGTCCGGGAGCAGGCCCTCGCCGAGCGCCCGCAGGTCATCGTGGCCGGCTGGTCCGCGTACTCGCGGGAGCTGGACTTCGAGGCGTTCCGCGCGGTCGCCGACGAAGTCGGGGCGAAGCTGTGGGTGGACATGGCCCACTTCGCCGGCCTCGTGGCCGCGGGCCTGCACGCCAACCCCGTGCCGCACGCCCACGTGGTCACCTCGACCGTGCACAAGACCCTCGCCGGACCCCGCTCCGGCGTGATCCTCACCACGGGCGAGCTCAAGAAGAAGATCGACTCCGCCGTCTTCCCGGGCCAGCAGGGCGGCCCGCTCATGCACGCCATCGCGGGCAAGGCCGTGGCCTTCAAGATCGCGGCCACCGAGGAGTTCCGCGCCCGCCAGGAGCGCACGGTCGAGGGCGCCCGGATCCTCGCCGAGCGCCTCGGGGCCGACGACGTCGCCCGGGCCGGGGTGTCCGTGCTGACCGGCGGCACCGACGTGCACCTGGTGCTGGTGGACCTGCGCGACTCCGAGCTGGACGGCAAGCAGGCCGAGGACCTCCTGCACCGGGCGGGGATCACCGTCAACCGCAACGCCGTGCCGTGGGACCCGCGGCCGCCGATGGTCACCTCCGGGCTGCGGATCGGCACCCCCGCGCTGGCCACGCGCGGCTTCGGCGCACCGCAGTTCGAGGAGGTCGCCGAGATCATCGCCACCGCCCTGAAGCCCGGGGCCGACATCGACGCCCTGCGGGCCCGCGTGGACCGGCTGGCCGCGGACTTCCCGCTCTACGACGGCCTCGAGGAGTGGTGAGCGTGGGCGCACGGATCCTCGACGGACGGGCGGCCTCCGCCGCCATCAGGACCGAGCTCGCCGAGCGCGTGGCCGTGCTGGCGGAGCGGGGGGTCACCCCCGGCCTCGGCACGGTGCTCGTGGGCGACGACCCGGCCTCGCACTCCTACGTGGGCGGCAAGCACAAGGACTGCGCCGAGGTCGGCATCTCCTCGATCCGCCGCGACCTGCCCGCGGACGTCTCCCAGGAGGAGCTCGAGCGCGTCCTTGACGAGCTCAACGCGGACCCCGCGTGCACCGGCTACATCGTCCAGCTGCCGCTGCCCGGGCACATCGACACCAACGCCATCCTCGAGCGCATCGACCCGGACAAGGACGCCGACGGGCTGCACCCGACCAACCTCGGCCGCCTCGTGCTCAACGTCTCCGAGCCGATGACCTCCCCGCTGCCGTGCACGCCGAACGGGGTGATCGAGCTGCTGCGCCGCAACGACGTCGAGCTCGCGGGCCGGCACGTGCTCGTCGTGGGCCGCGGCGTGACCGTCGGACGGCCGATCGGGCTGCTGCTGACCCGCAAGGAGATCAACGCCACGGTCACCCTCGCCCACACCGGCACGCAGGACCTCGACGCGCTGCTGGCCCAGGCCGACGTCGTCGTGGCCGCCGCCGGGCGGCCGCACATGATCACGGCCGACAGCCTCAAGGACGGCGTGGTGCTCCTCGACGTCGGGGTCTCCCGCGTGGAGGACCCCGAGACGGGAAAGAAGAGGCTCACCGGGGACATCGACCCGGCCGCCGCGCAGAAGGCCTCCTGGATCTCCCCCAACCCCGGCGGGGTGGGGCCCATGACCCGGGCCATGCTGCTGCTCAACGTGGTGGAGACCGCGGAGCGGCACGCCGGCCTCCGCTGAGCGCCGTCCACCGCGCCGCGCCCCCGGGAGCCCTCGCTCCCGGGGCGCGGCCGTCCCCGGCGCCGGGCGGGGACGGCGCCCGCGCCGGTTCGTGGCCCGGGCCGGGATTTGAGACAATGGGGACCATGCGCTCCCTCGGATCCCCGACCCCGTCCACCGCCCCGGCCGCCGAGCCCGCCTCCCGCACCGCCCTGTGGGGCACGGTGATCGGACTGGCCGTGCTCGTGGTGATCTTCGTGGTGGCGCTGCTGCAGGCCGCGAACGCCAACTCGTGGCTGGGCTGGGCGCTCGCCGGCATCGCCCTCGGCTGGCTGCTGCTCGCCACCTGGGTGGTGCTCATGGTCCGCAAGGCCGCCCGCTTCGGCCGCCGGCAGGTCGACGAGGCCCGGGAGCAGCTGCGCACCGGCTCCGGCCGCGCCCCCACCGTCACCGGGTCCGCCGCCGCCGGCTCCATGCGGGACGAGAAGCTCTCCCACAGCTTCCAGATCGTCCTGGTCCAGTCCAAGGTGATCAAGCAGGAGCTCGCCGCGCTGCCCGTCGAGGGCCCCGAGCGCGAGGCGCTGGACCGCGCCCTCGACACCATCGACATCACGGCCGGCAACGGGATGAGCATGCTGCGCCAGGAGCCCCTCAGCGGCACCGTGGTCGACTGACCCCGACCGCCCCGCGGCACGAACCCCCGCAGCACGACCCCCGCTCACCACCACCCGGAAGCCAGGTGCCCCCGCATGTCCCGCCCCGAGAACGTCCTGCGCGTCGCCACCGTCAACGTCAACGGCATCCGCGCCGCCTACAAGCGCGGCATGGCCGACTGGCTGGCGGGCCGTGACGTCGACATCCTGTGCCTGCAGGAGGTCCGGGCCCCCGACCGGATCGTCCGGGACCTGCTCGACGAGCAGGTGTGGGACGTCCACCACGCCGAGGCCGCCGACAAGGGCCGGGCGGGCGTGGCCGTGGCCACCCGCCGGGACGCCCGGGACGGGTCCCTGCTGCCCGTGCGGCGGCGCGACTCCATCGGCCACGAGCACTTCGAGACCGCGGGCCGGTGGGTCGAGACGGACCACGACCTGGCCGACGGCACCACGCTCACCGTGGTCTCGGCCTACGTCCACTCCGGGGAGGTCGGCACCCCCCGCCAGGACGACAAGTACCGCTTCCTCGACGTCATGAGCGAGCGGCTGCCCGAGCTCGCCCGCACGCGGGAGCACGTGCTCGTCGTCGGCGACCTCAACGTGGGGCACACCGAGCTCGACATCAAGAACTGGAAGGGCAACGTCAAGAACGCCGGCTTCCTGCCCGAGGAGCGCGCCTACTTCGACCGCTTCTTCGGCGAGCACGGGTACAAGGACGTCGCCCGGGAGCTGGCCGGACCGGTCCCCGGGCCGTACACGTGGTGGTCGTACCGCGGCAAGGCCTTCGACACCGACGCCGGGTGGCGCATCGACTACCACATGGCCACCCCGGGGCTCGCGGCCCGGGCGGTGACCGCCGCCGTGGACCGCGCCCCCAGCTACGACACGCGCTTCTCCGACCACGCGCCCGTGGTGGTCGACTACCAGCTCTGACCCGTTCGCCCGCTCCGCGCCCCCGCCGGCGCCCGCCCGATCGAAGGACCCCGCACCGTGACCCCTGAGCCCGTACCGTTCGACGTCCCCACCGCCTCCGGCAGACCCCGTGTCGTCTCGGGGGTGCAGCCCTCGGCGGACTCCCTGCACCTGGGCAACTACGTGGGGGCCGTGCGCAACTGGGTGGACCTGCAGGACGACAACGAGTGCGTGTTCTTCGTGGCCGACCTGCACGCCATCACCGCCGAGCAGGACCCGGCCGCCCTGGCCCAGCGGACCCGTGTCACGGCGGCCCAGTACATCGCCGCGGGCATCGACCCCGAGCGCTCCACCCTGCTGGTGCAGTCCCACGTGCCCGAGCACGCCCAGCTGGCCTGGGCGCTCAACTGCATCACGGGCTTCGGCGAGGCGTCCCGGATGACGCAGTTCAAGGACAAGTCCGCCCGGCAGGGCGCCGAGAACGCCACGGTCGGCCTGTTCGCCTACCCGGTGCTCATGGCCGCCGACATCCTGATCTACCAGGCGCACCAGGTCCCGGTGGGGGAGGACCAGCGCCAGCACCTCGAGCTGACCCGCAACCTCGCCCAGCGCTTCAACACCCGCTTCGGGGACACGTTCGTGGTGCCGGACGCGAAGATCCTCGCCGAGTCCGCCAAGGTCTACGACCTGCAGAACCCCACCGCCAAGATGTCCAAGTCCGCCGCGTCCGAGAGCGGGCTGATCCGGCTGCTCGACCCGGCCAAGAAGAACGCGAAGAAGATCAAGTCCGCGGTCACCGACGACGGCACGGAGATCCGCTTCGACCGCGAGGCCAAGCCGGGCATCGCCAACCTGCTGACCGTGTACTCGGCGCTCACCGGCCGGCCCGTGGCCGACCTCGTGGCGGAGTACGAGGGGAAGCTCTACGGCCACCTCAAGGTGGGGCTGGCCGAGGTGGTCACCGAGACCCTGGACCCGATCCAGGCCCGCGCCCAGGAGCTGCTGGACGACCCCGCGGAGCTGGACCGCCTCCTCGCCCGGGGCGCCGAGAAGGGCCGCGAGATCACCGTCCGGACCCTGGCGGGGGTCTACGACCGGATGGGCTTCCTGCCGCGCCTGGGCGGGTCCGGGGGGCTGGGCTAGGCTGGGTCCCGTCCTGTGAGGAGTTGAGTTGACCCGAACGCAGCAGTCCCCCACCATCCGCCCCGGCCAGGTGTACGCGGGCGTGGTGATCGAGCTGCCCGAGCCCGTGGGCCGGGAGCTCCAGGACTGGCGCGCGTCCTTCGGGGACCCCGCCTCCTACGCCGTGCCGGCGCACATCACGCTGATGATCGCCCCGCAGGCGGAGCGCTGGGCGGACGTCGTGCAGCGGGTCGGGGCCGTGGCCCGCGAGTGGGAGCCGTTCCGGGTGGAGATCAACGGCACCGGCACGTTCCGCCCCGTGAGCCCGGTGGTCTACCTGCGCATCCAGGAGGGCGAGGAGCAGTGCCGCGCGCTGCACGACGCCCTGCACGAGGAGCAGCTCGTCTCGGCGTCCCCCTTCGAGTTCCACCCCCACGTCACGATCGCCCAGGCCGTGGAGGAGGAGGACCTCGACCGCGCCCAGGAGATGCTGCGGACCTACCGCGCCGGGTTCCTCGTGGACCGGATCGGTCTCTACGAGCTCGACGGCCGGGGCGTCTGGCGGATCCGCGAGGAGTTCCCCTTCACGGGGCGCGACCGCGACCGGCGCTGAGCCGCCCGGCCATGAGCACCCGCGCCGGCCCCCGCACCGGCCCCGCCCCCGAGCTGCCGCCGCGCGCGATCGACCGCCACGGCATGCGGCGCGAGGCCCTGCGCCAGCGGGCGCTGCTGCGCGAGAAGCGGGCCGCCGGCGCCGGCGCCCTCGGGCTGGCCGGCTCGGTGCTCGCCGTGGCGCTCGCCGAGACCTACCGGCGGATGCCGGTCCGCGTGGTCCTGCACTACCTCTTCCACGGCGGGCCCCTCATGGCGGCGGGCCTGTCCTTCGTGCTGATCTTCGCGTCCACCGCCCTGCTGGTGATGGGCTTCTCCGTGATCGGCGTGTTCCTCGGCAACGACCCCCTGGTGCGCGACGCCGTGGTGGAGGCCGTGACCGAGCGCGTCCCCGGCCTGCTGGACACCGGGGACGGGGGAGTGGTCCCCCTCGAGCTGCTCGAGGACACCCGGCCCTTCACCCTGGCCACGGTGATCGGCGCCGCGGTCCTGTTCTTCTCCGGCTGGCGCTGGGTCTCCGGGGTGCGGCTCGCGTTCCGCCGGCTCTTCGAGGTGCCCCCCGCGCAGGGCCTGCCCATCGCGGCCGTGCCGCGGGACCTGCTGGGGCTGCTGCTGCTGGGCGTGCTGCTCGCCCTCTCGGTCGTGGCCAACGGCGCGGCCTCGGGCCTCCTGGGCTTCCTGCTGGACACCGCCGGCGAGCTCGGCTGGGGCAGCGGCCCCGACTGGCTGCGCACCGGGCTGACCTGGGCGCTGAGCACCCTGCTCGTCGTCGTGCTGGACGCCCTGTTCGCCCTCGAGCTCGTGCGGGGCGTGGCCGGGCTGCGGATCACCCGCCGCGCCCTGACCGTCACCGTGCTCGCCGCGGCGGCCGGCAGCTTCGCGCTGCGCTACATCGGGGGCACGGTGGTCGCCGGGGCCACCACCAACCCGTACCTTCTCTCGGTCGCCCTCGTGGTGGGCGTGCTCCTGTGGTTCTACCTGTTCAACCAGATCCTGCTGTTCTCGGCCGCGATCGGGGCGATCGTGCACGCGGACCAGCGCGGCGGGCGGGTGCACCCCGACGGCGAGAACGTGGCGATCACCGTGGTGCCCATGGCCACCCTGACCGGGCGCCGCTGAGCCGCCGCCGCGCACGGACGACGGCGGCCCGCCCCCTGCCGTGCAGGGGACGGGCCGCGGCGGTCCGGGGGCACGCTCACATGGAGCGGCTCAGGATGGCGTTCTTGACCTCGGCGATGGCCTTCGTGACCTGGATGCCGCGCGGGCACGCCTCGGTGCAGTTGAAGGTCGTGCGGCAGCGCCACACGCCCTCCTTGTCGTTGAGGATCTCCAGGCGCAGGTCCCCCGCGTCGTCGCGGGAGTCGAAGATGAACCGGTGCGCGTTGACGATCGCCGCCGGACCGAAGTACTGGCCGTCGGTCCAGAACACGGGGCAGGACGACGTGCACGCGGCGCACAGGATGCACTTGGTGGTGTCGTCGAAGCGCGCCCGGTCCTCCTGGGACTGGTAGCGCTCCATGGTCGGCTCGTTGCCGCCGGCCACGAGGAACGGCATGATCTCGCGGTAGGACTGGAAGAACGGCTCCATGTCCACGATCAGGTCCTTCTCGCACGGCAGGCCCTTGATGGGCTCCACCGTGACGGGCTTGGACAGGTCGAGGTCCTTGAGCAGCACCTTGCAGGCGAGGCGGTTCTGGCCGTTGATGCGCATGGCGTCCGAGCCGCACACGCCGTGCGCGCAGGAGCGGCGGAAGGACAGCGAGCCGTCGATCTCCCACTTCACCTTGTGCAGGGCGTCCAGCACGCGGTCGGTGCCGTACATGGTCAGCTTGTACTCGTCCCAGCGGACCTCGTCGGAGACCTCCGGGTTGTAGCGGCGGATCTGCAGGGTGAGGTCGAAGGTCGGGATCTCGTCGCTGCCCTGCTGCTCCTCGGGCAGGTCCACGCGCGCGGCGGGCTCCCCGCCCTCGGCGTTCTCGGCGGCGGGGTCCACGGCCGGGGCCGCGGCCTCGTCGCGCTCGTCGACCGACCCGGCGTCCGCGTCGGTCTTGTAGCCGGCACGGTCGTCCTGGGCGTGGCCCGGGGCGTGGCCGTGCTCGGGGGCGCGGTCCTGGGGGTCGTCGTCGCGGCCGTCCTCGGGCCGGTCGGGAGTGTGTGCGGTAGACATCAGTACTTACGCTCCATGGGCTCGTAGCGGGTGAAGATGACGGGCTTCGTCTCCTGCCGGATCCCCGCGGTGGGGGAGGAGGGGTCGAGGTAGACCATCGAGTGCTTCATGAAGTTGGCGTCGTCGCGCTCCGGGAAGTCCTCCCGGAAGTGCCCGCCGCGGGACTCGGTGCGGTGCAGGGCGGCCACGGTCATGACCTTCGCGAGCTGCAGGAGGAAGCCGAGCTCCACGGCCTCCAGCAGGTCCAGGTTGAAGCGCTTGCCCTTGTCCTGGATGGAGATGTTCGCGTACCGGGCCTCGAGGGCGGCGATGTCGTCCAGCGCCGTCTGCAGGGTGTCGGCGGTGCGGAACACCTGGACGTTGAGGTCCATGGTGTCCTGCAGGTCCTTGCGGATCGCGGCGACCTTCTCGGTGCCGGTGCCGTTGCGGGCGTTGTCGAGCAGCGCCACGGTGCTGTCCAGGGCGGTGTCCGGCACGGGCACGAACTCGGCCCGCTGCGCGTACTCGGCGGCGTAGATGCCGGCGCGCTTGCCGAACACGTTGATGTCCAGCAGCGAGTTGGTGCCCAGGCGGTTGGAGCCGTGCACGGACACGCAGGCGACCTCGCCGGCGGCGTACAGGCCCGGGACCACGTTCTCGTTGTCCTGGAGCACCTCGGCCTTGATGTTGGTCGGGATGCCGCCCATGGCGTAGTGGCAGGTCGGGAACACCGGGACGGGCTCGGTGTAGGGCTCCACGCCCAGGTACGTGCGGGCGAACTCCGTGATGTCGGGCAGCTTCGCGTCGATGTGCGCCGGCTCCAGGTGGGTGAGGTCGAGCAGGACGTAGTCCTTGTTCGGCCCGGCGCCGCGGCCCTCGCGCACCTCGTTGGCCATGGAGCGGGCCACGATGTCGCGGGGGGCGAGGTCCTTGATGGTCGGGGCGTAGCGCTCCATGAACCGCTCGCCGTCGGCGTTGCGCAGGATCCCGCCCTCGCCGCGGGCGGCCTCGGAGACGAGGATGCCCAGCCCGGCCAGGCCGGTGGGGTGGAACTGGATGAACTCCATGTCCTCGAGGGGCAGGCCGTTGCGGAACGCGATGGCCATGCCGTCGCCGGTGAGCGTGTGGGCGTTGGAGGTCGTCTTGTAGACCTTGCCCGCCCCGCCGGAGGCGAAGACCACGGACTTGGCCTGGAAGACGTGCAGCTCCCCGGAAGCGAGGTCGTAGGAGACGACGCCGGCGACGCGGCGCTGGCCGTCGACCTCGGTCATGATCAGGTCCAGGACGTAGTACTCGTTGAAGAACTCCACGTTGTGCTTGATGCAGTTCTGGTACAGCGTCTGGAGGATCATGTGGCCGGTGCGGTCCGCGGCGTAGCAGGCGCGGCGCACGGGGGCCTTGCCGTGGTCGCGGGTGTGGCCGCCGAAGCGTCGCTGGTCGATCTTGCCCTCGGGGGTGCGGTTGAACGGCAGGCCCATCTTCTCGAGGTCGAGGACGGCGTCGATGGCCTCCTTGGCCATCACCTCGGCGGCGTCCTGGTCGACCAGGTAGTCACCGCCCTTGATGGTGTCGAACGTGTGCCACTCCCAGTTGTCCTCCTCGACGTTGGCGAGGGCCGCGCACATGCCGCCCTGCGCCGCGCCGGTGTGGGACCGCGTGGGGTACAGCTTGGTCAGTACGGCAGTGCGGGAGCGCTGACCGGCCTCGATGGCGGCGCGCATACCGGCACCACCGGCGCCGATGATGACCACGTCGTACTTGTGAACCTGCATACCGGTTGTTCTTTCTGTTGGGTGTTCCGTCGGATGTGCTGGGGCCCGGTCGCCTGTGACCGGACGGCGGAGACGGCCCGCCGCGGGGCGGGCCGTCTCCGGCAGGGATCAGCCCGCGGTGCAGAAGCTCGCGAGCAGCGCGGGGTCCGCGCCGGCCGGGCAGGGCTCGAAGGTGAAGATGACGAGGGTGCCGAGCAGGATCACGAAGGCGGACGTGGTGAAGAGGAAGACCTTCAGCCAGAACCGGGTCCGGTCCTTCTCCGCGTAGTCGTCGATGATCACGCGCAGCCCGTTCGTGCCGTGCAGCATCGCCAGCCACAGCAGGAGCATGTCGAAGACCTGCCAGAACGGGCTGGCCCATTTGCCGGCCACGAACGCGAAGTCGACGGCGTTCACGCCGCCCTCCGGGCCCACGAGGTTGACCCAGAGGTGGACGAAGACGAGCACCAGCAGGATCACGCCGGACAGGCGCATGAACAGCCACGCGAACATCTCGAAGTTGTTGCGGCGGGACGAGGAGCGGTTGTACTTGATGCCGTTGACCTCGAGGTCCTTGCTCCGGGGGACCGAGATGCTTGCCTTGAGCGGAGTGCTCATAGTGATTAACCCCCGAAGACGTGGGACAGGTGACGGATGAGGAAGGGGATCATGACGACGACCCACAGGGCCAGGACGCCCCAGAGCATCTGCTTCTGGTACTTGGTGCCGCTGGACCAGAAGTCGACCATGATGATGCGCAGGCCGTTGAAGGCGTGGTAGACGATGGCCGCCACGAGGCCGGCCTCGCCCAGGCCCATGACCGGGTTCTTGTAGGTCGCCATGACCGCGTTGTAGGCCTCGGGGGAGACCCGCACGAGCGCCGTGTCCAGGACGTGGACCAAGAGAAAGAAGAAGATGGCCACGCCGGTGATGCGATGGGCCACCCAGGACCACTGGCCATGAGCCTGGCCGCGGTACAGGGTGCCCTTGGATGTCTTCGCCACTGAAAAACCTCCCTGAGTCGCTCGCCGTCGTGCGCTCTAGAAATGTTCGGGAATTCGCACTGCGCACGACGTGAGCGGAGCCCTCCGGCTCTGTGTCGGATGATGCGCGAGTTCCCTCCCACGATACCAGCACGACCGGTGTTTACTGACAGGCTGTCCCGCACGGGCGCACGGGTTCCGCCGCGCGCGCACGTCGTTTTCCGCGGGCTCCCGGGCGACGTCGTATGGTGTTCTCCGTGACCTCCCCACTCGCGCACTTCCACCCCTTCATCCCTGCCGGAGGGGTGGGCTCCCGGCTGTGGCCCCTCTCCCGGGCCGACGCCCCCAAGTTCCTGCTCGACCTCACCGGCTCCGGCTCCTCCCTGCTCCGCGCCACGTACGACCGGCTCGCGGGCCTGGGCGACGGCCCGGTCATGGTCGTGACCGGGCGCACGCACGCGGCCGCGGTCTGCCGCCAGCTCCCGGAGCTCTCCACCGGCGACCTCGTGCTCGAGCCGTCCCCGAAGGACTCGGCGGCGGCCATCGGCCTGGCCTGCATGCTCGTCCAGCGCCGCGACCCCGAGGCGATCATCGGGTCCTTCGCGGCCGACCACGTGATCGAGCCCGCCGGCGCCTTCCAGGACGTGGTCCGGGAGGCCGTGGCCGCGGCGGCCTCGGGGCGGATCGTGACGATCGGGATCCCGCCGAGCTCCCCGGCCACCGGCTTCGGCTACATCCGGGCCGGCGCCCAGCTCGGGCTGCCGGACGCGCCCCACGCCCTGCAGGTCGAGGAGTTCGTCGAGAAGCCCGACGAGGACACCGCCCGGCACTACGTGGCGAGCGGCAACTACACGTGGAACGCCGGGATGTTCGTGGCGCCCGCGTCCCTGATGCTGCGCCACCTCGCCGCGAGCCAGCCGGAGCTGCACGCGGGGCTCACCGAGATCGCCGACGCCTGGGGCACGCCCGCCCAGGACGAGGTGGTGGACCGGGTGTGGCCCGGGCTGCCCAAGATCGCGATCGACTACGCCGTGGCCGAGCCCGCGGCGGCCGCCGGGGACGTGGCCATGGTCCCGGCGAGCTTCACCTGGGACGACGTCGGGGACTTCGCCGCGATCCGGCGGCTCAACCACGTCGACCCCGAGACCGACCCCGACGTCACGGTCCTCGGCGACAACAGCCGGGTGCTCTCCGACAGCTCCAGCGGCATCGTCGTCTCGGACACGGGCCGGCTGATCGCGCTGATCGGGGTCGAGGACATCGTCGTCGTCGACACCCACGACGCGCTGCTGGTGACCACCCGGGAGCACGCCCAGCGCGTCAAGGACGCGGTGGCCTCCCTCAAGCAGAGCGGCAACACGGACGTCCTGTGAGCGTCGGGAGCGGCGCGCGCCCGGGAGTAGTCTGGACAGATGCCTGACGCGCCATCCTCCGCCGCGGCCCTGGAGGCCGGCCTCCCGCCCGCCATCGGCCCCCTGCTCAAGCGCTACCTGCCCGACCTGATCGCCTTCCGGCGGGACCTGCACCGCCACCCGGAGCTGTCCTACCAGGAGTTCCGCACCACGGACCGGATCGTGGGCGCCCTGGAGAACATGGGCCTGTCCCCGGTGCGGCTCTCGGACACCGGGTGCTACGTGGACATCGGGCACGGCCCGATCGGCGTGGGCCTGCGGGCGGACATCGACGCGCTGCCGATCCAGGAGGGCACGGGCCTCGAGTACTCCTCCGTCAACGACGGCGTGGCGCACTCCTGCGGGCACGACATCCACGCCACGGTGATGGTGGGCGTGGCCAAGGTGCTCGCGGACCTGCACCGGACCGCGCACATCGCCGGGACCGTGCGGATCGTCTTCCAGCCCGCCGAGGAGCAGCTGCCCGGCGGCGCCCTCACCGTGCTGCGCCAGGGCGTCCTCGAGGGCGTGCCCCGGATGTTCGCCCTGCACTGCGAGCCCAAGGTCGACGTCGGCCAGGTCGGCACCCGGATCGGCGCGATCACGTCCGCCTCCGACACCGTGCGCATCGAGTTCACCGGCCGCGGCGGGCACACCTCCCGCCCCCACCTCACGCAGGACCTCGTCTACGCGATGGCCCAGATCGCCGTCAACGTCCCGGCCGTGCTCTCCCGGCGGATCGACGTGCGCTCCGGCGTGGCCGTGGTGTGGGGCCAGATGCACGCCGGCGTGGCGCCCAACGCCATCCCCGCCACCGGGTTCATGTCCGGGACGATGCGCTGCCTCGACGCCGACGCCTGGCACCGGGCGGGCACGCTGCTCGACGAGGTCGTGCACCAGGTGGCCGCGCCCTACGGGGTGGACGTGGAGCTGGAGCACATCCGCGGCGTCCCTCCCGTGGTCAACGGGGAGGTGGAGACCACCCTCATCGAGAACGCCGCCCGCGCCGAGCTCGGCGAGGACGCGGTGGTGCTGGTGCACCAGTCGATGGGCGGGGAGGACTTCGCGTGGTTCCTCCAGGAGGTGCCCGGGGCGATGATGCGGCTGGGCACGCGCACGCGGGGCGGGCACACCTACGACCTGCACCAGTCGGACTACGTGGCGGACGAGGCCGCGATCGGCTGCGGCATCCAGGTCATGACCAACACGGCCCTGCGCGCCATCCGGCTGCACTCCCGGCAGACACGGCCGGACGTCACCACGAATTAACGCGGGCCTCCGGCGCCCCGCCACTACCCGTGGGTAGAGTGGCACCACGTCGCGCTTGCCGCGTGACCGGGATCACCGCCCGGCCGCGCCCGTCTCCTGGAGGAACCATGACCTTCCCGCCCCGGACGTCCCGAGGAACCCGCCCGCTCTCCGCCGCCGCGCTGCTCGGCGCCTCCGCCCTCGTGCTCGCCGGCTGCGGCGCGGCCCCCGAGGAGGGCGGCGAGGCGCAGGAGCAGGCCACCGACTTCACCGGCTGCATCGTCTCCGACTCCGGCGGGTTCCAGGACCGCTCCTTCAACCAGAACTCCTACGAGGGCCTGCAGGCCGTCGAGGAGTCCATGGGCATCGAGGTCAACCAGGCCGAGTCCCAGGCCGAGACCGACTTCGAGCCCAACCTGACGTCCATGGTGCAGTCCGGGTGCGACCTCACGCTGTCCGTGGGCTTCCTCCTCGCCGACGCCACCCGGGCCGTGGCCGAGGCCAACCCCGAGTCCAACTTCGCGATCGTCGACGACGCCTCGATCGAGCTCGACAACGTCAAGCCGCTCGTCTACAACACGGCCGAGGCCGCGTTCCTCGCCGGCTACGTGGCGGCGGGCAGCACCCAGAGCGGGACCGTGGCGACCTACGGCGGCATGGACATCCCCACCGTGACGGTGTTCATGGACGGCTTCGCCGACGGCATCGACCACTACAACGAGACCAAGGGCGAGGACGTCCGGCTCCTGGGCTGGGACAAGGACTCCCAGGACGGCACCTTCGTCAACAGCTTCACCGACACCTCCGCGGCGAAGACCACCACGCAGAACTTCATCAACGAGGGCGCGGACATCGTGCTGCCCGTGGCCGGGCAGGCCGCCCTCGGCACCCTCGACGCCGTGGTCGAGGCCAACGGCGGGGGCGGCGACGAGGTCCGCTTCGTGTGGGTCGACGCCGACGGCTACGAGACCCTCGACCAGGGCCAGGAGTACCAGCTCACCTCGGTGCTCAAGCAGATGAGCACCTCCGTGCAGGACGTCGTCGAGTCGGCCGCCGAGGGCGAGTTCAGCAACGAGCCCTACGTCGGCACCCTCGAGAACGACGGCGTGGGCATCGCCCCGTTCCACGACCAGGAGGAGGCCGTGGGCGAGGAGCTCGCCGCCGAGGTCGAGCAGCTGCGCCAGGACATCATCGACGGCACGGTCACCGTCGAGTCCGAGAACTCGCCGCAGGCCTGATCCCGGACGACACCGACCACCGCACCCACCGCCGCCAGCGAGGGCCCCGGCCGCAGCTGGCGGCGGTGGCGTGCCCGCCCCGGGCCGGCGGACGGCCCAGGAGGAGGACCACCCCACCATGAAGCTGGAACTGCAGTCCATCACCAAGCGGTTCGGCTCCTTCGCGGCCAACGAGGACGTCGACCTCGTCGTGGAGCCCGGGCAGATCCACTGCCTCCTCGGCGAGAACGGGGCGGGCAAGTCCACCCTGATGAACGTCCTCTACGGCCTGTACCGGCCGAGCGGGGGACGCATCCTGGTGGACGGCGCCGAGGTGTCCTTCCGGGGCCCCGGGGACGCCATGGCCGCCGGGATCGGCATGGTGCACCAGCACTTCATGCTGGTGCCGGTGTTCACCGTCGCGGAGAACGTGGCCCTCGGCGCGGAGAGCACCCGCGGCGGCACCCTCGACCTCGAGACCACCCGCCGCCGGATCCGGGAGATCTCCCAGCGCTACGGCTTCCACGTGGACCCGGACGCCGTGGTCGAGGACCTGCCCGTGGGCGTGCAGCAGCGCGTCGAGATCATCAAGGCCCTCGTGCGGGAGGCGCAGGTGCTCATCCTGGACGAGCCCACCGCGGTGCTCACGCCCCGGGAGACCGACGAGCTGCTCGAGATCATGCGCCAGCTGCGCGGGTCCGGGAAGTCGATCCTGTTCATCTCCCACAAGCTGCGGGAGGTCAAGGCGATCTCCGACGTCATCACGGTGATCCGCCGGGGCCGGGTGGTGGGCCAGACGTCCCCGGAGGCCTCGACCTCCGAGCTCGCGGCCCTCATGGTGGGCCGGGACGTGTCCCTGTCCGTCGCCAAGGGCGAGGCCGAGCCGGGGGAGCGGGCCCTGGAGGTCTCCGGGCTCACCGTGGTCGCGGACAACGGCGTGAAGCTGCTCGACGACGTCGGGTTCGACGTGGCCCGCGGGGAGATCCTCGCGGTGGCCGGCGTGCAGGGCAACGGCCAGACGGAGCTGGCCGAGGCGATCCTCGGCCTGCGGGAGCGGGCCACCGGCTCGATCCGGCTGGGCGGCACGGAGCTGCTCGGGAAGTCCGTGCGCCAGGTCCTCGACGCCGGCGTGGGCTTCGTCCCGGAGGACCGCTCCACGGACGGGCTCGTGGGCCCGTTCACCGTCGCCGAGAACCTCGTGCTGGACCTCTACGGCGACGACCGCTTCTCCCGCGGCCCGTCCCTGCGGCTGGGCGAGGTCCAGGCCAACGCCCGCCGCGCCGTCGAGCAGTTCGACGTCCGCACCCCCTCCGTGGACGCCCCCGTGCAGACCCTCTCCGGCGGCAACCAGCAGAAGGTCGTCATCGCCCGGGAGCTCTCCCGGCCCCTCGAGCTCTTCCTCGCCTCCCAGCCCACCCGCGGGGTGGACGTGGGGTCCATCGAGTTCATCCACGAGCAGATCGTCGCCGAGCGGGACAAGGGCGTGGCCGTGCTCATCGTCTCGACCGAGCTCGACGAGGTGTACGCGCTCGCGGACCGGATCGCCGTGTTCTTCCACGGCCGGATCATGGGGATCGTGGGCCCCGACACCCCGCGCGACGTCCTGGGCCAGATGATGGCAGGGGCCACCGCCGAGGATCTCGGCGCGGCCGGCGTCCGGCCCGACGGCGCGCGGCGGACCGGGGCGCAGCCGGCCGTCCCCCCGCAGACCGGCGCCCCACCGACCGATGCCCCGCAGGCCGGCGCCCCGCAGGCCACGGCGCAGCACCCGAAGGAGCAGGCATGAGTGCCACCGGAGCGGCCCCCGCGGCCGCCGACCAGCAGAAGGCGCCGCCGCCCACAGCCGTCGCCCCCGGGAGCTCCCGGCGGGACTGGACCGGCTCCGCGGTGCAGTCCGTGCTCGCGATCGTCGCCGCCCTGCTCCTGGGCGGGCTCCTCATCGCCCTGACCGACGACCGGGTGGCCGACGCCGCGAGCTACCTCTTCGCCCGCCCCGGGGACACGGTCGCGGCCATGTGGGCCGCCGCGTCCTCCGCCTACGAGGCGATGTTCTACGGCGCCGTCTACAACCCGAACGGCAGCACGTTCGCGCAGCGGGTCTACCCGCTCGCGGAGACCCTCACCGTGGCCACGCCGCTGATCCTGGCGGGGCTCGGGGTGGCCGTGGCCTTCCAGGCCGGGCTGTTCAACATCGGCGCCCAGGGGCAGCTGCTGATCGGCGCGGCGCTGGCCGCCTGGGTCGGCTTCTCCTGGCAGCTGCCGGTGGGCGTGCACCTGCTCGCCGTGATCCTCGCCGGGGCCCTCGGCGGCGCGCTGTGGGGGGCGGTCGTGGGCGTGCTCAAGGCCCGCACCGGCGCCCACGAGGTGATCCTGACGATCATGCTCAACTACATCGCGCTCAACCTCGTCGCCTGGCTGCTCACCCGCCCGGCGTTCCTGCGCCCGGGCTCCTCGAACCCCGTCAGCCCCCAGGTCGCGGACACCGCGATGTTCCCCAAGCTGCTGGGCGAGCAGTTCCGGCTGCACTGGGGGTTCGTGCTCGCGGTCCTCGCCACGGTGTTCGTCGCCTGGCTGCTCAAGCGCTCCACGATCGGCTTCGAGCTGCGGGCCGTGGGCGCCAACCCGCGCGCGGCCCGGACCGCCGGCATCTCGGTCACGCGCGGCTTCGTCGTCGTCATGGTCCTCGCGGGCGCCCTCGCGGGACTCGCGGGCGTGGCCCAGATCTCCGGCACCGAGCGCGCGCTGACCGCGGGCGTCGCCGCGTCCTTCGGCTTCGACGCGATCACGGTGGCCCTGCTGGGCCGGTCGAAGCCGTGGGGCACGTTCTTCGCGGGCCTGCTCTACGGCGGGTTCCGCGCCGGCGGCGTCACCATGCAGTCGATGACCGGCACGAACATCGACATCGTCCTGGTCGTGCAGTCCCTGATCGTCCTGTTCATCGCCCTGCCGCCGCTGGTGCGGACCGGGCAGGACCGGGTCCGCTCCCGCCGCGGCGGGAGCGCCACCACCACGGCCGCCACCGCGACCGCCACCGCGACCGCCACCGAGGGAGGCCGGGCATGAGCTCGCAGCATCCGGAACCGCGCCCCGAGCAGGCGCCCTGGGACTCCGGCGGCCCGGCCGGCGGTCCGTCCGGCGGCACCGCCGCGACGACCCTGCCCCCGCCGGCCGAGGCGGAGCTGTCCACGACCGCGGCCAACGAGGTCGTGGGCGTCACCAGCTGGCGCACCCCGGTGGTCCTCGGCCTCCTGAGCCTCGTGGCCCTGCTGCTGTTCGGGCTCAACGCCCCGGACAACACGGTGAGCTTCCGCGTCTCGGAGGCCGGCGACCTCTTCCGCGTGCCGGACCTCGTGGTGCACGGCGTGCTGTGGGGCTGGGTCACCGTGGCCGTGCTCGCCGGGCTGACGGTCCTCGCGGTCCTGCGCGCCCGGGCCGGGGCGCACCTGCCCCGGTGGGCGGTGCTCGTGTTCGGCTTCTTCTTCGTCAGCGGCTTCCTCGTGTGGGTCGTTGGCAGCGCGCGCAGCCCGGACGTGTCCCTGTCCGGGCTGCTGGCCGGGTCCGTGGCCCTGGCCATCCCGCTGATCTTCGGCTCCCTGGGCGGCCTGCTGTGCGAGCGCTCCGGCGTGATCAACATCGCGATCGAGGGCCAGCTGCTGTTCGGCGCGTTCTCCGCGGCCGTGGCCGGCTCCCTCTCCGGCAGCGCCTGGGTGGGGCTGCTCGCCGCCGTGCTGGGGGCCGGGCTCGTCTCGCTCGTCCTGGCGGTCTTCTCGATCACCTACCGGGTCAACCAGGTGATCGTGGGCGTGGTGCTCAACGTGCTCGTGTCCGGGCTGACCGGCTTCCTCTTCGCCACGGTGCTGGAGTCGGACCCGGGCGTGTTCAACTCCCCGCCGCGGCTGCCGCGCTTCGCCGTGCCCGTGCTCTCGGAGATCCCCCTGATCGGGCCGATCGTCTTCGACCAGTCCGTGATCGGCTACCTGATGTACGCCGCGGTGGCGCTCGTGTGGTTCGCGCTCTACCGGACGCGCTGGGGGCTGCGCACCCGGTCCGTGGGGGAGCACCCCAAGGCCGCGGACACCCTGGGCGTGAAGGTCAACGCCCTGCGCTTCCGCAACGTGCTGCTCGGCGGGATGGTCGCCGGTCTCGGCGGCGCCTTCTACACGCTGGTCTCCGTCTCCGCGTTCACCCGGGACATGACCTCCGGCGCCGGCTACATCGCGCTGGCCGCCCTGATCTTCGGCCGCTGGAACCCGGTCGGGGCGCTGCTCGCGTCCCTGCTGTTCGGCTTCGCGTCCAACCTGCAGTCGATCCTGTCCTTCCTGGGCACGCCCGTGCCCAGCCAGTTCCTGGCCATGCTCCCGTACGTCGTCACCATCCTGGCCGTGGCCGGGCTCGTGGGGGTCTCCCGCGGTCCCGCGGCCATCGGCAAGCCCTACACCAAGGAGTGAGCGTCCCGTGAACGAGCCCCTGCGCCCCGGCGGCGAGGCGACCGACGACGGGCCCCGGATCGACTGGGACCGGCTGCGGGAGGCGGCCGTGGCCGCCCGCGAGCACGCCTACGTCCCGTACTCGCGCTTCCCCGTGGGCGCGGCAGCCCTCACCGAGGACGGGCGGGTGGTCTCCGGGTGCAACGTGGAGAACGCCTCCTACGGCCTGACCCTGTGCGCCGAGTGCGCCCTGGTGTCCGCGCTGCACATGTCCGGCGGCGGGCGGCTCGTCGCGTTCGTGTGCGTGGACGGGAACGGCGACGTCCTCATGCCCTGCGGACGGTGCCGGCAGCTGCTGCACGAGCACCGCGCGCCCGGCCTGCGGCTGCTCACCGTCTCCGGGGTGCGCACCATGGCCGAGGTGCTGCCCGACGCCTTCGGCCCCGAGAACCTCTAGTCCCCGAAAGGACCCCACATGACCGAGCAGTTCGACGCCGTGGACGTCATCCGGACCAAGCGCGACGGCGGTGCCCTCTCGCCCGGGCAGATCGCGTGGGTCCTGGACGCCTACACCCGCGGTGTCGTGGCCGAGGAGCAGATGAGCGCCCTGGCCATGGCGATCTTCCTGCGGGGCATGGACCGGGACGAGATCGCGGCCTGGACGCGGGCGATGATCGCCTCGGGCGAGCGGATGGACTTCTCCGCGCTCGTGCGCTCCGGGGCGCGCTCGGCCACCGCGGACAAGCACTCGACCGGCGGGGTGGGGGACAAGATCACGCTGCCGCTGGCCCCGCTCGTGGCCGTGTACGGCGTGGCCGTCCCGCAGCTGTCCGGGCGCGGCCTCGGCCACACCGGCGGCACCCTGGACAAGCTCGAGTCCATCCCCGGCTGGCGGGCGGCCCTGTCCAACGAGGAGATGCTGGCCCAGCTGCGGGACGTGGGCGCGGTGATCTGCGCCGCGGGCTCCGGCCTGGCGCCCGCGGACAAGAAGCTCTACGCGCTGCGGGACGTCACCGGGACGGTCGAGTCGATCCCGCTCATCGCGTCCTCCATCATGTCCAAGAAGATCGCCGAGGGCACCCAGTCCCTCGTGCTCGACGTCAAGGTGGGCTCCGGGGCGTTCATGAAGGACCTGGCCTCCGCCCGCGAGCTGGCCCGCACGATGGTCGACCTCGGCACCGGCGCTGGGGTCACGACCACCGCCCTGCTCACCGACATGTCCACGCCCCTCGGCCTGGCGGTCGGCAACGCCGTGGAGGTCCAGGAGTCCGTCGAGGTGCTCGCCGGCGGCGGCCCGGCCGACGTCGTGGAGCTCACCGTGGCGCTCGCCGCGGAGATGCTCGCCGCGTCCGGGGTCCCGGACGCCGACCCGGCGGAGGCGCTGCGGGACGGCCGGGCCATGGACGTGTGGCGGGCCATGGTGGCCGCCCAGGGCGGCGACCCCGACGCCCCGCTGCCGCGGGCCCGGGAGTCCGAGACCGTGGTGGCCGAGGCCGACGGCGTGCTCGCCGAGCTCGACGCCCACCGGGTGGGGGTGGCCTCCTGGCGCCTCGGGGCGGGCCGCGCCCGGCGCGAGGACCCCGTCCAGGCCGGCGCCGGCGTGCTGCTGCACGCCAAGCCCGGGGACGCCGTCCGGGCCGGGCAGCCGCTGCTGACCCTGCTCACCGACACCCCCGAGCGCTTCGCACGGGCCCGGGAGGCCCTCGAGGGCGCCGCCGTGATCGCCCCGGAGGCGCCGGCGTCCCGGCCGGACCGCGCCGTGGTCCTGGAGACCGTGCGGTGATCGCCGGCCGCTGAAGCGCCGGGGCCGGATGCCGGGCCCGCCTATACTGCGGAGAGAACCAGCGCGAAACGAGAACCGAGGGCGTGCGCACACGCTCGGAAGGGTGGGTCCAGTTGGGTCTGCGAGGCATTTTCCGGAAGAACACCGAGGACAGCACACCGCGCCACGAGACCGGACGGCCCGAGCAGCCGGCCGGTCCGACCGCCGGCCCCGACACCGGGACCCGGGAAACGGGCCGGGACGGCGACCGGGGCACCGGTTCCCGGGGTCCGGACGGGCACGGTCACGAGGAGCACGGCCCGGAGGAGGTCCGGCCGCTGCCGGACCGCGGACCGCTGCCCTTCCTCGTGGACCGGCTGACGTCCCGGGGGGCCGACCGCGCCGTGCTCACGCTCGTCCAGCGCGGCAACACCATGACCCACCAGACCCAGCAGTCCGTGGGGGACGCCGACCCGTCCGTGGAGTCCGGCACCGTGGACCAGGACTCACCGCTCTTCGACCCCGTGGCCGACCTCTACAGCGAGGCCATGTCCTCGCCCCGCGGCGCGTGGCAGAACGCCCGCATCGAGGTGGGCCCGGAGCAGGACGGGGTCCGCCCCGTGGTGACGACCTACGGCTTCGCCGACGGCAGCGAGGACGTCCGCACCTGGCAGTCGGGGCGGCCCACGCCGGGCGCCGCTGCCGCGGGCACGCGGTCCACTGCGGAGACGATCTCCGCCGAGGACCGGCCCGCCGGTGAGCGCCCCACCGGGGAGCGGTCCGACGACGAGCGCCGGCCGGCCGGGACCGGCGCCGCGTCCGAGCCGACGGGCCCGGCCGCGGAGCACTCGGCCGGGGGAGTCCCCGCCGCCGCGGCGGCCGCCGCTGCCGGTGGAGCCGCTGCCGGTGGGGCCGGGTCCTCCGCGGCCGGCGCCGCCCGTGGCCCCGTCTCCGAGCCGACCGGCGTCCCGGTCTCCGCGCGGAGCGCTGAGCCGGCCGCCGAGCCGATCACCGAGCCGACCACCGGGGCGGAGCCCGTTCCCGGGGCCGCTCCCGCCACGGAGGCCCCCGCGGCCGGCCGGGAGCAGGACGAGCACCGCACCGCCGACCGGGAGGCCACCGCCCACGACGTCCCCGACCACGGCGCCGCCCAGCACGCGGTCCCCGACCACGTCGACCACGAGGAGTGGCACGAGGACGTCGAGCCGGCCGCGCCCACCGGGGCGGCGGCCGCGACGGCCGCCGCGGCCGCCGCCGGCACCGCCGCCGGGGACGACCACGACTCCTCCGCCCCGGAGACCGCGGTCTCCACCGACGTCTCCCCGTCCTACCGGGCCCCGGCGGGGGCCCAGGACCGGCCCTCCCAGGACAAGCTGGCCGAGGGCAACCTCGTGCTCAAGGAGGTCGACGTCCTGCGCCGGCTCGCGGACGCCCAGCGGCGCCTGTTCGGCGAGGACGGCACGGCGATGGACGTCTCCACCGTGCTCGTGCGGGTGCGGGCCCTGGGCACCTACTACGACGCCCTGACCCACGTGCGGAAGAACGGCTTCTGGGACCAGCGCCGCACCTTCGACCTCGTCCCCGAGGAGCTGCTGCACGTGCAGGAGCTCAAGGACGAGTCCTACGTGGAGGGCAACGGGGCCCCGCTGGCGATGATGTTCCGCTTCCGCCCGGGCATCCCCCCGGAGGTGTCCTTCGACTACGCGGACGAGGAGGCCTTCGTGCGCTACGAGGACCGGCTGCCCGCGCAGAACTACCTCGAGGAGCTGCGCATGTACCCCCGCACCGGGGCGCACATCCCGCAGCACATGAACGAGGCCCTGCAGGACTGGAACTACTGAGACCGACCGAGACAGGGGCCGTCCCGACCGTGATGCTGACCTCCGCCGAACAGCACCCGGGCCGCGTGCCGGACCGGGTCCTGCGCGACCTGCCCAAGGTGTGCCTGCACGACCACCTCGACGGCGCCCTGCGCCCGGCCACGGTGGTCGAGCTGGCCGCAGCCGCCGGGCACCGGCTGCCGGCCGAGGAGCCCGAGGCGCTGGGCCGGTGGGTGCGGGAGAGCGCCGACTCCGGCTCGCTGCTGCGCTACCTGGCGACCTTCGAGCACACGGTCGCCGTGATGCAGACCCCCGAGGCGCTCGTGCGCTGCGCCCGGGAGTACGTCGAGGACCTCGTGGCGGACGGGGTGGTCCACGCCGAGGTGCGCTGGGCCCCGGAGCAGCACACCGCCGGCGGCCTGTCGATGGCGGAGGCCGTCGAGGCCGTCCGGCTCGGGCTCTCGGAGGGAGTGCTGGCCGCGGAGGACGCGGGCCACATCGTGTCCGTCACCCAGATCCTCTGCGCCATGCGCCACGCCGAGCGCTCCCTCGAGGTCGCCCGCCTCGTGGTGGACAACCGGGACCGCGGCGTGGTGGCCTTCGACCTCGCGGGACCCGAGGACGGCTACCCGCCCGCCCGCCACCGGGCCGCCCTCGAGCTGCTCGCGGACGAGCTGGTGCCCGTCACCCTCCACGCCGGGGAGGCCGCCGGCATCGAGTCGATCCGGGACGCGCTGGCCACGGGCCGCGCCTTGCGCCTGGGCCACGGGGTGCGCATCGCGGAGGACATCGACATCGACTACCTGGAGGACGTCGCCGTCGTCGACCTCGGCCGCACGGCCGAGTGGGTCCGGGACCGGGGCATCGCCCTCGAGGTGTGCCCCACGTCCAATCTCCAGACCGGGGCCGTGGCGGCGTTCGGCGGCGGTCCCGAGCGGCACCCGGTGGACATGCTCTACCGGACCGGCTTCACGGTGACCATCTCCCCGGACAACCGGCTGATGAGCGGGACCACGGTCACGGACGAGCTGGCCCTGCTCGTGAAGCACTTCGGCTACGGGCTCGAGGACCTGGAGCGGCTGCAGCGCAACGCCGCGGCCGCCGCCTTCCTCCCGCTCGAGGACCGCACCGCCCTGGACGGGATGATCACCGACGGCTTCGAGGGGATGCACGCATGAGCCAGGGGCACGGCACCGACGACGTCGCGGCGGGGCTCGGCGTCCCGGAGCGGACCGGGCAGCGCTTCGCGGAGCTCGTGGCGGTCATGGACCGGCTGCGTTCCCCGGGCGGGTGCGCGTGGGACGGGCAGCAGACCCACGAGTCCCTCGTGCGCTACCTCGTGGAGGAGGCCTACGAGGTCGTCGAGGCCGTGGAGGCCGAGGGCGGGCCGGCGGCCCACGCCGGGCTGCTCGTCGAGGAGCTCGGGGACGTCCTGCTGCAGGTGGTCTTCCACTCCCGGGTCGCCCAGGAGCGCCCGCGCGCCGAGGGCGGCTTCGACGTGGCCGACGTGCTCGAGGCCATCACCGCCAAGCTGGTCCGCCGCCACCCCCACGTCTTCGGCGCCGGCGCCACCGGGGACGTCGCGGGGGAGCAGACCCTCGAGCAGCTGCACTCCCGCTGGGAGGACCTCAAGCGGGCCGAGAAGCCCGAGCGGACCGGGCCCTTCGACGGCATCCCGCCGCACCTGCCGGCCCTGGCCCTCGCGGAGAAGACCCTCGCGCGGGCCCGCAAGCACGACCTCGAGCCCGCGGTCCCCGCCGCGGAGGAGCCCGGCGGCCCGCGCACCGAGGAGGAGCTGGGCGAGGCGCTGTTCGCGCTCGTGCGCTCCGCCTCCGCCCGCGGGCTGGACGCCGAGCGGGCCCTGCGCGGGGCCGCCCGCGCGTACGCCGCCGCCCGGAACGGGGACTGATCCCGTCACGGGCCGCCCCCGCGGCCGCCACCGGCGCCGAGTCGCTAGGCTGGAGCCGCCGGGGGCGCCCGGCCCCGCCGGTGCGGACCCTCGGCCGGTGCCCCGCACGGGGGCCCCGACCGCCCCACCACACACGTTCCACCCACGTCAGCGACAAGCTCAGCACCAACGTCAGGAGCAACCCATGGCCATGATCACCGCAGTGCACGCCCGCCAGATCCTCGACTCCCGCGGCAACCCGACCGTGGAGGTCGAGGTGCTGCTGGAGGACGGCAGCTACGGCCGGGCGGCGGTGCCCTCGGGCGCCTCCACCGGTGCCTTCGAGGCCGTCGAGCGCCGTGACGGCGATAAGAAGGTCTACCTCGGCAAGGGCGTCCTCGACGCCGTGAAGGCCGTCGACGAGGAGATCGCCGAGGCCGTGATCGGTCTCGACGCGACCGACCAGCGGCTGGTCGACCGCACCATGCTCGACCTCGACGGCACGGACAACAAGGGCAGCCTCGGCGCCAACGCCATCCTGGGCGTCTCCCTGGCCGTGGCCCGCGCCGCCGCCAACGCCTCCGACCTCGAGCTCTACAAGTACCTGGGCGGGCCCAACGCCCACGTCCTCCCGGTGCCCATGATGAACATCCTCAACGGCGGCTCCCACGCCGACTCGAACGTGGACATCCAGGAGTTCATGATCGCCCCGATCGGCGCCGCGACGTTCTCCGAGGCCCTGCGCACCGGCGTGGAGGTCTACCACTCCCTCAAGGGCGTGCTCAAGGAGCGCGGCCTGGCCACCGGGCTGGGCGACGAGGGCGGCTTCGCCCCGAACCTCGAGTCCAACCGTGCCGCCCTCGACCTCATCTCCGAGGCGATCGAGAAGGCCGGGTACACCGTGGGCACCGACGTGGCGCTCGCCCTGGACGTGGCCTCCTCCGAGTTCTTCGAGAACGGCAAGTACAGCTTCGAGGGCAAGCAGCTCAGCGCCGCGGAGATGACCTCCTACTACGAGGAGCTCGTGCGCGACTACCCGATCGTGTCCATCGAGGACCCGCTGGACGAGGACGACTGGGCGGGCTGGCAGGCCCTCACCGCGTCCGTGGGCACCCAGGTCCAGATCGTGGGCGACGACCTGTTCGTCACCAACCCGGAGCGGCTGGCCCGCGGCATCGACGAGGGCGCCGGCAACGCCCTGCTGGTGAAGGTCAACCAGATCGGCTCCCTCACGGAGACCTTCGACGCCATCTCCCTGGCCCAGCGGCACATGTTCCACTGCATGATCTCCCACCGCTCGGGCGAGACCGAGGACACCACGATCGCGGACATCGCGGTGGCCACCAACGCCGGGCAGATCAAGACCGGGGCGCCGGCCCGCTCCGAGCGCGTGGCCAAGTACAACCAGCTGCTGCGCATCGAGGAGGAGCTCGGGGACGCCGCGCGCTACGCGGGGGCCTCCGCGTTCCCGCGCTACACCGCGAAGTGACCACCGGCGGCTGACCGGCCCCGCCGGTCCGTCGTCGTGCGGGGGGAGCGGCCGCTCCCGGCGGCCGCTCCCCCCGTGAGCGCTACACTGGTCCCCGTCCCCGCCCTTCCCCCGTGAGGTCGCCATGCCCGCTCCCCGCCCGCGCACCACCCGCCTGCTCGGCGGGCGCGACGCCGCGCCGGGCACCCGCGGGCGCGACGGCGGGACGGGCGGCGGCCCGGGCCACGGGCCGGGTGGCGGGTCCAGCGCCGTGGGGTCGCCGGTCCCCGCCCGCACCTTCAGCGGGCGGTTCCTGATCCTCACCCTCGTGGCCGTGCTCATCGTGTTCCTGGCGGCGCCGACCACCAAGATCTTCCTCGAGCAGCGGGCGGAGATCGCCCAGCTCGAGCGCGCCATCGCCGCCATGGAGGCCCAGCAGGCCTCCCTGGAGGACCAGGTGGACCAGTGGTCGGACGAGACCTACGTCAAGCAGCAGGCCCGGGACCGGCTCCTCTACGTGATGCCGGGGGAGCGGTCCTACCTCGTGGTGGGCGCCGAGGAGATGGACGGCGCCGTGGTGGACTCCTCGGCGGCGCAGGTCGAGGCCGAGAAGCCCGCCTGGGTGGACGCCCTCTGGCAGTCCGTGGTGGCCTCCGCCTACGAGGACGCCCGTCCCGCGGCGGGCACGGGAGCCGCCGGGGACACGGACGCCGCCGGGGACACGGACGCCGGCGGGGAACCGGCCGGCAGCGAGGACGCGGACACCGCCGAGGACGCGGGCACCGCCGCCGAGCCGGGCGGCACCGACGAGCCCGCGGCCCCCGGACAGCCGGGCAGCACGGACGAGCCCGGCGCGGGCCAGGACCCCGGCACCACCGAGCAGGCAGAGCAGACAGAGCAGAGCGTCCCGGCCGCCCCGGCGGACGGGGCCGGCGCGCCGCAGGACGCGGCGACGGACAGCCGCGGCAGCGCCGCGGAGTGAGGAACGGCGTGAACCCCCAGCACGGACACGAGCCCGGCGACCGGCCGGCCCCCGCACCCCGGGGACTCGGCGTGACGGCCGCGACGGTCGAGCCCACGGCCCTGGACCTCCAGGTGCTCTCCCGGCAGCTCGGGCGTCCTGTGCGCGACGTCGTCGAGATCCCGGCCCGGTGCACGTGCGGGAACCCGCTCGTGGCGGCCACCGCGCCGCGGCTGGCCAACGGCACCCCGTTCCCCACGGTGTTCTACCTGGCCCACCCCGTGATCACCGCGGCGGTGTCCCGGCTCGAGGCCGCCGGCCTGATGTACACGATGACGGACCGCATCGCCGAGGACGAGGCGCTGGCCGCAGCCCACCGGGCCGCGCACGAGGACTACCTCGCCGAGCGCGCCCGGATCGGTGCCGCGGCCGGCACCGGACCCGTGCCCGAGATCGAGGGCATCTCCGCCGGCGGCATGCCCGTGCGGGTCAAGTGCCTGCACGTGCTCGCCGGCCACGCGCTCGCGGCCGGGCCCGGCGTGAACCCGCTCGGCGACGAGACCCTCACCGCCATCGCCGAGTGGTGGACCCCCGACGCCTGCCACTGCGACCCCGCCTGGCGCGAGGCCTGAGACCCACCCGCCCCCGACACCCCCGAGGACTCCCCATGCGCACAGGCGCCATCGACTGCGGCACGAACTCCATCCGACTGCTCATCGCCGACACCCGGGAGGAGCAGGGCCGCACGGTGCTCGACGACGTGGTGCGCGAGATGCGCGTGGTCCGGCTCGGCCAGGGCGTGGACGCCACCGGGTGGCTGGCAGAGGCGGCGCTCGAGCGCACGTTCGCGGCCACGGACGAGTACGCCCGGCTGCTGGCGGAGCACGGGGTGGAGCAGCTGCGCTTCGTGGCCACGAGCGCCACCCGCGACGCCGGCAACCGGGACGTCTTCCTCGCCGGGATCCGCGAGCGCCTCGGCGTGACCCCCGAGGTCATCAGCGGCGACGAGGAGGCCGAGCTGTCCTTCCGCGGCGCCGCGGCCGCCGTGGGCGGCGCGGATCCGGAGGACCGGGTCCTGGTGATCGACCTCGGCGGCGGGTCGACCGAGTTCGTGCTGGGCAACGCCCAGGGGGTGCGCGCGGAGCGCAGCGTGGACATCGGCTGCGTCCGCCTGACCGAGCGCCACCTCGGCTCCAACCCGCCCACCGCCGCCCAGCAGGAGGCCGTGCTGCGCGACGTCGACCACGCCGTGGACGTGGTCCTGCAGACCGTGCCCCTCGCGGAGGCCACCCACCTCGTGGGCGTCGCGGGCACCATCACGACCGTCACGGCGCACGCCCTCGGGCTGTCCGCCTACGACCCCGCGGCCATCGACGGCACCGAGCTGCCCGCCGAGCGGATCGCGCAGGCGTGCCGGGAGCTCACGGCCATGACCCGCGCGGAGCGCGCCGCGCTGCCCTACATGCACGAGGGCCGTGTCGACGTCATCGGCGGCGGCGCCCTCGTGTGGCGGCGGATCGTCGAGCGGGTGGGCGCCGCCACCGGTGGGCGGGTGGACTCGGCGATCGCGAGCGAGCACGATATTTTGGACGGGATCGCCCTGTCCCAGGTCGGCTGACCCGCCCGGACCCCCCGACCCGGAAGGACACATGTCTTCCAGCGCACCCCGCCCCCGCCCCCCGCGCCACCGCGCCCTCACCCGGTGGGGCGCGGTGGGGGCGGCCTCGGCCGTGGTCGGCGCCGGCGCGCTGGTCCTGCCCGGGGCGGGGCCGGCGCAGGCCCGGCCCCCGGAGCCCGGCCCCGCCCCCAGCATCCCGCTCGAGGACCCCGTCAGCGTGGCACCCCCACCCGGTGACGGCGCCACCCCCGCCCCGGACACCTCCCGCATCGCCGAGGACGGGATCCGTCCGCTGCAGTACTGGCTGGACGAGTACGGCGTGCGGGAGGCCTGGGCGGAGTCCACGGGGGAGGGCGTGCGCATCGCCGTCATCGACACCGGGGTGGACGGCTCGCACCAGGACCTGGAGGGCGCCGTGGTGGCCGGCACCGACGTCTCGGGCGGCGGCTCCGCCGACGGCCAGGAGGGTCTCGGCACCGAGCCCGAGCACGGGACCCTCGTGGCGTCCGTGGCCGCGGGCCGCGGCCACGTGCCCCCGGGCGGTCGGGACGACGACGCCCCGGGCCGGCCCGCCGGCATCGTGGGCGTGGCCCCGGACGCCGAGGTGCTCGCCGTGTCCACCTGGCTGGGCGACGAGAGCCCGGAGGTCCGCAGCGTCGACGAGCAGCTCCCGGACGCCGTCCGGTGGGCCGTGGACAACGGGGCGGACGTCATCAACATGTCGGTGGGCTCCAACGCCACCTCGTGGCCCGAGAGCTGGGACGAGGCCTTCCTCTACGCCGAGGAGAAGGACGTGCTCGTCGTCGCCTCCGCGGGCAACCGGGGGTCGGGGCTCGTCCAGGTCGGCGCCCCCGCCACCATCCCCGGCGTGCTGACGGTGGGCGGCGTGGGCCGCACGGGAGAGGCGAGCTGGGAGTCCTCCTCGCAGGGGATCTCGATCGCCGTGGCCGGCCCGTCCGAGGACATGGTGGGCGCCATCCCCGGCGACCGCTACGCCTCGTGGGCCGGGACGTCCGCGTCCGCCCCGGTGGTGGCCGGCACCGCCGCGCTGATCAAGGCGAAGTGGCCGGAGATGAGCTCCGCCCAGATCGCCAACCGCATCGTCTCCACCGCCCGGGACACCGGCTCGCCGGGCAAGGACCCGCTCTACGGGTACGGGGTGCTGGACGTCGAGGCCGCGCTCACGGAGGACGTCCCCGAGGTCGACCGCAGTCCCCTCGGCAGCATGGAGCAGTGGGTGCGGGTGCACCGCCGCAGCGCCGCGGCGACCCCCACGGCGGGCCCGGCCGAGAGCTCGGCGCCCGTCACGGAGGAGGTCGAGGCGGAGGTCGCCCCGCCCGAGCCCGTCGCCCCGATCGACGAGACCGGGCTGCTGCCCGTCGTGGTGCTCGCCGGGTTCGGGCTGCTCGTGCTGGGCCTCACGGCGGGTGCCGTGGTGCACATCCGCCGCATCGTGGCCGCCGACCCGGACGGGGGCCCGGGCGGCCGTCCCTGAGGCGTGCGCCGGAACACGGCGCGGAGGCCCCGGACGAGAACCGATATCGACAGCGTTCTGAGTAGACTCGGGGGCATGTCTTTCACTCAACTGGCCAAGGACCGTCCGCGCCTTCTGATCGTCGGCGGCGGCTACGTCGGCTTCACCGTGGCGCAGGAACTGCAGAAGCGGATCAAGGACTCCGGCGGAGTCGTGACCGTGGTGGATCCCAACCCGTACATGATGTACCTCCCCTTCCTGCCCGAGGTGGCCGGCGGCAACGTCTCCGCCCGCAGCGCGGTGGTGCCCCACCGGCAGCACCTCAAGGACTGCGAGATCGTCACCGGGCACGTGCTCGGCGTCGACCACGCGAACCGCACCGCGACCGTCAAGGGCATCGACGAGGGCGAGACCTTCGAGCTGACCTACGACGAGGTCGTCATCGCCGGCGGCTCCGTGACCCGCGCCTTCCCGATCGAGGGCCTCGCCGAGAACGGCATCGGCCTCAAGACCATCGAGGAGGCCGTGGCGGTGCGCAACTGGGTGCTCGAGCGCATCGAGGTCGCCTCCCTCACCACCGACGAGGAGGCCAAGCGCCGGGCGCTGACCTTCGTGGTGGTCGGCGGCGGCTACGCCGGCACCGAGACGATCGCCGAGATCGAGGACATGGCCCGCAGCGCCGTCGAGCGCAACGAGCGGCTCACGGTCTCCGACCTGCGCTTCGTGCTCATCGAGGCCATGGGCCGGATCATGCCCGAGGTCTCCGAGGAGCGCGCGGAGAAGGTCGTGGCGCACCTGCGCAGCCGCGGCATCGAGGTGCTGCTCAACACGTCGCTCGCCTCCGCGGTGGACAAGCACCTGAAGCTCGTCAACATGCAGGACAAGTCCCCGGCCGGCGAGTTCGGCACCGACACCCTGATCTGGACCGCCGGGGTGCAGGCGAACCCGCTCGTCAAGAGCACGGACTTCCCGCTCGACGAGCGCGGCCGCGTCCGTGCCGGGGCCGACCTGCGGATCACCGGCGACGACGGGCCCCTCGAGGGTGCCTGGGCCGCCGGCGACGTCTCCGCCGTCCCGGACCTCACCGGTGGGGGAGTCGGCGGGTTCTGCGTCCCCAACGCCCAGCACGCGGTGCGCCAGGCGCACACGATGGCCAAGAACATCATGGCCGCCCGCGCGGGCAAGCCGCTCGAGGACTACTACCACGAGAACCTCGGCGCGGTCGCCGGGCTCGGCCTCTACAAGGGCGTGGCCAGCATCAAGGGCCTCCCCGGTCTGCCGGCGAAGGGCCTGGAGTTCTCCGGCGTCGCCGCGTGGGCGATGCACCGGCTCTACCACGGCTACGCGATCCCCACCGTGGACCGCAAGGCCCGCGTCTTCACCGAGTGGGCCCTGAACTTCGTGTTCGGCCGGGACACCACCACGCTGCGCCACGAGCGGGACCCGCGCACGCGGTTCCAGACCGCCGCCGGCAAGGCCCCCGCCCCGCGCAAGGCCAACCTCTGATCCGATCCGTCCACCGCTCGACCCCGTCCCGGCCACGTGCCGCGGCGGGGTCGAGCTGTTCCACGGGGGCCGTGACGCCCCCGGCCCGGCCCCCGTGGCGCCTGCCCCGGGGGCCGGCAGGCCGCCCGTCCGTCAGTGGGTGTTCCGGGGGTGGGCGATCTCGCGGGCGTCCAGTTCCACGCTCAGCTCCTGGTGGCGCTCGAGCGTGACCGGGTGGGCGCCGGACGCGCTGCCGAGGTACTCGAGGTCGAGCTGCCGGCCGACCCTGCTGTGCAGGACGTGCAGCTCGGCCAGGGACAGCTCGGTCAGGTCGGCGGGGAACGCGTCCTCCGGCGCCAGGTAGGTCCTGCCGGTGGGCCGGGCGACGACCTCGCTCATACCGCGGTCGTCCGGAACGGCATCGGGGTGCACCCGTACGGGGCGGGGACGGGGGGACGTCCGGATCCCGGCAGGAACCGGTGGGACGGGAGAGCGGGGTGGTGCACGGGAGCAGCCTCCTGCGGATGCGACGACATCGCGGCCGGCTGCTCGACCACCGTGCCAGCGTACTGGATCCTGCGCCCGGCCGACAGGCGCGGTTCCCGGCCGCGGCCCCGGCCCGTCCTGGTGGTGGGAGCGGGACGAGGCGATAGGGTGGGCGGCGTCCCGGTGACGCGTCCGGGACCGGCCCCCATAGCCCAATCGGCAGAGGCAGCGGACTTAAAATCCGCCTAGTGTCAGTTCGAGTCTGACTGGGGGCACGAAGAATCGTTGGCAATCCGCCCAGACTGGCGGAGTTGCTCACCGTCACTTGGGGCCGATTCGACATTTGGCCTCCATTTCCGACATGGAATCTGCACCAGAGGCGGCCCGAGGTCCGGTGGGAGCGCGTTCAGCGGTCGCCATCCGACTGGCAGTCCAAAAAGCACTCCACCAGGCTCGACGCGAGGCTCGACGCCGACGATTTCCACCATGAGGTCATTCTGGCCGAGCATTGCTACCCGGTGCTGCTCGCCGTCTCGGCCGCGCTGTTCCTGGCCGCCGGCGGCTTCCTGATGTCCGGGGACTGATCGCCTTCGCCACGGGCGGCGCGCGCCGACAGGGACGTTGCGTGCTGCGCGGCCACGCCCCCCGACGTGGCCTGCGCTGTGTCGGGCCGCTCATGAGCTGCTCACCGACAGCTTCAGCTTAGAGAGCCTGACCGCACCCCGGCAGCCCCACTTCCGTGCACAAGCATGTGGTGCTGCGACGCCGATTGCCTGGACTACTTCGGCGCCTCGACGATCCGCAGGCCCGGAACATCCTCGGCGACTTGGTAGGCGACGGCCCGCCACCACCTGGCCGTGAGCGGCAACGGTGCGCCCGGCAGATCGAGGGCCGGCATGTCGGCGTCGCGGTCGTAGACCTCGAAGACCGGGTCGGGCCCGGTGTGCTCGAGCAGGTGGGCGGCCAGGTGATCTGCGACCTCGGCGGTGTACGCCTCGATCCGTTCCACGTCCTCGCGCACGACCTTCAGCTCGATCGGCGTCATCCGCCCGTCGGCCGGCGACTGCACCGCGGGCAGCGACTGCGGGCGGGACTGTGCCCAGGCGGCCAGGTCCTCGCTCATGAGCTCTTCACCGTCTGCCCGGTGTCGTCGTCGGGGTGGGCGGGGCCGAAGGCCCAGTTCCACGGGGTGGTCAGGAAGTCGTAGGCGTCCTGCGGGAAGCCGTCGGGGTCGATCAGGTCCCGGGCGGCGAGGGCGATCAGGGCGTGGGCCACGGGCATCTGAAAGCTGGTGGCGGTGGCTTCGGCGGCGCGCTCCAGGGCGTCTCCGGACGGGGGAGCGGAGTCGGGGCGGGTGTGCCGGTGCATCAGGAGGAACAAGTCGGTGGCGATCGCCTGCGACAGGCTCCGCCACGACCCGAGGATCTGGTCCAGGGCGTCCTGTCGCCCGGCGGCGGCCGCGGCGCCGACCGCCAGCTTCACGGCACCCTGACCGAGCGCGTCGTAGTCCACCTCGACGGGGGTGTTGTCGGTGACGAACTTCTGGTGGAGCTCGGCGGCCTTGCGCAGCGCCTGCGACTGCTCGAGGCCGATGTCCGCAGCCTTCGCGAAGACGGCCTGGACCTGCGGGCCCTGGGGACCGGCCGCGGCGGCGAGGACCTCGGGGTTCTGCCAGGTGGGGGTGCTCATCGCGCGGTGCTCCTCGGGGGGTCGGAGGCGGTGAGCGACGTGTTCGCCCGGTGCCTGCTGGTCGCACCGTAGCAGTCGTCCCGACGGCGACAACGAGCCTTCAAGAGCCGGTAAGCGTCTGGCCGCGTTCGCCGCTCGAGCCGAAGGATTGCTCGAGAGATGTCCTCGAAACGCTTTGGGCGACCAGAGGAGGCGCGGACCTTCAGCGCGTCCTCGGCGTTGAAGTCATCAGGGCCCACCGGCCAACGGCAAACCTCGCCGTCCAGGTCGGAACCGAGCCGGCCCAGCGGCAGCGGGTCCATCACGGAGAGCATCTTCGCCTCGGCGGCGAAGCGGGTGGAACCGGGGACGTTCACCGCGACGCGGCCCGTGGCCCGGATCTCCAGCACCAGCAACCTTCCGGTCTCGAAGCAGTACTCCCCATCCACCTCGACACCCGTCACACCTCCGCTACCGCGGCCGACCCGCACGACCTGAGGGCCGCGAGCAGGCGAGCATTTCGTACTCGAACACCGGGGCGGAGACACCTGCCCCACCGGGCGTGGCCTCAGCCCCTCGGCGCGCCCTCCGTGAGACGGTCGAAGGCATCGGAGGCTTGTGTCGGTGAAGCGAAGGAGCAGCAGATGATGACCCGGTGCACGCGCGCGATGCTGGCGGTGACGATCGCTCTCGTCGTCGCTGGTTGCTCGCAGGACTCGGTCGACCTGTACGCCGGCGAGCAGACCGAGGACGACACGCTTCCCGCGGAGATCGATGCCGCGGAGTACGGCTGGGATGCCGACAGCTCTCGGTTGCTGGCCATCCACGAGGGCGCCGAGTTCTACCTCGTGGCCGGGGAGGAAGGCGACTGCCTGCTCACCTACGACCCGACGGCAGCCGGGGACTGGGTCGCTGGTTGCACTCCCGGCGGGCGCGTGGGCACCAGCGGGCAGTTGGGCATCAAGGCGGACTTCGCTCCGGCCGGCCTTCCAGGGGAGGAACCAGAGGGATGGGTGCGGCTCACCCCACAGCTGCAGATCGAGACCGGCTGATCCAGTCGCGTCGCGGCGACAGACTGCGTGCCGCCGGCGGCCGTGAGGGATGTCGGCCGTTGTTCCGGGGATCGGGTCTACCCCCGGCCGGTGTGGTCGGCGATCATGAGGCATGGCCGAGCACGCAGACCCGGAGGAGACACCGCAGTTCGTCACGTTCCGGCCGTGGCGGATCCGGATCGCGATCGTCGTCGTGTTCCTCGTGCTGATCGTGGTCGCGGCCGAGCTCGTGCCGGAGGGACCGTATCTGCTGACGACCGGACCCGTCTTCTTCGTCGGCTACACAGCGCTCTCGCTCGCTGTGCACCGATCGGTCGCCATCCGTCTGGGGGACCACGCCGTGGAGATCCGGCAGGGCTGGCGCAAGCAGCAGCAGATCCCGTACGAGCAGATCACCGAAGCAGCCGTCGGGCCGCGCACCGAGTGGTGGCGCATCGGCCGGCGTCGCCTGACGGATGGGGCCACCGGCTACCTGATGGGCGGGCCCAGCGTGCGCATCACCACCGGGGCGGAGTCGGTGGTGGTCTCGGCCGAGGAGTCCTACCGAGTCGTCGGGGCGATCCAGCGTCAGCGCGAGCACGTCATCGCCGAGCGAGCATCAGGCACGGAACCGACCGGGCGCTGAGACAACCGCGCCGGCGCCACAGCAAGGGAGAACAACGAGATGAGACCACTTCGATACTCGATCAACGTCACGCTCGACGGCTGCTGCCATCACGAGGCAGGGCTTCCCCCGGACGAGGAGTCGATGCGCTACTGGACCGCTGAGATGGAGCGAGCCGATGCCCTGCTGTTCGGCCGGGTGACCTACGAGATGATGGAGTCGGCATGGCGGAAGCCGGCCACGGGCACGTGGCCTGACTGGATGGAGGAGTGGGAGATCCCGTTCGCCGAGGCCATCGACCGGGTGAAGAAGTACGTCGTGTCGAGCACACTGAGCGACGTCGATTGGAACGCCGAGCTGGTGCAAGGCGACGTGGGGCAAGCGGTCGAGCGGCTCAAGCAGGAGTCGGGCGAGGGTCTGTGGGTGGGCGGCGTGACGCTGCCGACGGCGTTGGTGGATCTGGGGCTGATCGACGAGTACGAGTTCGTGGTGCAGCCGGTTCTTGCCGGACACGGGCCGACGCTGCTCGCCGGTCTGCGCGAGCGCGTCCAGCTCGAGCTCGTGGACCGCCATGAGTTCCGGTCGGGGGCGGTCGCCCAGCGATACCGGCCCGCGCGAGTGACGGCCTGACGACCCGAGCCAGGACAGCGGCCGGCCGATGCCCGGGTACTGGGAGGAGCACCACGACCGGACACCCGAGCACGTGCCGCACCTGCCGGTCACCGGCGTCGTGCGCTCCGTCCAGGCGCTGCACTACGCCTTCGACGAGGGCGCGGACCCCGGCGAGCTGATCATCCGCCCCGACAGCGAAGTGGCCGTGGAGCTCGACGCCGTTCCCGGCGCCGGGACGCAGCTGCCGGGGCGCACGCGGGAGCACGAGGTGCTGGCCTACCGGGTGCAGCTGGAGGTCGCCGACGACGCGGAGCTGCCGGCCTACGTGCCGGACGAGCAGGCCTTGCTCGTTCCGGTCATCGGGTCGTCGACCGGTGCGGCAGGTGCGCTATTCGGGTGCAGTCGTTGGTGCGGCGGACACGCCCCAGAAGGCCTCGTAGCCCTCGGCTTCAGCTGCCACCGTGACCGTCTCCGGCGTCGTGTCGTCGGGGGCGCCGAGCTGCACGGTCGTGGTCACCGGTGAGCCCGCGCAGTCCCCTTCGCCGTAGGACCCGTGTTCCCCGCTCAGACTGATCCGTCCGGAGGATAGACCGGCGTCAGCCCCCCGGTCAGCCGGTGCGCACGCCATCGTGACCGCGTACCACCCGGGCTCCACATCGGTCGTCGAACCGGTGGCGCGACTGCCGTCGGTGCCGGTGCTGCCGGCGATGGAGAATCCTCCCTCGGCGACAGCAGGAAGGGTGTTGGCCGCCCACGTTTCGAGGTCGACCGAGGGAGCCGATGAGGACTCCGTTGACGGGCCGCAGGCTGTGATCATCAGCAGCACAGCGGCGGCAGCCAGGGCTGCGGACGTACGGCTTGTCATGTCCGTCACCCTAGTGCCCCGCCGGGGCAGCAGGCCGTCAGCCGGTGCGCTCGGCGGCGTGCAGGGCGTCCAGGTAGGCCCAGCCGCGGCGGGCGCGGAGGACCGGGACCACTGCGATCAGCATCATCAGGACGGCGGTCACCGCCCACCACGTCTCGGTGCGCAGGATCCAGACGGCGACGACGCCGGCGATCCCGGCCACGATCGTGGTCGCCGACTCCAGCTGAGTGCAAGCCAGCACCCCGGCGGCGACGCGGGTGCCCGGATCGTCCGGGATCAGACCGGAGGAGGCGGTGATCCCGATCGATCGGCGCAGCGCTCCCTTGTCCTGGTGGACGTCGAGGCGGGCACGGGGCGCCTGGACGAGGCGCTGCACGATGAGCGCCAGTCCCAGGAGCAGAGCCGGTCCGAAGGTGACCCAGGGGCTGCGTGCGGTACCGCTGTCGTCCAGTCCCCAGTGGACCAGGGCTGGGAACCCGACCGTGAGCACGGCGGCCGCCGGCACGGCGCGGGCGAGGACCTGGCCGCCGGTCGGCACGGGCACCTCGGCGGTCTGCTGGGCGGACTCGTTCATGGTGCCGAGGCTACCGGCCCCGTCCGGGCGCCGGCGCGCACGGCCACGAGGCCGGCGGCGGAGATCGTGACGCCGGCGGGTCATCGCAGGAGGTTCCGCTGCAGCCACAGGGTGCACCACATCTTCAGGCGCAGCTCGTCCCAGCCGGGGACGTCGACGATCAGGGCGGCGGGTCCGTACCGGTGGACCGATACGACGCCGTCGCGATCGCACAGCTCGGAGATCAGCAGGGGCACGATCTCCGGGCGCTCGGCCGGGATGTCTTCGCGCAGGCCCAGGTCGAAGCAGTCGAGCTCGGCGACGACCGTCACCAGCGGCTCGTCGACGGCAGCGGCCTCCGGTCCTCGCCCGTTCAGAGCGTCGACGGTCCGCTGGACGTGGGTGCGCATCTCGGTGCCGGACATCGGATCGCGGCCGTGGGCCGACTGGTAGACGCTGTAGAGCGGCAGGGCCGGCAGGAAGATCTGGTGGTGGTCCGAGGCGAGCACCGGGTAGTTCAGCAGCGGGTGGTCACTGATGCGGTGCTCACCGACCTGCCAGGACGCAGCGGGGACCGCGGCGGTCAGGAGCTGGCCGAGGTAGGTGGCGAAGCCGTCGACGAGTGCGATCGTGGCGGCCGGTGGGTGCGGGTCCACGAGTCGTCCGTGGCGTGCCCAGGACGGCCAGGAGGGGCGGGTGGCATCGTCTTCCAGTGACCGCGGGTCGACGCCGAGCCGCGCGGCTCGAGCGGTGAGCCATGCCCACAGCGGGGAGACGGAGTAGAGGGACCCGTCGAGCGTCTCGCGCGTGTCCAAGCCGGCGCCGGTCAGTGCTGCGCGAAGCCTCTCCAGGGCCGGTTCGCGTTCGGCGAGGTAGACGTCGAGGGCGTCGGCGGTCTGGCGCGCGTCCATCGATTCGTACGGCTGGTCTCCCATGGGCGTGACCCTACTGCCGGGTTCGCAAGCTGCGGAACCTCTGGTGCGCTTCGCGGCCAGCCGACCCGGCGGATCGTGCTGAAGGCCTCCCGGCTGCCACCCTCCGTGTGCGTGACAGCCCGGGGGTGCGGGGACAACGGCGGGTGGGAGGATAGCTTGAGACCATGGCCGACCCCCGACGAGCCCTCTGCTGCGCTCCCTGCGTCCTCGACTCCGGTCAGGCATCGACGATGCCCGCCGCCCCGCTGGTGCGCGGCGGTTCTGGGATGCCCGGGTGAGCACCGTGCTGTACGCGGTCTGGGCGCTGTTCGTCGCCGGGGCCGCCGGCTCCGTCGTCCACACGGTCCGGAAGAACAGGCGGCACGAGCGGCTGACCGCCCACTGGCCGAGGGCGGAGGCCACCGTGACCGGCAGCCGGGCCGGCTGGACCAGCGGCGTCGGCAGCACCAGCCGGTCACGCCGCTTCTGGCCCACGTACCGGTTCGCCGACCTGCACGGCACGGCGTTCACCGGGGCGTCGGAGATCTCCTGCGGCGCACGGCCTGTGCCGGGGACGGTCGTGGAGGTGGCCTACAACCCGGAGGACCCGATGGAGTCCTTCCAGGTCTCGAACCAGACGAGGGTCGCGTTGGGCTGCCTCATCCCGTTCTTCGTCGTCTTCGCCGCCGTCCTGTTCTGGTTCATCACCGTCCTCCCGCTGCCATGACCGCAACCTGTCCCTCGTGGAGGGGGCCGCTCTCCAGTCGATGGCGG
Organism: Kocuria sp. UCD-OTCP; assembly: GCF_000349605.1. Taxonomy (NCBI): domain Bacteria; kingdom Bacillati; phylum Actinomycetota; class Actinomycetes; order Micrococcales; family Micrococcaceae; genus Kocuria; species Kocuria sp. UCD-OTCP. The sequence continues at coordinate 91,791 of NZ_AOSQ01000003.1, forward strand.
CCCCGGCCGCCGAACCGATGAGCAGACGCGGGCGTCATGCCCGGGCAGCGGCGACCGGGGGAGAAGTAGCCGCTGCGCTTGCGCGCCCCACCGTTCATCCCACCCATCAGCGAGGACAGGCCATGATGCAGGACCGCCAGCGGCGTGATGACGTCACCCGGGCAGAGCACCAGCAGGCGCTGGCGAATGGTGAGAAGCGGGTGCTCCGCACGACGGCCACCGGCGCGCTGCACAGCTACGCCGGTGACGAGATCGGGTTCACTCCGGGCCGCGGCCATGTGCAGGTCAGCACCTGGTGGGGCATGGGCATCGTGACGACGGTGCTCTGGTTCGGCTTCGTCTTCTCCTGGATGCTGCTCTTCGCCCCCGTGGCGCAGGGCGAGCCGCCGATGTGGAGCGCCCTGTTCCTCACCGGGATCGGGGGCTCATCGGCTGGTACACCCTCAGGATGGCCAGGGACGAGTACCGCGCGTCCAGGGTGCGCAAGCAACGCGGCGTCCCCGAGCCCGGCACCAGCGGGAGCCTGCCCTCGTAGCGGATGACCGCAGGCCGCGGCCTCTGCCGGCGCCGTCGAAGCTGTCGGGACCCGAGCGGACCACCTCGAGCACACGAGGCGCGGGCGCTCTAGTGGATTGACAGACGCCGGCCGGCCGGCACGCGCAGGGGCGGGCCGTGGCCCGGTGCCAGGACGTCGAAGTCCGTGTCGGAGAGCAGCCGGACCGCGGTCCGCGATGCGGTCGGCAGATCGTGGTGGAACGGGTCGGCGAGAAGCTGCGGGACACCGTGCTTCTCGGCGACCATGTGGTCGGTGATCACCGCGTCGCCGGAGGCGAGCACCCCGGTGCCACCGATGAGGTAGGAGGTGTGCCCGGAGGTGTGTCCGGTGGTCGCCACCGGGCGCGGGCTCCCGGGGACGTCCAGGGCGGTCGCGTCGGGGGTGAAAGGAGTGAGCGCCTCGGGGTCCACGGTGACGTCCTTGAGGCCGCCGACCCGGATGGCGTGGATGCTCCAGGTGAGCCACTTCCACGAGCGGGCAGCCCGGGGGAGGGACTTCCTGGGCCCGATCTGCTCGCGGGCGGTGCCGGCCATGTTCGGCACCTCGGCGGCCGAGCAGTGCACCGGGACGCCGGCGGCGACGAAGCGGCCCAGGGTGCCGATGTGGTCGGCGTGGGCGTGGGTGATGACCACGGCGTCGGGCAGGCCGGGCACCCCGGCCGCCCGCAGGGAGGCGTCGACGAGCGTGCGGTCACCGGGGTAGCCGCAGTCGATCAGGGTGCAGCTGCTGCCTTCGCGCAGGATCAGCCAGTTGGCGGCGGGGCCGGTCACCAGGGTGGTGCCGGAGCCCAGGTCGTGCAGGTTCTCCGCGGTGGTCCATCGGGTCATGCGGCTCGAAGCTCCTGGGGGAAGGCGGTGGCGGCGCTGTGCAACGAGCCTACCTGGATGGTTGCCCGCGGTCGGTGGGCCACCATGGCCGTGCCCGGACGGCGTACCCGGGCCGCCGGCTGCTCTGCCGGCCGGCACCGACCGGAACTGAGCGCCTGCTCGTGCGAGCACAGGACGATCATGGCGACCCCCAGTGGGCCGACCACGGGCAGCCGCCGCACCATGCGCCGGAAACACTCCGCCGCGACGACCTCGCCGGTCCTGCGTCATCGGGACGCCTCCATCCCCGGGTCGCGGCGGGGACGGGCGTCCCAGGCCATCCGGGCCCCCAGGAACACGGCGCCGATGCCCGTGATGAGCCAGTCCCACTCGCCGAGAATCAGACGGATCCCGATGACCCAGGCGATGAGGACGACGACGTCCAGCGTCAGCAGCCTGGCCCGTCTCGACAAGGTGGACCTCCCGGATCGCCGTCGTGGTCCTCGCATCGTGCCACGCAGCAACCAGGACGGTCTGACCCCTCATTCGGGGGCGGCCGGCGCCGGCGGGATCCCGCGGAGGAGTCCATCGTCCTGGCGTGAGCGGACTCCGTCCGAGCACCCAGGATGAACGCCGTCCCGATGATGGGTCCGGTCACCCAGGCCGAGTCGGTGACCGCGGTGTGCAGCGTCAGCGGGTCCAATTCCTCCCCGGTGGGGGAACGGGCGGTCCAGGCGGCCGAGTCCCTGCTCGGAGGTGTGTCTCAGCGCGGCAGGTGGCGCTGCAGCCACAGCGTGCACCACAGCTTCAGCCGCAGCTCGTCCCAGCCGGAGACGTCCACGACCAGCGCGGCGGGCCCGTACCGGTGCACCGACTCGACGCCGTCGCGGTCGCACAGCTCGTCGATCAGCTGCTCCACGACCTGCGGGTGCAGGGTCGGGATGTCCTCGCGCAGCCCCACGTCGAAGCAGTCGACCTCGGCGACCACCGTCACCAGCGGCTCTTCGACGGCGGCGGCCTCCGGGCCCCCGCCGTGGAGGGCGTCCACGGTCCGGCGGATGTGGGCGAGCATCTCGGTCCCGGTCATCGGGGCGCGCCCGTGGGCGGACTGGTAGGCGCTGTAGAGCGGGATGCCGGGGAGGAAGACCTGGTGGTGCTCCGAGCCCAGCACCGGGTAGTTGAGCAGCGGGTGGTCGGCGATCAGGTGCTCGCCGACCTGCCAGGTCGCCTCCGGTGCCGCGTCGCCGACGAGCTGCCCGAGGTAGGAGACGAAGCCGTCCAGCAGCGCGATGGTGGCGGCCGGCGGGTGCGGGTCCACGAGCTTGCCGTGCCGGGCCCAGCTCGGCCACGCGGGGCGGGTGGGGTCCTCGGCGAGCGGACGCGGGTCCACGCCGAGCTCGGAGGCCCGGGCGCTGATCCAGGCCCACAGCGGGGACAAGGAGTAGAGGGAGCCGTCGAGCATCTCGTCGGGCTCCAGGCCGTGCTCGGCCAGTGCCGCGCGCAGGCGCTCGAGTGCCGGACCGCGCTCGGCGAGGTACGCGTCGAGCGCGTCCGCGGCCTGGCGCGCCGTCATCCACTCGTACAGCAGAGTCCCCATGGGCGTGACTCTACTGCGGGGACGCCGGTGGCGGGACCGGTGGGGCGGCCGGCGCGTGGACTCCGGGACCTCGGCGCGTGCGGTGCCCAGCAGGGCGCCGGACGCGCCGCGGCCCCGCTCCGACAGGACGGAGCGGGGCCGCGGCGGGACCGGTGCCGGGTCAGCGGTAGTCGATCCGGATGGATCCTCCCGGGCGCCAGGTGATGGAACCGCCCTGGTAGTACTGCACCACGGAGCGGTCGGCGCGGGTGATCTCACCCGTCCGGGGGAAGCCCAGGCGGCTCTTCGTGCCGCCGAGCGCCACGTAGGCGTTGCCGATCGAGCCCTTGGTCTCCTGGGCGTAGGTCCTGGGGCTCCAGTAGATCCGGCCCTTCTGGAACACCTGGTAGACGCCGCCCGTGCCGGTGGACGCCTCGTCGGTGGTGGGGTAGCCCAGGGCACCGGCCGTGCCGCCGGAGCGGTTGTGCTGGGCGCCGATCGAGCCCTTGAGGGCGTGCGCCCCGCCGGCGGCGCTCCAGACGATCCGGCCCTTCTGGAAGGACTGGGAGGTGCCACCCCGTCCGTCGGCGACGGCCCCGGACGTGGGGTAGCCCAGCGACCCGCGCTCGCTGCCGGCCCGTGAGTAGGCCGCGCTGGTGGCGCCGGTGATCGGGTGGGCGCCGTGGGCGGAGCTCCAGAGGATGCGGCCCTTCTGGAAGGTCTGGTAGAACCCGCCGATGCCGTTGCTCCGCCGGTCCGCGGTGGGGTAGCCCAGGGCGCCCTTCTCGTTGCCCGCCGCGGCGAAGACCGTCTCGATGTCCCCGGTCAAAGCGTGGGCCCCGGTGCGGGAGGACCAGAGGATCCGGCCGTTCTGGAACAGCTGGTAGGCCCCGCCGATGCCGTTGGACTTCTCGTCCGAACGGGGGAAGCGCAGGACGCCGGCGGCGGTGCCGTTGCGCTTGTAGGCGGTCTCGACGCCGCCCCGCACCCAGTAGGCGCCGGTGGCCGAGGACCAGTAGATGGTGCCCTTGGCGAAGCTCTGGCGGACCCCGCCGGCGACGGCCTGCTCGTGGGAGGTCGGGGCCCCGGTCTGGCTCTTGATCCGCTGGTACAGGGCCCCGATCGCGCCCTTGGTGGTGTAGGTCGGGGTGGGCGCGGCCGGTGCGGCGGTGTCGGCGGCCTTCGTGATCCACAGCGCGTCGTGGGAGTTCAGCGTCTTGCCCCCGGGGAGGCTGTCCCAGGCGTCCCCGGAGTCGAGGATCAGCTGCTTGTACTGGTCGGAGCTCAGCGTCGGGTTCTTCTGCTTGAGCAGGGCCAGGGTCCCGGCCACGTGCGGGGTGGCCATCGACGTGCCGTAGTCGAAGCGGCTGTTGGGCGCGACCGGTCCCCGGGTGCCCGTGTTGCCCGCGGACAGGATGTGGTGGCCCGGGGCGTAGATGTCCACGGCGCCGCCGTGGTTGGAGTAGCTGGCCCGCACCCGGTCCGAGCCGATGGCCCCGACCGTGATGACGTTGTAGCAGTTGCCCGGGGCGTACTCGATCGCCGGGCGGCCGCTGTTGCCCGCGGCCACGGCCACCGGGATGTTCCGGAACCAGGCGGTGTTGATGGCGTTCTGCAGCGTGGCCGGGCACCCCCCGCCCATGGACAGGGACATGTTGATCACGTCGGCGCGCTTGCGCGGGGCGGGGGCCCCGGCCACGGCGTCGCCGGCCAGCCAGCGCACGGCGTCGGCCATGTCGGAGACGTAGCCGAAGCCGCACGCGCCCAGGGCCCGGGCGTTGAGCAGGGTGGCGTCGGGGGCGATGCCCACGGTGCCGTAGCTGTCCCGCTTGGCGGCGACGGTGCCGGCCACGTGCGTGCCGTGCCAGATGGAGTTGGTGGCCGCGGAGCCGGCGTAGCACTGGCCGGCCGTGGAGTAGGTGCCCGGGTCCCGCGGGTCCGCGTCCCGGCCGTTGCCGTCGTTGCCGAGAGCNGGGGGCGATGCCCACGGTGCCGTAGCTGTCCCGCTTGGCGGCGACGGTGCCGGCCACGTGCGTGCCGTGCCAGATGGAGTTGGTGGCCGCGGAGCCGGCGTAGCACTGGCCGGCCGTGGAGTAGGTGCCCGGGTCCCGCGGGTCCGCGTCCCGGCCGTTGCCGTCGTTGCCGAGAGCGGCCGTGGAGACGAAGTCGTAGCCGCCGATGGTCTGGGAGTCCAGGTCGGGGTGGTTGGCGAAGCCTGTGTCGACGACCCCGACGGTCACGCCCTTGCCGGTGGCGGTGTCCCACGCCTCGAAGGCGCGCAGGTTGGTGAGGGCCCACAGGGACGGGACGCCCGGGTCCGCGGCGGTCGCGGCGACGGAGCCCATGTCCTCCGGCTCCGCCTCGTCCGAGCCCGGGATCCGGGCGGTCGAGACGAGCCGGTCGGGCTCGGCGTAGGCCACGGCCGGGTCCTTGGTGAGCTCCTCGGCCAGCTTCTCGGCCTGGTCGGTCGAGACCTCGCCGGCCAGCTCGACGACGGCCGCGCCGTCGCCGGTGGTCCGGACCTCGGTGGTGTCCTCGGCCTCCGGGACGTGGGCCTCGGCGGCGGCGTCCTCGACGACCTGCTCCGACTCGGCGTCGGTCACGGGGGTGCGGTACTTGACGATCATCCGGTCGGTGATCTCGGGCGGGGCCTCGGCGCTGACCTGCTGGGCGGACAGGGTCGTGGCGTTCTCGGCGGGGGCGGCGGTCGCGGGCGTGAGAGGAGCCAGCACGAGGGCCAGGGAGAGGGCGGACAGGGTGGGGGCGAGCATGGATCGTTGCATGGGCGAACTCCTGGGGGCTGGGGGGATCCCGGAAAAGGTTCTCACATGCAAATCAATGCGAACAGATCTAAAACAAGATCACGGCTTCATCACGAAGTGTGACGCCAGTCCCGTCGGCCCACGGCCCGTCGGGGCGGTTCAGGCCGTCCCCACCAGCACGGCGAGCCACTCGAGATGGCGCAGCAGCGAGGGGACGCCCGCGGTCAGCAGGGCCACGGCGGTCGCGGACGTCGCGCGGCCCAGGTGCCTCCGCGCGGAGGCACGGGCGCCGCGGGACCGGCGGCGGGCGGCCGGGGCCAGGTCGAGCGCGACCTGGACGAGGCTCCACAGGGCAGTGGCGCCCGCCCCGGCGACGACGAGGCAGCCGTAGAGGAGGACGGTTCCGGGCAGCGGGACCACGGGGCGTGCCGCCGCTCAGCCCGCGAGGACGGCGGCGGTCAGGCCCACGGCGAGCACCGCGGCCACCGCCCAGGTGAGCCGGTAGGCCCTGCGGTAGTGCTCCTCGCTGCGGAGCTCGAGCCAGGCGGCGGTCGCCGGGGCGGCGTCCGGAGAGGTCCGCGCGCGCTCCAGCCGGCCGATCGCCCCGAGGTAGCGGCTCCAGTGCAGGACGGCCAGGGCCCCGACGGCGAGCAGCACCGGGATCGCCGCCAGCGGCACCCAGTGGGCGGGGGACTCGGGCATGAGGGGCCTCCGGATCGGGACAGCGGTCGTTCTCCCCAGCATGTGTGCACCTGCAAAGGCCTGTCTGTCCGCTCTCCTGGGGGCCGGGGCCCGCGCCGGCAGGGCCGCCCGCACGCCCTCGGCTTAAGCACAGCAGTTCTCATGCTTTCGTCAGGCAGGCCTTGCTACGCTGGTCGCACATCTCGCACATCAGTGCCACGGAAGGACCCCTCAATGGCCGGCGGTAACCCGCTTCTCCGCGATCTCTCGAAGCCGGGCGCAGGCAGCGCCCAGTCCCACGGGAACCAGTACGGACAGACCTCCTACGGAACCCCCTACCAGCAGCAGCCCGGCTACGGACGGACCGGCTACCAGCAGGGCGCCCCGTACTCGGCCGAGCGCCTGGACTCGATGTACAACGCCCCGGCCGCCGGGACGAACCAGACCGGCCGGATGACCTACGACGACGTCATCATGCGCACCGCCACGGTGCTCGGTGCCGTGGTCGTCGGCGCGCTCGCCGGCTGGATCATGCCGATCCTCACCATCCCCGGTGCCCTCGTCGGTCTCGTCCTCGGCCTGGTCAACGCCTTCAAGCGCGAGCCCTCGCCCGCGCTGATCCTCGCCTACGGCCTGTTCCAGGGCATGTTCCTGGGCGGCATCTCGGGGATGTTCGAGGCCATGTACCCGGGCATCGTGGTGCAGGCCGTCATCGGCACCATCGCGGTGTTCGTCTCGGTGCTCGTGCTCTTCCGCTCCGGCAAGGTCCGGGCCTCCCCGCGCGCCACCAAGATCTTCATGGTCGCGCTCATGGCCTACGCCGTCTTCGCGCTGGTCAACCTGGGCGCGGTGCTGCTGTTCGGCTTCAACATCCGCACGGACAGCCCGCTCGGCCCCTGGCTGGGCCTGCTCATCGGCGCCGTGGCCATCCTGCTCGCGGCCTACAGCTTCGTGCTGGACTTCGACAACATCAAGCGCGGTGTCGAGGTCGGCGTCCCCGAGAAGATGGCCTGGTCCGCGGCCTTCGGCCTGACGGTCACGCTGATCTGGACCTACGTCGAGATCCTGCGCATCCTGGCGATCATCCGGGAGATGACCTCGAACTAGGTCCAGGCCCCGGCTGCACCACCCACGACGGCCCGGCACCCGCGCACCGCGGGTCCCGGGCCGTCGTCGTGCCGCGACCCGCGGGCGGACGCGGAGGAGGGGCTCAGTGGTACGAGATCCGGGGTCCGGGCGTGGGGCGGGTGGTCGTGTGCTCGGCGGCCACGGCGCGGGGCGGGCGGCCCACGAACAGCCAGCCGAGCAGCTTCTCCTCCTCCGTCAGCCCGTAGAACGCGCGGACCGCGTCCTCGCCCTCGCCGTCCCGGTGGGCCCACACGGTGCCCCAGCCGGCGGCCCAGAACGCGGCCTCGAGCAGGGGGCGGGCCCCGTGCGCCGCGTTCAGCTGCTCCTTCCGCGGGACGCCCAGGGTGTCGTCGGGGCTGAAGACGAGCGCGCACCCCAGGCCGCCCGTGCTCGCCCACTTCAGGGCGCCCCGGAAGGCCGCGAGCCGGCGCAGCTGCTTGCCCTTGAGCCGGGGGAAGGGCGCCGACATGTTGGGCACCCGGGTCAGCCCCGCCAGCGCGGCCGCGAGCTCCGGCGCGGAGCGGCGGTTTTCGATGAGCTTTTCTGGCCGCCGGCNTTTCGAAAAGGTCCCCGCGGCGGCGCGGAGCACGGCCTCCAGCTCCTCCCGCGGCGGAGCGTCCGGGGTCAGGCCGGGAGCCGGCCGGCGCTGGGCGAGAACGCGGAGGAAAGTGCGTGACATCCCGCCAGTCTTCCACCGCGCGCGCCCCGCGTGCCGGACCGGCCCGCGGAATCGTCGTCCGGCCCCGGCCGGGGGGCGCCCGGCGGTCGGACCGCCGTGCCAAGATGGCTCCATGCCTTCGACATCGCACGACGCCGAGCGGCCGCTGCGGCCGGGACCCGGCACCGAGCTCCCCCCGCTGCACGGCAACGCCGCGGGTGGCGTCGCGGTCTCGGTGCGGGTGGCCGCGGCGTGGTCGTGGCGGCTCATCATCATCCTCGCGGCCGTGGGGCTGCTCGGGTACATGCTGTCGACGATCACGGTGGTCATCATCCCCGTGCTCATCGCCGGCCTGCTCGCCGGGCTCCTGTTCCCGCTGGTGAAGTGGCTGCGCGGACAGCACGTGCCGGCGGGCCTGGCCTCGGGCACCGCGGTGCTCGTGCTCATCGGCCTCGTGACGGGTCTGCTCGTGCTCGCCGGCCGGCAGATCGTGCTGGGCTTCGCGCAGCTGTCCGAGAACGTGGTGGTCGGCACCCAGCAGCTGCTGGGCTGGCTCGAGGACGGGCCGCTGAACCTCAGCGCCGACAGCGTGAACGACTGGATCGACGACCTCGGCACCACGATCCAGGACAACAGCGAGGCCATCCTCTCGGGCGCCATGTCCTTCGGCTCGACGGCGGGCAACGTGCTGACCGGCATCATCATCATGCTCTTCACCCTGCTGTTCTTCCTCATGGACGGCGAGCGGATCTGGCTCTTCCTCGTCCGGCTGTTCCCGGTCAGCGCGCGGCGGGCCGTCAACGGCGCCGGCCGCCGGGGTTGGACCTCGCTCGTGCAGTACGCCCGCATCCAGGGCTTCGTGGCGTTCGTGGACGCCGTGGGCATCGGGCTCGGCGCGGCGCTGCTCGGCGTCCCCCTCGCCCTGCCCATCGGCATCCTCGTGTTCCTGGGCTCCTTCATCCCGATCGTGGGCGCCGTGCTCACCGGCGCGGTCGCCGTGCTCGTCGCCCTCGTGGCCAACGGCTTCGGCACCGCCCTGGCCATGCTCGCCGTGGTGCTGCTGGTGCAGCAGATCGAGTCCAACGTCCTGCAGCCGCTCGTGATGGGCCGGGCCGTGTCCCTGCACCCCCTCGCGGTCTTCCTCGCCGTCGCGTCCGGCACCATCCTCTTCGGCATCGCAGGCGCCCTGTTCGCGGTGCCCGTGATGGCCTTCCTCAACACGGTGGTGCGCTACCTCGTGGGCGGGACGTGGAAGGCGGACGACGAGATCCCGTGGGAGCCGTACTACTTCCCGTGGGAGATCAAGAAGCACGCGCGCAAGAACGATCTCACCCGCGACCAGGTCATGGCCCAGCTCCAGCGCTTCCGCCGGACCCGCGCGAAGGAACGGCTGCAGGCCGCGCTCAAGCGCGGCCGACGGGACGACCGCGCCCGGGCCGCCGCCGGCACGGGTCAGGGCCGCGGCCGCAGCGACGAGCAGGGGGGCGGCCAGGGGGCGGGTTC